>DASVCY010000166.1:0-22215 GCA_036381375.1 Nitrososphaera sp. | reverse complement strand
AAAATCGTGAATTATGGTGCTGCCGATGCATGTTTTCGAACATCATTTGCTTGTTTCAGATTTGCACAAGAACGCAGAGTCGTATATCTACCTTTAAATCCATTGATTGCCCAGCTTCAGCTGGGCTGATGCATCCAGACGACCTCAAGGTTTTATGGCTGTGTGGTGAATGCGGGAGGCATTTTGCATTTCATTCTGATGTGGAAGCCCACAAAAGACAGTTCAACCATTCCATGATGATTCTGTATGACCTACAAAACAGCGGAAAAAAAGAGCCGTTCACTCGAGGGCGGATGTCGCTCGGCTTCCGCCTCCAGGGGCGGCCTTCGCAGATCATAGTCGAGTATGAATACTACCCAGCGACAGATGCGATCAATTACGTAAACGTGCATTACACCGATGGCTACCTGCGGTCAAAAGTAGAGGGAGACCCAACAATGATGAAAAACATCGACAACTATCTTCGCAGGACGTTGAACAAGAAGAAATTGTCACCAATCGGCTCCTAGTATCGTGATATCTCTCTTGACTACTCAAGCTCGTTGTAAATCTGGATCTTGTGTACGCTAAACCATGCTGTGCAGAGCTGTTCGGGAACCGCAAAGACACCATCATCTACTAGCTTTTGCCCTAGCCAATCTCTGTTAAACTCCATCCGATTATCATGATATTTCAGCAATCCCCTATCATCCTCCATTACGTCCTGCGACCGAGATGTTTCTCTATCGCCTTACATATGCGGGAGAGCGTGAACGGTTTCCTTAAAAGGTCGTCTGTGCTGATAAATTCCAAATCCTTTTGGATTTCTTGGGCGGTAGTTTCAAAGGCAGTCGTGAGCAAAAGCTTGACTTCCGGTGCGACCTGCCTAGCATGCCTCGCAAATTCGATGCCGCTCATCCCGGGCATCCTGATATCTACAAGCAGAAGGCCATAGTCACGATGATGCTTGTTGAAATATGCAAGGGCCTTCTTGGGCTCGGAAAAAATGTCGACTTCGTAGCCGTATTTTTTCAACGCAGTCTGAACCAGCTTCAGTATGTCCTGCTCGTCATCAATAACCATGATTTTTCTGTTGATGGACAATAGCAGCCCGTTGAATTATGTGAATTATTAAAAAGTGTGTCGATAGTACTTGTTGTGTGACCTAGAAAAATTGTCATTCCTGAATGTTTTCGAAAATCAAGAACACACGCTAAATTTGTGAATTATGCTGCTGCTGGGACAGGTTTTTGGAACATTGTTTGTTTATTTCAGATTTGAGGAACAACGCATACAAGATGCTTCTGTTGAGCATCATCTCCTGGCAGTCAATGACTTGAGATGCACTTTGTTCATGTGCTATAGGGATTCTCTACTTTTTTGCACCACGCGTCTTGCATATTGCCAAGCCTTGCTACTTTGGCAACGGACTGACGGGTTCACTTGCTAGCCCATCTGCATCCAAGACTCATCCTTTTTTGCCATTTTTCTCGGCCGTCCTGGCTGTGTGTTCTCTTGCTGTTATTTTGGACTGGACATCCCCTGGCATGAACAGGCACAACGCTTGACGGTCAAGTGTGGAACAACAGAGCCACAGTATTCGGCAAAGTTTTAATAAAATCCTATATCCTCTCCAAAGATGGATGTCGCAGCGCCAGCTTCTGACCCGACCAGTAGCTGCGCCTTTTGTCAAGTGGGCTGGCGGCAAGACCCAGCTCTTGGCAACACTTGATTCCCGCGTTCCTGCCTTTGACAGGTACTTTGAACCTTTCCTTGGCGGCGGTGCATTCTTTTTCCATCTGGTTTCCCGATTGGATTTTACTGCGTATCTCTCTGACGCAAACAGAGAACTCGTCAATGCATACAATGTCGTGAAAAACAACGTTGAGGAATTGATCGCAGCACTTGAAAGGCACGAAAGGGGATACCGCAAAAATCCGGTGCGCTATTACTACAAGCTCAGATCAGAGCAGCCAGCAGACATGATAGAAGCAGCTGCCCGGTTCATCACACTGAACAAGACCTGCTACAACGGTCTGTATAGGGTGAATCGGAGTGGCAGATTCAACGTGCCAATCGGGAGGTACAGCAACCCGACGATCTGCAACAGGGATCAGCTGCGCAAAGCAAGCGCCGCCCTGAACTACTCTGATGCCAAGATCGCCGTCGCTGACTATAGGCATGTGCTCAAAAAAGCCCGCGCAGGAGATTTTGTCTATCTCGATCCGCCTTTCATTCCGCTCAGCCGCACGGCAAACTTTGTCGAGTATACCAAGGATGGCTTCGGTAATAAAGACCAGATCGAGTTGGCAGCAGTTTTTCGAGAGCTGGACAAGAAAGGCTGTAGAGTGCTTCTTAGCAATTCGGATACCGAGCATGTCCGCAATCTTTATTCTGGATTTGTGCAGAGCCGGGCGCGAGCGGCGAGGGCAATCAGTTGTAAGGGCTCGATGCGGACCGGGTACAGCGAGCTCCTGATTAGTAATTACTATCCTGCATAGATTTCAGAGAATTCGTTTCTCCAATCTTTATAGCAGATAGTCTGCCGTGTTATTCATGGCAGGAGAAGAAGGCCCGGCGATATTGTGGGAGAAGCTAAAGGGCAAGAGGGTCTGCACAAACGACGGCAAGGAGTTGGGAGAGATAAAAGAGATCGCGGAAAACTATATCCTCCTCGAAAAAGGCTTGGTGAACAAGGACAAGTACTGGATTCCAAAATATGTTATCGATGCATACGATGGCAAGGTGCTCTGGCTTCTGATCAGCAGCGAAGATGTTGCAAAGGGATATTCCCATACCAGCCATCCCGAGAAGGAGCAGTATTCGCATGGTTTCGAGACGTTCAAGACGACGCGATACGGGCAAAGGACAACTTACCTCTCTGACTTTAATCAAAAGGTACGGATAGCGGAAGAAAGGGACGAAAATCCAGAAGAGGTAGGAGGAGGCTATCGCAACGTCCGCGATCCGGAACGATAGCCAACAACGGCAATGCCCAACAAAAAGACAAGCATTGCTTGAATGAACAGGACCGAGAAGAAATAGCGCGTGCCAGCAGTAACCCTCCTTCTGTTTTAAGCGGGATTCCGCTGAGCAGCCAACCTGAGCAGTTGCAGGAACCTGAGCTCTGTTTGGCCTTGCTCCACCCGGGTCGGCAGTTTCATTCCAGTATCAGGAATCTCAGGCTATGCGCCATCATCGTCTGCATTGAGTGTGCCCTGACTGGATTTCTTTTCTGTTCCGTAGCCAGCCGTCTCCGGCTAATTATCGCTAATTCGGGTGCCTGCAGTGAGGGAGGAGTTTCCTCTCTTTCGAGTGACCCGCCCACTGGCTCGCAGGATCATTTTTCGCAGGCTTGGTATTAAAACCTAGGCCAGCTGCGGAAAATACTCTTTTTCCAGCTGGGCCACTTGCTCTTGAGTTTCTGCGTTCGCATAGTCCTCAAGAAGGTTAGCGTTCAACTCTGAAAATGTGTGGCCCCACTTGAACTTGTCCATTATTTCAGCCGCCAGCTTTTTCTCTCCGAGAATGTAAAGCGCGCCTGCAAGGGCTTCTGCACTTGATAGCTTGCCCAGCTTGGCATAGTTGGTGGGGTTTGCAGCAAGCATGGCCGGAAGCCTCCGGCCAATTCCCCTCGACAGCAGACGCTGATGTTTTAACACTTCATTAGCGCGCTCCCACGAGCAATCAATGGCGCAGATCGAGCCAGCAATATTGGCATCATTCTTCATCACCGGGGTCGGAGAGAAAGGGTTGAGCACAATGCTACTCTTGCTGATAGATTTTACAGGCTCTGCGATGCGAAACTTGGCAAGCTTTGCCGCAGTGCACTTGAAAGGGTCATCCTGATGGAGCATGTATACAAGTGCTTTCACTATGGACAATCATGGACGCGGCAATCATTAAAGTTTTTATTCGCTTTGGGCTCAGCTCCTGCGTTGCCGCCAGCCATCTCTGCCATAAAATTTCCATTCGAGCTGAAAAAAGACCAGCTTGAGGCGGCGGAGGCGTGGGTTGCTAATGGTTGCCGGGGCTCTGTCATTTTCAGCACCGGCACCGGCAAAACAGAGATCGCGTTTGAATGCGCAAGGCGCGCGGCCGGCCTCTCTGTCCAGGACAGGTTCCCGATCATTTTTCTCGTGCCAAGGATAGTCCTGATAGAGCAGAACGTTCAGCGCCTGCAGCGCTACGGCATTCATGACGACTACATTGGGGTTTATTACGGTGAACGCAAGGATGTAAGGGAGATAACGATAAGCACGTACCAGAGCGCGATCAACAATCCCTATCTTATCCGGAACTCAAGGATGGTTGTGCTTGACGAAGTCCACCTCGCGAGCGAAACTGCGGTTGCCTTTGACGGCATATTTGACATCATTGTAGAAGACCCACAAAAAGCGATACTTGGTCTTACGGCCACGATAAATGAGCGCGATCCAAAATACCAGACGATTTTGACAGTGGCTCCGCCAGTCAAGAAATATCTGATAAAGGACGCAGTAACTGACGGACGTCTTGCAAAGCCCGTTGTCAGACCAGTTCAAGTCAGCTTTACGCCGGAAGAGCAGAAGGTGTATGACGAGGCTAGCGCTGCCATAAAGGACATTTCGAGAAAATTGCAGGCATACGATCCTGTCAAAATGACCAAGATACTGATGCGCGGCGGTGCAAGGGGATCTCTGGCAAAGATTTGGTTTGCCCAGGTGCGAAAGCGCAAGGAGCTTTTGAGCACAACCAAGGAAAAACTGCTCAAGGCAGTCGAGCTGGTCAAGGCTCACCAAAACGAACGCATCATGATCTTTAGCGAAACGATCGAGTCTATCCAGCAGCTGAAAGACATGCTGGAAGACGCCGGCATACCTGCACAGACCATACACAACGGCGTAAAGCCGCAGGAAAGGCACGAGCTGCTGGGGAGGTGGGGCAAGGACTATTTCCCGTTACTGTCTGTTCACACACTTGAAATAGGGTACGACGTGCCGCAAGTTGGGATAGCAATAATCATAGCAAGCACCTCTAACATGAATCAGGTCGCACAGAGGATAGGGAGGGTTGTCAGAAAGGCTGAAGGAAAAGATCAGGCCCTGGTATACGTGGTCTATGTCGCTGGCAGCAAGGATGACAACGTGCTAAAGGTAGTCAAGTCTGCGATTGATAAGCAAAGCGACAGTAGGGCCATCCGCGCTCCGCGGGGCAAGAGGCCAACTGCAGGTCAAAAGACTATAACCAAATTCTCATAGGGCCATGCCAGTGTCAAGCATGCCGCCTATCTGATCAAAGTACGAGTCGACGTCCATTTCTATCACCTTTCCTGCATCGATGTTAATGATGTAAATGATGTGGAGCCTGCCGTTCAGGATTTCGTCTTCTGTTACAGGTGGGTTCTTGTAATACATGTTACAGAGCGTCTTTACTTGTTTGATTTCGCTTGTCTTTCTGTCTCTGGGTGGTCGCCGGAAAAGCTGCGGTATGGGGAGTATGCTGACGGGAGGGGTGGCAAGTATAAACTTGTCTGCAAACTTGCTGTAGCGAGCTATTTTGCTTGCGATTCTTGCCGCATAGTACGACAGCGGATCGAGTGCGTGTTCCGGGGGGATGAACCCTGTCTCGATCTCTACCACTGCAGCGCCATCCCCCTTTTCCGCATAGACATCGCAGACAAGTATATCTGTAAGCTGCTTTTCGACATCGACTTGGTAACCGTACCGGATCAGGTGCTTGGCGCACACAAGCTCCATTGCAGAGTGGTTTATTTTAACAAGGTTCCTGCTGTACAAATCAATGAGCCGTTTCCTAACAAAGTCTACTCTCTGCACGACATCCTCTGGCTCACCAGCAGACATTTTGTTAGAAAGCGAAGTGACGTCGGACGTAAAGCGCTCTAGATCCAACCAGATCAAAAGGATATTGCACTGGTCTAGTTTTAAAGTTGATGATGATACTGGGTCAGTGGTAGTAACATTAAAAATTACCCACAATCCATGACTCTGTATAATGTCGCTCTCAACAATTAACAAAATAGCCGTCCTCGGTTCTGGCGTTATGGGACATGGTATTGCACAGGTCTCGGCGATGGCTGGTTACAATGTAGTTCTCCGTGACATTGATCAGTCGTTCCTGGACAGGGCCATGGAAAAAATAAGATGGTCGCTCAACAAACTGGTCGAAAAGCAAAAGCTATCGCAGGCAGATTCCGACCAGATCTTTGCTCGAATCACACCAGTTGTTGACCTGAAGGAGGCGCTCAAGGGGGCTGACCTTCTGATAGAAGCGGTGCCGGAGGATATGAATCTGAAGAAAAAGGTATACACCGAAGTCGACAGCTTTGCAGAAAGCAAGACACTTTATGCTTCAAACACTAGTACCCTCCCAATTACCGAAATGGCTGCCCTCACAAGCAGACCAGATCGATTTATCGGCCTTCACTTTTTCAACCCGCCGCAGCTGATGCCGCTAGTAGAAGTCATACCGGGTGCCAATACAAGCAAGAGCGTGGTGGACGTTGCAATGGGCTTTGTGCAAAAGGTGGGCAAGCAGCCGGTGCTGTGCCAAAAGGATGTTGCCGGCTTTATTGTCAACCGCATCTTTATCCCATTAGTGCACGAAGCAGTTTACTGCCAGGAAAGGGACAACATTCCAATGACTACGATCGACTCTGCGGTCAAGTTCCGGATGTCGTTCCCGATGGGCATATTCGAGCTTGCTGACTACACCGGCCTTGACGTGATACACAAGGCCACCGTGGAGATGCACTCACGCGACAACAAGGTCATACGTCCACATCCAAGAGTAAAGCAGCTGTTCGACGAAAAGAGCCTTGGCCAAAAGAGTGGCAAGGGCTTTTACGAATACAAGGGAGACAAGTACGAGCGTATAAATCTCACAGAGCAAGAAGCATCAAAGTACAACCCTATAGCATTACTTGCAGTAGCTGCGAATAACGCAGCATGGCTGATCACAAATCAAGTATGCAGCAAGGAAGACCTTGAAAAGGCACTGAAACTTGGCATGGGCTTGAAGAAGGAGCTGTTTGCCACCGTGCAGGACTTTGGCACACAAAACGTTGTCCAAACGCTCAGGGACCTGGCGGCAGTACACGGTTCCTTCTATGAGCCTGACCCTTACCTCGTCAACTATCGAGGCTAATCGCTTCTATAGGCATACACAGAAAATCTTAAATGCGTTCGAGTCGTATAATAGCCAGCCGACTGGCCGAAACAGAGGAACGATCTGCCACGCAGAATCTGCGCATCGGGTAAAGGCTCGCTGCGTCCAAGGACGTGAGCAGTTGCCATCTCTGGGCTAACAGGTAAACCGCATGTTCTACGGAACATGTGAACCAGTCCGAACCTGTGATGGCAAGGGCAAACCACGGGGTTGCCGAGGAACCTGCCAAGGCAATCTTAAGGGAAAGCCACATGTCTTCGAGTGCCAGTTCGGCTTAATCATTTTTGCTATTAGCTGACAGTATTGTGGCTACCGCGTCTCTCGCACTATTTGCAACAATTATCGGAACCCTGTTCCGCTCATCCAAAAACTTGCCTCCGTACATGTCGGCTACTCCTCCGCTCCCTGCTACCGCCACTATGGTCTTCTTAGTCATGTACCCGACGCCCATCTCGATCAGCGTGCCAACGCCGCCTCCGATTGCAATTATGCCGTCGGCAGAAGAGGCCACGATAAAGTTCCTTGCATAGCCAATTCCAGTGCAGATTACAATGTCGCAGTACTGGTTTGCATATCTGAATTCTTCCTGCGGTATTATGCCAATAGTCATACCGCAGTTCTCTTTCGCCCCTTTGCATGCGGATTCCATGACTCCGCCGAGGCCACCGCACACCAAGACGGCGCCAGCACGCGCAATCTCCTTGCCAACTTCGTAGGCCACCTTGCTTGCAACATCGGTGCACCTGTCCTTGTTGTAGCCTATTACCGCGATCTGTAGCTTTCGCACACGGGTCAGGCAGCTGCCACCGAATTATAATTTTTGGACGCGCGGGGTCATCAACTGACATCTTCTAGACGCTAAAGCGTCAACCCATCTTCTGACAAGCTTTTGAGCGATTAGTACTCGCTCTGCTCTGTCTTGTTTTTTGCTCCCGGCACTCGGAGTTTCTGATCGTATGTGCACTTGTCTGCTGGAACACCCGTAGGGGGAGTAAGTGGAGCCTCTCTAGCCTACCGTCAAAAGGGGTGCAGGGCCTGCTCACGGCGCTATGTATGTCTGGTCAAAATCAGTCAAGACTTAAAACGATGGAAGATGAAGTAGGTATGGCATGAAGTTCCGCAACAGGATTGACGCGGGCAACCTCCTTGCGGAAAGACTGGCACAGAGAGGCTTTGACAACGCCATAGTCCTTGGCATCCCGCGCGGCGGAGTAATACTCGCCGACATTGTTGCCAGGAAACTTGGCGCGGATTTCGACATCGTGATTCCCCGGAAGCTAGGGGCACCGGACAACGAGGAGCTGGCAATAGGAGCGGTGATGGAGGACGGCACCTCTTTTGTCAACCGCTACCTCGTCAACGCACTACGCATTTCCAAAGACTACCTCGAAAACGAAAAGTCGCGGCAGGCCGAAGAGACAAGGCGGAGGTCGGCGACCTATCGTAAACCTAGACCATACACTATTTCGGGCAAAAATGCAATCTTGATTGACGATGGTATTGCAACCGGCGCGACAGTCATTGCTTCTGCCAGGTGGGCAAGGAGGCAGAACCCTGCAAGCCTTACTGTCGCTGTTCCTGTCGCACCTCCGCAGTCGGTCGAAGTGCTGGAACAGGAGGCTGACTCGGTGATCGTATTGCATTCGCCGGGCGACTTTGGGTCGGTCGGTCAGTTCTATGAGGAGTTCGAACCGGTCAGCGATGAGCAGGTAATACAGATCACACGTACTTGGGGCCTGCTGTAGAACTAATATATGGCATGGATATTCCCTCTCATTTGAATGGAGGATTTCCGTGTTAAAGACCTTGGCCTTGCCCGAGAAGGCAGGAGCCGCATTGATTGGGCAGAAGCGCACATGCCTGTGCTTGTTGCATTGCGCCAGAAATACGAAAAGACCAAGCCCCTGAAGGGAATTAGAGTCACCGGATGCCTGCACGTCACAAAAGAGACTGGCGTCCTTGTCCGGACGCTCAAGGCCGCCGGAGCCGAGCTTTCGTGGTGCGGCTGCAACCCTCTCAGTACACAGGACGACGTAGCGGCTTCTCTGGCAAAGGATGAGGGAATCGCGATATTTGCAAGCAGAGGGATCACTTCGCAGGAATATTACGAGGACATTCGTTCCGCTATGAAGATTGATCCGCACGTCACAATAGACGATGGAGCCGACCTGACGGTTGAAATGCACAAAGGCAAACCAAAGTCTATCCGCGGAGGCACTGAGGAAACAACCACCGGAGTAATCAGGTTGCGGGCCATGCAAAACGCCGGCATGCTGGCATATCCTATTATTGCTGTCAACGACGCTGAAACAAAGCATGATTTTGATAATGTTTATGGCACAGGTCAGTCGGCGCTTGACGGCATCATACGCGCCACCAACATACTGGTGTCAGGCAAAAATGTGGTGGTAGCTGGCTATGGACATGTAGGCAAGGGCGTAGCCAGAAAGGCCGCTGGCCTTGGGGCAAACGTCATAGTTACAGAGGTTGACCCAATAGCCGCACTCAAAGCAAAGCTCGATGGCTTTTCTGTAGCCAAGATGAACAAGGCCGCCGAGGTAGGCGATGTATTCGTGACTACGACCGGCTGCAAGGATGTCATTACTGAGAAGGATATTACCAAGATGAAGGACGGTGCCATCCTGGCAAACGCCGGCCACTTTAACGTCGAAATCTCAATACCCGGGATTGAAAGCCAGTCGGTGCAGCAAAAAGACATCAACGACCATACAAAACAGTATACGCTCAAAAACGGCAAGCGTGTGTATCTTATAGGCGAAGGCAGGCTTGTGAACCTGGCTGCAGCAGAAGGTCACCCGTCTGAAGTTATGGACATGAGCTTTGCAAACCAGTTCCTTGCGGTGCTGAAACTTGCACAACATGGTGAAACTATGAAGCCTCTTGTCTATAACATCGACAAAGCTCAGGATCAGGAAATCGCGCTCGCCAAGCTTCAGTCAATGGGAGTCGAGATCGATTCTCTGACGCCTGCACAAAAGGCTTACCTTGAAGGTTTCAGCGAAGGGACCTAGCATCTTGTGGTATCACTGCCTTGGTGATACCCGGGAGGGCTGCTGATGAGTAGCAGTAGCTTGGCCTGGCTCTGTGGGTGCCTGCATGAGACAGGTGAACATGGCTTTTTTCTTGCCAGACTCTTGCCAGCGTTTTTTGACGCTTGCTATTTATTATGTCAAGGAACTTGTTCTTGATGCGGGCAGCTGGTCTAGCTCGGTTATGATACCGCTCTTACACAGCGGTGGTCGGGTGTTCAAATCACCCGCTGCCCACTTTCCACCTGTGTACATAAGGAACCTGAATCAACCAACGGTTTTTTTCCAACGAGCCAATTGCCTTGAACTAAGACTGGCAGATCTTCTTACACGGAAGGTTCCCAAACATATTCTGGTTTTTTTCTTTCATTATCCACACAATCATGTGATTGTCCTGCTTATCCGTCTCATTCCTACCCTGCGCTTCCACTTTCTGTCATATTTGAAGGCAGGCATGTGGCCTCCGGCGCGCCAGGTATATACCACTTACGTTTCGGGATCAGCCGGCAATAAGCAGCCAAGTGGAGTCCAAGGAGTTTTGCATTCAAAAATGACACATCTTAATTGGCTAAAAGTATACTAGAGACCTCACACACATTTCGACTTTTGCTTATCACAAAGGGAAAAGGTGGGAGAAAATTCTTCTTACTTCTTGGCTCCGAGCGTCCTGTTCTTCAGCCTCATGTGGCTGCCATGGCATTTCCTGCACCTTGATGCCGAAATGGGGTTCTTGCCGCCGCACTTGAAGCATATCTTGAAGAACAGTCTGCGCTGCTGCGCGATCTGCTTTTTCACTGCATCGGTAATTGGCATTCACACAAAATGCAAGGGAGGGCTCTTTTGTATGTTTCTAATATCCAAAAACAGAGCAGAACCCCCCTAGCGGATCCCTCGGGTCGGCTTGGATATCCGGAGGGATCGTAGGGCAGACTATGTAGGGGAAAACAAATAGTGACAAGATCAGAACCAGAAGCACCAACCCGCCTATGACGAGAAAATAATTTACCGGAATCATGTCCTGACATGCTCAAGGCGGCCATAAAAAACCTGTTGGTGGGCTATAAAAACTAGTTACCTCTGCTTCCGGACTGGCAACGCTGGAAAGGCACACGGAGCTACTCTGCAAACATGTAGAGCACAACCAGATCCTCCTTGTTGCCATAGAACCTGTGGTGCATCTTGGCAGGCACGAATACTATCGAGCCCTTTTTTACAGGGTGCTGCCGGCGGCTCTCTCCGAGCTCGATAAAGCCGCTGCCCTCTATGACATAATACAGCTCGTCTGCCGAGTGCGGCTCTTGCGTGTCTTTCTCACCTGGGTGGAGCACTATGATGCCTGCCTCCAGATCACGCACCTTCAAAAAGTCCAGAAAGTATCCTCCCTCTTTATCTAGCTGCTTGACAAGGTCTTGGAGTTCAAACGTCCTTTCCTCTGTTGTTGTCATCTATGCCTGCTCCTCTCGATTATGGATTGGACATGTTTCATCAGGGCCATGTGTGTTTCTTCGTCGCGCTTGCGCATATAGTAGTAGAGCTCTTCTGTGGCTGCATGGTAGTCTATCCCGAGGTTCTGCGCCACGCCAAGAGCGATGTATGACATTATCAGCTTGCGTAGTACGACCTCGGTTCCATAGTTCGCCGCGTCTGACAACAGTTCATCGAGCGAATTCTTGAATTGCGAATCGATATACCTGTCCTTTGCATCCCTGGACTTCATTGCAAAGGTAACTCCCATCATCCTCTTCTTCATGTGGATGTTCTCTACCATGTCAATGAACCTGTCGTTAAGCTGGGGGTTTGCAAGCAACACTTCCGTCAGAAGGTCGGCTGCATCAGTCTCGCTCAGGTTCATCTGTCGGACAAGCGTAAAGAGTACGTGGCATGCGGCGCATCCACTTTCCCTGATTCTTGAAGGATCGCTGGCCACCGCAGTCACTTCTTGCAAAATTACCTGCTCTGCAGCCCCTAGTTTCTCTACGTCCAAATCAGCTGAAATTGCCGTCACCTTGCTAAAAAGGGTTTAGAAAAAGAAAATGAGAGTTGAAAGTCGATTCCGTTCTTAGCTCATGCGGAAGGTGACCTGAACAGTCATTGAGATCTCTTGCTGACCCGGGAGTATCGGGGTTGATGATGTTCCTCCGTCAGCTGCCTGCGCAAATTCCCTGTAGAAGACAGGGAAGTACACGTCGTTCAGGTTGATTGATTTGACTCCGGTAATCTCCATATTGACTGCTTCCGCTGCCTTGTCTGCACGACTTCTCGCATTGGCGATCGCCTCAGCGATCAGGTCTTGGCGGATCTCTTCCTGCCTCTCGCTTGAGACAAAGAAGTATGCACCGTTCACGTTGGTGGCTCCCGCTGTGACTGCGGTGTCTATTACTTGGCCGACGTCATCGTTAGCGTCGAGTGTTACTGTCACGCTGTTCGATGCTGCATATCCTACGATCTCGGTCTTTGGAGCGCATTCAGGAGGCTGCGGGTAGATCTCAATGCATGGTGGTGATGTCCGCTCGTACACTGGCCATACGTTGTACCAGCTGGTGCTTATCTGGTCTTCAGCAATGCCTAGGTCCCTGAGGGCTGCGAGAACCTTCTCCATCAACTCTGCATTAGCAGCTGCTGCTTCTTCTGCAGTCTCTCCGCGTGTCTCAACTCCGATTGTCACGGAAGCTTTGTCTGGTGTGACCTCTACTGTCGCCGTGCCTGATGTTGAGACTGTCGAGTGGACTACCTTCGCTATTTCCTGCTCACAGTCTTCGACGCCAGTTTCGCATTCCAAGTCCACTGGCATAGGGTCGTCGTGTGAGTCCTGCTGTGCCTGCGCACTTAGCATCTGGTGGCCACCAACGATGCTGGCTGCCACCATGCTGATTGCAAGTATGCCTGCAATCAAGGCAAACATGTGCAGTTTGTTTGTCTTTTCGTCTGACATTTTCGGACTCCTTTACTTTGATGGTATAGGTAAGCCTAGGTTTCAGAACAGCGACCGGCAGACTGTACGCCGTTTCAGAACAGCATTATTATAATTGTCGTGTTAGGCGATTGGCGAATTTCTTAACACTCTGACGCTTGCCCTTTCATGAATGGTATTAAATAAATTTCAGACAATGATAGAATTATTGCTTAATTTTAGAGCATCGGCGTAAGTCGACATTTCATAGCAAAAACGAAACGATCTAGGCGTTCTAAACCCTAGAACATCGCCTCTGGCTGTTCTAAACCATAGAATTAAGATTCAAACACCGCATTGAAATCACAGATAAGGGCGCGAGAGAGTTAATGGCAAGAAATTCCATGTTTGGCATGGCTGGCATCGGCGTTGCTGCAGCGATAGGCTTTGTTTTTGTATTGAGCTCACTTGGTAACACTTTGATCCCGCAGGACATTGGAGGACCAGAGACACTTACAAACGGAACATCCCCTGCTGTATTTGATACTGGTTCTCAGGCGCTTAAGAAATTTGGGTCAGTTGACGA
The DNA here is from genome assembly GCA_036381375.1 of Nitrososphaera sp. Classification (GTDB taxonomy): domain Archaea; phylum Thermoproteota; class Nitrososphaeria; order Nitrososphaerales; family Nitrososphaeraceae; genus Nitrososphaera. The sequence goes on along the minus strand of DASVCY010000166.1, from coordinate 8,543 downwards.
ACTTAGGACATTTTTGACGAGTGTCGAAACAAATCGAAACCAATATACACAGCTTGGCTCGCAAAGGTTCGAGCTCGCACTTGACTCTGACGGAGCCGGCGTGCGTTTGCCCTCCGGTGAGTCTAGCACAATGCCGCCATCACCTACATCTGAACCCTCTGCTGATGGCAACGCCCAATTTACCATAGAACGCTCCGATCTTGATTATTCTACTACCAACGTCCAGATGGAGGAAGTCGACGAGCCTGATTTCCTGAAGAACGATGACAGGTACATCTATCTTCTATCTGGCGAAAGGGTGACAATAGTCGATGCATTCCCTGCAGAAAATGCGACCATCGCTACGAGGATAGCCCTCGACATACAGGAAGACCAATCCCTGCAAAATATGTTTCTGAACAACGATACGCTTGTCATATTCTATCAAGAGCATAGCCAGGACTACATAATACAAGAATACGACTTTGTCCCGCAGGAAGTGTACCAGCCAAAGACCCACGCCATGTTGCTTGATGTCTCTGACAGGGAGAATCCAAGAGTCATCAACGACTACGAGATATCAGGCAGCTACAACAGCGCGAGGATGATAGGTAACCTGGTGTATGTTGTGACCACCGGCGACGTCTACGACTACCGCCATCCGATTGTTCCACTTGTTACTGAGGCAGGGACGACTATTGCAAGGCCGGAGATCTATTACTTTGACAACCCCGAACCGTACTATGCGTTCAACACTATAACATCGATAGATCTTGCACGTGACGCGGAAAACCCTGTCAACTCTAGCACGTTTATGATGAACCCTGCAAGCACAATGTACGTATCAGACGACAGTATCTATATCGCGTATGAGAAGCACATGCCCTACCAGTACTACCAGACCAATACCCGGGACAGGTTCTTTGAAGTGGTCGTGCCTCTTCTGCCGGCAGATGTGCAGAACGAAATTAGAGATATTGAAAGCACAGACGAGCTGAGCTCATTACAAAAGTGGGACAAGATATCCGGGCTGTTGCAGGATACTTATAACAGTATGAGTGAATCCGAAAGGAACCAGCTCTTCGAAGACATCGGGGAAGCGCTAGCAGCCTACGACAAAAGGATAGCGAAGGAGAACATGACGACCGTCATACACAAGATATCCATAGGCTCTGAAAAAGGGATAAACTACGTTGCCAGAGGCGAGGTACCTGGAAGACTCCTAAATCAATTCTCGATGGACGAGAATGGCGACAGGTTCAGAGTTGCAACTACATCGGAGTTCTACTCACCATATCACGGCTCGACCCTTTACAACAACGTGTACGTGCTTGACGAAAACATGCGAACAGTTGGCGAGCTGGAAGAGATCGCCTACGATGAATCGATCTACTCTGCGCGATTCGTAGGGGATAGGCTGTACCTTGTCACTTTCCAGAGGATGGATCCGCTCTTTGTTATCGACCTTTCTGAAGATGATCCGAAAGTGCTCGGGGAGCTAAAGCTGCCGGGATATTCAAACTACCTGCATCCATATGACGAAAACCATGTGATAGGGATTGGCAAGGAGACAAAGGAGGACCAGTACGGCAATGTGCAGATCCTAGGAATAAAGGTTGTACTGTTTGATGTATCAGATGTCCAGAATCCTGAACTCGTAGATGAGTATGCGATAGGCGGCCCGGGAACAGAGTCGGAAGTGTTGAACGACCACAGGGCACTGCTATTTGACAGGAGCAGGAATATACTCTCGATACCTGTGTCCATATATCCTGACTATGTAGATCCTCGCTACACTGAAGATGGTAGGTATATGGAGCCAAAGGTGTGGCGCGGATTCTATGTCTTTGGCACCGACCCTGAAGCGGGGTTCAATTTAAGAGGTCAGATAGAGCACTTTGACGGCACGGGAGATGGCTATTACTATGGTTATGGAGCGCAGGGAAGTAGGTCGCTATACATCGGAGATGTCCTCTACACTGTGACGCTTAGCAACGCGATCAAGATGAACGACTTGCAGACTCTTGAGGAGATAAACGAACTAGAGATAGGTCCGACCGGCGGGATAATCAAGTATCCAAGATGGTGATGTGAAGTAAGGTGACAGCAGGTTTCAAATCGTGATTGAAAAATGTGCTAATTTCGGTAGTAATTGTGGTGGTTATACCACCATGACATCGAACCCGTAGACAAAGCTCCCCTTTTCGAACCAAGAGGCCTGTACTTGCAATTCGTAATGGCCCTTGTCGATATTGATAAAGAATTCATTGTTTACGTCATACGATTTGCGCAAAAGCTCTATCTCTCCGGTATCAAGGTTTCTTGCAACAACTTTTATGCTCTCCGCGGTTCTGTGGTTTGAAGAGTCGAACCTGATGTGCGCCCCGCTCGCAAGCTCGATCGGCTCTGTGTTGTTTCCCTCATACTGCGCTACCGCAGTGCTGGCATCTTCAGGTCCTTGAAGCAATACGAGCATCATAGTTGGAGGCTCGCTAGATGATGCAACTGATGTAATACTATTGTCGTCTCCGCCAGCTGCAGGAGGGGATGTAGTATCGCCAAGAACCCCCGGAGTCAAGAGGTAGATGATTGCCCCGATGACGATCGCGGCACCAGCTGCAGAACCAACTATGACGCCCTTGTTTGCCAACATAATATGGCAACTTAAAAATTATTTAAGAGATCTTTGTAACAGCTCTATAAGAAAATACCTTTCATATTCAAGCTACCGCTTGATGGACGCGCCCTTGATCTCGCTCAAAAAGCCATAAAAGGTAATAGGGTGCTCCTTCTGGCACTTGTTACAGACAAGAGTAGTCGACTGGGCGTTGTTGCCTCCTACAAGGCGATCGATGTACTCTATAGTCTTGCCGCAACTACATTGAAATTTCTTGGGTGCCAACTCAATGCACGATTGTCCACGCCCGTATTATATTTTTAGGAGCTTTCTCGGCTCGTGATAAGTTGGCTTTTTTCAGTTCGGACGCGTCATGATGTAGAGGAGGTGAATTTTCCAGATGAGTTCAGGGAAATGAAAGCGTCGACCTTTCAAGCTGTAGAATTGGCACATAAAGTGACTGTGCGTCAGTGCCAATACCGTCGATAAATGCATACTCGCCAGAGAGCCTTTTTAATTGGATGAACTTCTTGGCAGGCTTTTCGTTCAGAATCACATAATGAACGGTCACTCCGCCAACGGCCCCAGTCTGGATAAAGAGGACGTGTTTGCTATTGTGATTGATGTGATAGAGCATCGGGACGACCCCAAGCATAGACTGTGCTGAATAAATTATGACCTTGAGCATGTCTTCGAGGTTTTGGTACTTTAGATATACGATTTCGTTCTCGGGCATGTTATTACATCTTTATGGACGCCATGTCATATCTTCTTTTTGGATTCTTCAATGCGCATGAGTGCAGTGTTGATGTATTCCTGCTTTGTGTCATAGCCTATAAAATGCCTGCCGGCCATGATTGCTGCCACACACGTCGAGCCCACTCCACAGAATGGGTCCAGCACAAAGTCGCCCTGAAACGTGTACAGCTGGATGCATCGGTATGGCAGTTCCACAGGAAATGGTGCAGGATGGCCAACTCGGGTTGCAGACTCTGCCTGGAACTCCCAGACGCTCTTTGTATACGACAAGAATTCCTGCTTGCTTATTGTGCTCCTTCCTGCAGGTCTCGAAAATGAGCCTTTTGAAAATATCAGGATGTATTCATGCGTGTCACGCAGCGACGGGTTTGATGCTGACATCCAGCTGCCCCAGGCAGTTGACGAGCCTGCGCTAGAGCCTTTGTTCCAGATAACCTCTCCTCTCATCTGGAAGCCGATGTCGAGTAGGTCGGAAATGACATAGCTGTGGAGGGGTATGTACGGCTTTCTTCCCAGGTTTGCAACGTTGATGCATGCTCGCCCGCCGTCTATCAGAACGCGAAATACTTCCGCAAATACCGTTTTGAGCAGTTGCCTATATTCCGAAAGCGTAAGGTCCTGGTCGTAAGTCTTGCCCACGTTGTAGGGCGGCGAAGTTACCGCAAGGTGCATGCAGGCATCAGGGAGCTCCTCCATCTTTTCGCTACTTTTGCACAGCACCCTGTCGACATATTCTGCCGGCACAGGATTTTCAGCCCCTGTTGAGTAACCACCTTTGCTATTTTCATACAGCCGGCGTCTGTAAAATTTTGAAGAATCGTGACCTTCGCGCTTTGATACGCCAAAATCACGGGTTTCTGTTTTTCGTCGGCCAGCCACAATTCTGCAATCTGATTGAAGGATAATAATTTTTTAGTTGGTCATCACTATCCTCACCTTATTTAGCAGGGTCTTGATGTCCACAGGCTTGCTAATAAAGTCATTTGGTTTGATGGGCAAATTTGAAAGCTCAAAGTCGCTTACTTCAAACGCAGACATCAGCACTATCTTGGCATCCGGCTTGATTGCCTTGATTCCTGCCGCAAACTCAAACCCACTCATCTGCGGCATACGTACATCTGATATCACCAGCGCATAGTTATTTGCATTGGTCCTGAAATGTTCCAATGCAAGAACAGGATCAGTGAATCCATAGACAGTATATCCGTGCTTGGTCAGAGCCTGACGAAAGATTACAACAATGTCAAGCTCGTCGTCAACAACCATTATAGATTGCGTGGGTGGCAGCTAACACCACCCTATGACACCAAGTGTCCCAATACAGAAGGAAAGGGCATGGCTCGAGAAAAACACAATATACGAGCTTATATCGCCTGCGAAAAATTATTCTATAACCAACAAAGGCATTTTCCCAAAAACGGCGTGTGTACATAATGTCATTACCGGATTGTGAGCATTGTCCTACGAGTTAGCGGTCCCGGTCAATCTCTGCTCATGGCCCAATCATTACTGAACTCCGCGCCTTTACACAAAAAGTTTTAGAACGAGTACACTGCTACATTTTGCATTAGGGCCAAGAAAAACCCGCGCAAGATGAGAGCTGCAAACGAAGTCTCAGAAGACGAAATCAATTCACTTTTACAGGCGATAAAGGATTTTGAAGGATATCCAAAGCTCAAAGACCTTCGGAAGCTCGCACCATCGCTCACGCCGGTTCAGATAAACGTTATCGTGCGGTTTCTCGAGAGGTCTGGCGAAATAATCGTAGATACTGAAGGATATATAGTTTGGACCAGAAAAGAGCAAGAACAACTGACACTTGGTGATGTAGCCAGAATAAGCAATGACCTGAAAGAATACCTGTCAGAACAGTCACAGTAGAGCAATATTCTATAACATCACATCATGTTATTTTTATGTGCTCATGTCAAGTAGTTTTTCAAATGAAGTATCGCAGCAGGACCGACATTGTGGCGACAATACTCGAAGCTGCAAGAGGCGGCGCTACAAAGACTAGGATAATGTATAGTGCTTATCTGTCGTATGCCCAGCTGAAAGAGTACCTTTCAATACTGCTTGAAAATGGACTCTTGGACTACGAAGAGGGCGAGCTGAAGTACAAGACCACTCAAAAGGGTCTCCGCTTCATGAAGATCTACAATGAAATTGGCGAGATGGTCTCGCCGGAGACTTGACCTTCTTTTTTTCATACATAGTTTTTATGTTGGCTACCCCGACCTTCAGGTGTGCTGTCAAAGAAGGAGCCCATCACTTCTGACCAGATGTATCGCATCGAAGAGAATGGCCACTCTATCCTCGGGATGCGCCGCTATCTAATGATGGAGAACGCCGGGCATGGCTTGGCAGACTTCGTAGTGAACAAGTTCAAGAACTTGAAGAATAAGAGGATAGTTGCAGTTTGCGGAACTGGCAACAACGGCGGAGATGGCTTTGTAGCATCGCGTCACCTTGCAGGGCACGGCGCGAAAATAACAGTTGTCCTGCTCGGCAACCCCACAGACCTCAAGACTGAAGAGGCAAAGCTCAACTGGGGCATAATAGAAAAGATGGATTCAGTCGAAGTAATATTTGGCAAAGAACTGACTGACGAAGTTAGAGACCGGATCGCCAAAGCCTACATAATTTTGGATGCAATATTTGGCACTGGCATCAAGGGCGAAATCCGCGAGCCTTACGCATCAGCAATAGACGAAATAAACAATTCCAAGGCGTTCGTGATTGCAGTAGATGTGCCTTCTGGCTTTGACCCAAATACTGCCCAGATCCATGAAAAATGCATCAAGGCTGATGCCACGATCACCTTCCATAGGCTCAAAGTCGGTCTGGTGAAGGGTAAGAAATACACAGGGCCCGTCCATGTTGAATGGATAGGTATACCGCCGGAAGCGGAATCGGGTGTATTACTGTGATAAAGCCGACAGTCTTGCAGATACCTGTGGGCCAGATGGCCAATTTTACCTACATTATAGCTGACGAGGAGAGGGGCGACGCTGCAATCATTGACCCGTCATGGGATCTGGACCATGTTTTCCATTCTCTAAAAAAGAATGGCTGGAAGGCAAAATATGCAATCAACACTCATACTCACTTTGACCACGTGCTCGGCAACGATCAAGTTGTTGCCGTGACCGGTGCCAGAATAGTGCAGCACAAGAATTCGCAGCTGGAAAAACACGTGGCAGTCTCTGACGGCGATAAGATTGAAATTGGCGGCATAGAACTACGCGTCCTCCATACTCCGGGCCACTCCAAGGATAGCATCTGTCTAATACTGGACGGACAGCTGGTTTTTACTGGAGACACGCTCTTTGTAGGAAACTGCGGCAGGACTGATTTGCCTGGAAGCGATCCAGCAGAGATGTATGATAGCCTTTTTGGCAAAATCGCAAAGCTGGATGATAATCTAATAGTATATCCGGGCCATAATTATGGTTCAAGCCCTACATCCACTATTGGGAGAGAGAAGAAGACAAACTATGTCCTACAACCAAGATCAAAGCAAGAGTTTCTGGAATTCATCTCCGGCGGTGGCTAGCTAATCATTTGCATGACATTTCATCAACTTCGGACAAGGCCGGTCTTGGGGAATTTGCAGCAAAAAACCCCCTTTTTGTGTGCGTCATTTCGTACACAGCCACCAGCGAAATCCCCGGGCTAACGGTGGCAGGCGCAAATCCTGAACTCATAAAATTCACCCCGCCGGCAGACGCAGAGTTCCTGCATTATGGTAAATGCAAGTGCATAGAAGCCGTTCCTGCAACGCCAGATGGCAAGCCTACTCCAGCACTAATCACCAGGGCTGCGCTTCAGGCAGCTGAAATTCCTCTCTTGGTGGTTGATGCTGGGGCAAAAATCAAACCTTCCATTCCATATGTCTCTCTTGGAATTGAAGCCGGCAAAAACATCGTGAAAGAAAACGCCATGGACGAGTCAAGCGCAAGAACTGTCTTTGATCGTGGCGCGACGCTTGGCAGGCAGCTGGCTGGGATGTCAGACCTCATTGTCGTTGGCGAGAGCATTCCTGGAGGTACGACTACTGCACTGGCAGTACTGAGTGCGCTGGGCATAGATGCGAAATTCAAGGTGAGCAGCAGCATGCCTGAAAATCCGCATGATCTAAAAAACAAAGTAGTTGCATCAGCCATGAAGAGAGCCGGTAGTAGCAATGGTGTAGCCCACTTGCCGTTTGAAGCAATTGCAAAGTTTGGTGATCCGATGATTCCATCAGTCGCCGGTATCGCCAGTGGAGTGCTGGATGCAGGAGGCAGAGTAATGCTTGCTGGAGGAACACAAATGTCTGCAGTAGTTGCTATAATGGCGCATATTGGCAGGCCTCTTGGTAGGCGGCTCTGCATTGGCACCACATCGTATGTGGTAAAAGATCCTTCTGCAGATCTCGCAGGTCTCGTCAGGTCTGTCGGCCATGTCCCTATTCTTTCATGCGACCTGCATCTGGGTGAGTCGAGCAAGCCCGGTCTGCAGGCGTTTGCGAAGGGCTTTGTCAAAGAAGGTGTAGGAGCAGGCGGCGCGTCGATTGCTGCCATGCTGAAATCAAAAGGCAAGATAACAGCCAAGAAATTGCTCAGAGCCATTGAAAAAGAATACGAAACCTCTATAGAATCGAGGCTTTAATAGCTGACCACATCTTTTGCACCAACGCGTGTCTGAGCCACTGAGCATTTTTTCTTGTTAGATATGTTGAACGCGAATAGAGTACGTCAGCGAAAAACATTTTCACGTAAGCGGACAGAGACATTCAAGCTTGCAAATGACCCTTTGCTACCTAGCAGAATCGAAATGATATGATATGGCCTGGAAAAGGGGATAAGGCGGATGTTTTTGGAGCGAGGACAACAGGCGTGCTCTCGCTGTGTTTATGGTTGACATGATAGTACGTCAGGGCCTCCGGCCAAACACTAAACGAATCTGTGTTACTGTTCTGACCCCGCTATCGCGTTATTCCGGGGATAAGAAACAGCAGCGCGAGTTTATTAGGGATAGTTCCAGTAACTTGGAGTGAGATCAATGTCAATTTCCTTCGTAGAAAAAAATCATGTTTATCTCCAGTCAATTTACCCACGGCATAGTTGTTACACCAAAATAATCACAAAAAGAGCAAGCAGCCATCAGTTGAAAATTATTGAAAACATGCGTGTATATCGTTTTC
>DASVCY010000165.1:0-4886 GCA_036381375.1 Nitrososphaera sp. | reverse complement strand
ATCTCTCTCCAAGGTAAAAGGTGGTGGCATAAGGATTGTACTACACAGAAAAGAGCCGTTAAACACCAAACAGGTGACAATATGCAGGAAGAATTCAAAATGGTACGCAATTATAGCTTGCGAGGTGGTGCGCAGGACCTTTTCGCCGACAATCAGATACAGAAAGGAGCCAGTAGGGATAGCTGCCGGCATAACAAAGTTCTGCCCTGACTCTTGCGGCCGCGCTCAAGACAAAAGCCACCAGCTCATGACAAAGATGCTAAATCCATTGAAAAGAGCTCATCGCAGGGTATTAAGAAGGCAGCTTGGCAGCAGCAACTACAAGAAGGCAAAACACATGCTCGCAAAGCTGTATGAGCGCATCCACAATAAGAGAAAGGATTTCCTGCATAAAAAATCAACGTACTCCGCAAGCGGTTATTACCCGATAATATCTGTGGAGAGGCTGCAAGCGGCTGACCTGACTAAAAGACACAGATCTGGACACAAAATCTCGGACGCAAGCCGGTCTACTTTTAGAAGTGCGCTGTGGTACAAACCCAACCACATAGCAGAGGGAGAGCGTACGTACACCTCAACAGACTGCTCCAAACGCGGATATCGCCCTGTACCAAAGTCGTTTGCAGTACGTATACATGTATGTGTGAAATGCAGATCAGCAGTACTTGACAGAGACTATAACGCTTCTCTTTGCATACTACAGCGAAGTATCGAATCTTTGACGACGCTGCTACTACTACCGGTGGAGCGCCGGGAAGTTACGCCTGTAGAGATCGCAGTGCAGCGGTCAGTGAAGCAGGAAGAATCCTATGTCTCTGGGCATGGGTAGTTCACCATCGATCGAGAATCCCCCCACTTGCAAAAAATGGAACTGCGCGAATTTCTTTCAACATTGCCACAGTCTGTAGTGACAGGGGAAGCCGTCTCCCTGCCTGACAGCGTCGTCCGCAAGATCTTTCAGTTTGCAGAGCTGAAGGAGAGCGATATATTTTATCACCTTGGCTGCGGAGATGGAAATGCAGTCGCCATTGCGTCAAAAGAATTCAATGTCAAGAAATCGGTTGGGATCGATATCAACAAAACCATGGTTTCCAGAGCCCGGAAAAATATTGCCGGATTAAAAAATGCAGAGATAGTAAATGCCGATATACGCAAGGCCGATATTTCTGACGCGACAGTCATCCTGTTTTGGTTCAATGACCCTGACATAGTGGATGAAATGGAAAAGCGGTTCAAGAATCTAAAAGATGGTACCAAGGTGATAACCATCTGGGCCCCGCTTGGCATGACACTGCCGGACAAGATAGAGTTTCCTTTCTTTGTAAGCAAAAAGCCGTTCAAGCAGGCAAAGTCGATTCGTCAGCAAATAAAGGCGATCTACAAGACGGAGTGCATAGACTTTACTGCTGCGTGGCTCCTTGCAGAGCGATACATCGATGCTCTTGAAGTGGTGCCCGGTGAGTACCGGCGCTTTGTCAATATGCTGCAGAGCATGGTGATATGGATAAACGCATGGAACATGGGAGTTGCCTGCGAAGATGAGGTGCCGCCTCCTGTCCAGACCTATGTTGGGATACTAAAGACATTCTTTAGCATCGACTTGTCGGGAATGATAAAAGAACAAAAGTAATGACCTGCACGTCAACAAACCTGCCCATACTACTATTGAACTTGAAGCTGCCATGATACATATTGCTTTAATAGCACAGGCAGGAACATCTCCTTGTTGGACGCCAAGGTGAGGAAAGCAGTGCTTGACAAGATAAACGAGACTATATCGAACGCGAGCGAGATCTCACAAATTGTACGGAGCTTGGGGAATATCCCTGTTGGGAACAAAAACGACTTTGCCCTTGGCGTTGCTATCGGAAGGGTGTACAACTCGTTTCACTACCAGACAAGGCGCGCGCTAAGGAGGAATGCAACTGAAGAAGAGTTCGATGAGTTTCTTGGCATCATTGCCAACAAGGCTGCAGAACTACAGGAAGCTCTAAAGCAGCAATAGCTGCGCCCGCCCACATTTCCGGCAGCTGGCAGCCAAAACCTTGGTTGAGATGCTCAGACGGAGCGTAAAAAGCTTGAAAATCTTTTTAAGCTACCAGCTTTCACTCACACAAAGCTTGTCACCAGATGTAGAGATGGTCCTGCTAACGCCCGCAGAAATCAACCGATTTATCTCCGCGTTGAAATCAAAATACTCGGCTCCTGAAAAAAAACATAACAAGAGCATAAGAATATCGAGTCATAGTTAGGGCTGGCATCCTCTCCACGCTATTGCGTTGGGGGTGTCTGATGATGCCACAGGTGTGATACTTGCTCCCACCTCAACATCTTGGGCATTGCCATCCTGGCGCTGCTGCTGCTGGTACGCTCTTACGAGCTACTACCTGTCGCGGCTATACGCTTGCATTGATGATGTTGGTGATGTTGTTTTTCAAACCTGACCACAATTGCCTTGGAGTTTTACACCGCAGTCTGGCAAGCCGGTACTCCTATGCTCCTACGCCAAAGCATCATCGCATCTTCCGACAAGCTTTTGAACGATCAGTACTTGCTCTGCTATGTTTCTTGCTTCCGCCACTGGCAGTTTCTGATCGTATACGCACTTGACTGCTGGAACACCTGTAGGGGAACATGCGGAGCCTCTCTAGCCTACCGCCAAAAAGCGAGCAGGGCATTGTGCTCGGAATTATTTTTATGTTGTTCTGCGCTATCTAGGAAAGTATGCCAAACTATCTGCTTCTATTCAAATTTGATGATAGATTTGGCCAAATCTTCTACGATGTCTAAAAGCTGTGGGAGAGTTGCTTTTATTGTAGAATTCTTTACGAAACTTGTTAAATGACCTTTTCGGCAAACAGATTAAACGTTGAAAACTTAGGTGTGGGTGCAGTGCGAATCGAAAAAGACAACCCAAAGATTATAACTACAAAGCCTATGATAGAGCTCGCGGAGATGGAGATCAAGCTTGGGAGAGCCCATCATAACTTGTCGGTGCCGTCATTAGTCGAAATCATAATCAACCGGAATGAGGGAATCCTATCTTCAACTGGTGCTCTTTGTGTAAGGACCGGTAAGTTTACCGGTAGGTCCCCTGACGACAGGTTCATCGTTGACGACGAGGTCACTCACAATACGGTGGACTGGGGCAAGGTAAACCACCCGATCTCCGAAGAGAACTTTGACAAGATATTCAACAGGCTAAAGGCTCATGTGGAAAACAAAGAGTTCTTTATCTTTGACGGCTTTGTAGGGGCAGATCCTGTAAACAGGTTGCCGATAAGAGTCATCAACAACAGGGCATGGCACAACCTATTCGCAAGGCAGCTGTTCATTAGGCCTACTCTGGACGAGCTTGACAATTTCAAGCCCGAGTTCACGCTCATTTCATGCGATGATTTTGCTGCGATTCCAGAGGAAGTCGGGACGAGGACAGAGACCTTTATCATCATCAACTTCAAGAAGAAGCTGGTGCTCATTGGCTCGACGTCTTATGCCGGCGAGATCAAGAAGGCCATGTTTTCGATAATGAACTTTATACTGCCAAGGAAAAACGTCTTTCCAATGCACTGTTCTGCCAATGTTGGCAAGAACGGAGACACCGCATTGTTCTTTGGATTGTCAGGCACTGGCAAGACCACATTGTCTGCAGATCCTGACAGGCGGCTTGTAGGGGATGACGAGCACGGTTGGTCAGACACCGGAATATTCAACTTTGAAGGTGGTTGTTACGCAAAGTGCATCAATCTGAGTAAGGAAAAGGAGCCGCAAATCTGGAATGCGATCCGGTTTGGCTCTGTAATGGAAAACGTGGTGATCAACAGTCGCACGAGAGAGCCCGACTTTGACGATGGAAGCCTGACAGAAAATACACGTGTCGCTTACCCGCTGGACTATATTGACGGCGCTGTTATTCCCAGCATAGCCGGCCATCCAAAAGTCATAATTTTCCTGACCGCAGATGCATTTGGAGTCATGCCTCCGATTGCAAAACTGACAAAGGAGGGCGCAATGTATCATTTTATGTCCGGCTATACGAGCAAGCTTGCAGGGACAGAGCGCGGCATAACCGAGCCAAAGGAAACGTTCTCGCAGTGTTTCGCAGCGCCCTTCATGCCGCTCCATGCATCAAAGTATGCTGAGATGTTGGGCAAGAAGATGACCGAGCACGGAACTCGCGTTTACCTTATCAATACTGGCTGGACCGGGGGACCCTATGGAGTCGGAAAGAGGATGAACCTCGCTTATACGAGGGCGATGGTCACGGCTGCGCTCAACGGCGAAATTGACAAGGTTCCGATGAAGCACCATACCATTTTCAACCTTGACATTCCGACATCCTGCCCTGGCGTTCCTGACGAAGTGCTCGACCCGCGCAACACATGGTCGGATAAGGAAAAGTATGATGCATCTGCAAAGAGGTTGGCCGCACTCTTTGTCAAGAACTTTGAAAAGTTCGGCAACGTGCCAAAAGAGATAATTGACGCAGGACCAAAAATATAGTAAAATATGAAAGAAAATGTAGCCCAGGATATCTTGCCACTGTAGCTCACGCCATCCCAACAGCAATTTGCCTGTGAACTTGCTGAGCTATTGAGGTTCTGCACTAGTTGCAACAGCTGTAGGTGCCGTAGTGACCTGGGCAGCAAGAGTCTTCTGTACTCTAATCTCTATCTTTCCATTTTACACTGGATGATCTGATTATCGATTGAGATCTTGGATTTAAACTGGGAGTTAGCTTGCATGGCCCTGTTAACTTAGGGTAATTCGTAAAGCTAGGACTGTCCTAGCTTTTCATTGCAACATGAGAAAGAGGACAGACCCAGCTATAATCACATATGGACTGTACTTGTATTTCAATTCTAGGAGTTTCAGGCTGGCAGCCA
>DASVCY010000164.1:0-8600 GCA_036381375.1 Nitrososphaera sp. | reverse complement strand
TACAAGGACCTGAACAAGTTCAAGAAAGGGGCGCACAAATTCCTGATGTTTGGTTTTCTTCCTGCTGGACTCACATTATACCTGTGCCTTGAGCTGGCGCTATCGTCGCTGGCCAACGAACTGGCATTCGTAGTAGCTGCTATCCCATTTGTGTTTATTTTCGCCCTTTTTCAGAAAAGAAGGTAAAAGGGATCGATTTTAAGAAAAAGGAATCCAAGCAATCGTTAATAGTCTTTTTATTTTTAACGCCGCCATAGCATGGTATGGGTCAACATCAATCTGCGCAAAGTTCTCACCCTGCAACAGGTCTTGAAAACAGCACATACAACTTGATATCATCCCTTGACAGAGAGGCCAAATTCCTGTACAAAACTGTAGACACCTACATAGAAGATGCAAGGAGGGAGAACAGACAGGATATAGAAGAGGTGTGGAAGACTATCAAAGAGGATAACAAAAAACACATCAAGATGCTTCGTGAGGCTCTCTCAAAGGATGCAAAAGAGGAAAAACTGAATCACTAGCCACAAAAAACAAGATACATGCGGTGGCAGGGATATCTAGCGATATGGTTGTGATTATTGCCTGCAGTATCCGAGGTGAAGCCACTCCGTATTTGTGATACGACTGCGCTGTCTTGCCAGCGTTTGGAGTATTCTAATAGTTGAAAGCAGATATGCAAATTGAAATGCCTGTTCAAGTATTCCGGCTGTGCCTAGGGGCAGCGGGTCGCCAAATCCACTTGATATCATCGGTTCAAGCCACATTGCTATCAGTATAGTGGTTCCCATTATGGCTGTGTAGTATGTAGTATCATGATCTTTGGCAGATTGCAGCATATGCAATGAGGGCATTGTTCGTGTCAGCAAAGGCCACCACGCCTATGTCAAGGGCAGACGAAGATGCTTGCGTTGAGATGGCATGCAGCAACCAAGATTGTCACATGCTAGCCAAAAAGAACTTCAATCGCGCCAAGAGCAGCAGCGAGCGCAACAAGAACCAAGATATTCGATCGCAGGACCTCCTTTGCCCTTTTCTTTTCATAGTATTTGCGTGGCGAGACGCCCTTTAGGAGGAATATGACCATAAATCCAATAACCATGCCTATGATGTTTGATAGTAGCACAAGTGATGCCCTTGTCGCTATATCCACTGATCCGATGCCAATCCCAATGCCTACAGTGGTTGCAGGCGGAACCAGTGCAACAGCTATTGCAACGCCAACTATGATCTCGGGAATCGATGTCAGCATTGCCAACCCGCCTGCAATGCCCAGCATGACGGCGACTACGATCAGGATCGGGCTTACGTCGGTTCTTGACAGGATTTCTGGCGTAGGTTCAACGGGGTAGAACAAAGTGATAGCTGCAGTAAGCGCCGCTGCCAGACCGATTGACGACAAAACCATCTCTGACCCAAAAATCATGGATTTCTCTATCTGCTTTTGCCTTCCCAGCACAGAGTTCAGTGCAATGGAAGCTATTGGACCCATCAATGGAGATATCAACATGGCGCCGATAATGACTGCCACGTTGTTCGAAATCAATCCCACGAGCGCGATAACCGTCGCAACCAGAATCATGGAATATACATCCATCTTGCGCGAAAGAAAAGCATCTGTCCTTAAGACTAGACCTTCCATCGGCCCGGTCCGCTTTATTTTTATTTTATCCTTGACAGATTTGAACCCTGCAATAGTGCGAGGATCACTGTTATCGGTGTCACTCACCTTTTTTTGCGGGTTGTCTTCTTCTTTCAAGAAGGCTTCAAACCTATGAAGATAATCAGAAATTGTTGATTCTGGTTTGTAGTGAGTAATTACGTTGATCCTCTGTTTGGTGTCAAATTTCTGAGCGATAATGTCTACGAGTGAGGCCGCGATCTCATTTGGAGTCATTATCACATAGTGAAAACATTGAATCTTGTAGGATTCGGCAGATGTCTTGACATACGGAACTTGGAACTCTTCTAAAATCTTCTCAAGCTCCTCCGCTTGGTTCGGGTACAGAGTTATTTCGATTCGTTCCAAGTTTATAACGTCTACTAAGAGTTTGGTATATAACAATTGTCTCTGGACAAAAGTCTGTTTTGTAGATCGTCGGGTGCAGTGACCTCGCTCGCTATCATCTGCTCTTGCGGATGAAGCATACTCTGGCGGCTCTTTTCTGTATGCAAACTTACCATAGGTGAATGATCATTGTCGTGACAGTCGCCATGATGATGACAATACGGTTGTGTAAGTGTTGTTGTTCAAAGCACCTGAAGAGATCAATACACTTGCAACTATTAGCGCACCATCAGGACCTAGCACTTAGCAGCGTTGACCATCTTGTTGGCGACGCCTCCAACAAGCAGAGCCTCTCAAACCTGGACCTGCCAGTTGATCCAAGTACAATGAGGTCCGCCCCATACTTTTCTGCGTATTTTGTGATTGCATGCACCTCAGATCTGCCCTCGTCTACAAGTATCTCCTTTTTTCCTTGACACCCGCGTCGACTGCAGACTTTACTATTGGAGTGATCAATTTATCGGCAGACCCTGGGCTTTGCTAACGTGATTCATATACCCAGTGAACCACTCTTTAACTTTCGCTTCTGTCACTTCATCTTCGCTCACCTGCTACATCAAATTGCGTATGTCTCTTTTTTGCCGTCTGTACTGGAATGAACGCGCTTGTTTACATGTGGTTAGATCCAAAGTGGGAAAATCGTTTCCAAACACATCTAACCCATCAAAAGCATTGCACTGCATTCCTACCATTTATCTATAGTAAATAGAATACAAGGGCGAATCAAATGAGTTTCGAAGGCATCCCCATGAAAAGATTAGCAATCTTCCTGATTGCTGGCGGAGTACTGGCAGTGTTTGCAATCTCAGGATTCCAAGCAAGAAATCTGTTTGCTCCAAGCGTAACTGAAGAGGCTCAAGTACTCATAAAGGAGGTAGACAAGTGCGTAGTTGAAGGTTCCGACAGGGTGCCAAGAGACATCCCAAATTGCCAGTACAATGTGGGTGATACTGTACTGATCACGTACAAGCCTGGGCAGCCATCCATTGAAACACATGAGCTTAAACAGAGCGCAACTTCTTAGCAGGCATGACTTGGAAAAGCATATGCGAGGAACAATAATATCATGCGAGGAATTCTTCAACCTGACAACGTTGCTTGCCGGGCCAGGTCCGATATCCGCCTCATCCCCACCATGATGGCGGCAAACAAGTACCCCTGCTGTAACTTGACGCCCGTACCATCTCCAAGCCCTCACAAGAGAAAACCCGCATTTTTTGCAGAAGAGCCATGATCTCTGATGATTTTCCGTCACCTCATGCTTCACTGCGCACCATCTTGGCCAGAAGAAAAACTATTGCGTCAGTAAACGACAACAACAGCAATTTGATACGTCTAAGAATTATATTGCATGGCGTGAGAACACATGATGTGGGGCAGAGAGGTTCCAGATTCCGAGGTGCTGCGCCGCCACTGACGGTTATCGCGTTTCTTCTAGCCTTGACTGCGTTTGCGTCTATAGGAATACCTCTGAATTATGCTGGGGCGCAGGAGGAGACCACTTCACCATTCAAGACAGTTAACGTCACGATACCAAACGGCGCCGCAAATCCTACTCTTGACCTCTCCCTTCAGAAGCTGGCAAACTGGTACGATCCAAAGACACTGACAATATCCGCTGGCGACACGGTAGTGTGGAAGAACGAAGACATAGAAGCCCATACAGTCACAAGCGGAAGGGGTGCGGGCATAGCAAGCGTACAGACAAACGAGAAGGGCGCACCGGACGGCATTTTTGACAGCGAATTTTTTGGACCCGGCGAATCATGGTCTTATACATTCTATACTCCGGGCACCTACAGTTACTTTTGCACGATACACCCCTGGATGGAAGGTGCTGTAACGGTAAATCGAATAGCGGCTGAAGACATTCCCTCTTATCCAGTTGATGGATCCGGCAATAGGCACAGTGCGTGGCCGGTTCATACGTTTTCAAATGACGGCAAGTACGATATTGACATGAAGTGGGATCCTGTCTCCATCCAGACGGGTAAACCTGTTACATTATTTATCGACTTTTTTGACGCCAGAACAAACGAGCGGCTGCAGCTGACGCCTTACGAGTTTGTCATAATGCAGGACGGTAAGGAGCTGGACAGGAATTATGCCCTGACTGACATTGGCATGGGCGTCTACAAATACGAATTTTCAAGGCCCGGACCGATAACCATGAGGGTAGAGGCTGTTGACGACAACCCGGAATCATGGAGTGAATTTTCTACTATCGTTTATCCTAACCCGGAATCTACTGATTATGGACAAGGTGCAGAGGTCACAAGAGTCTCTGGAGGAACGCAACCTGTATCCCGGGTAATAAATCCCCTTACGTTGGTCATATTTACTTATGGAGTCATATTCGGGATACCGGCAGCAGTTGGGGCCGTAATCGTTCTTTACAAGAAAGGCAAGATCTAGCGAACAATTATTTGAGAATATCGCTTCTACCAAGCGTCCAGTGCACAGGATGATTGCACAACCTGTTGCATAGTCGCACCTTTCAAAATGAACCTTGAAAGTATACAACCGCTAAACTTTTGCTTAACTTTGCAAGACAACACCAACAATTTTTCCGGCGATGTTGCTTTCCTCGATGTTGTTGCCATCAGGTATTGCATTTTGCGCGGTAATCTGAAAATATTATCACATATTAGATGAGGGCAGAAGAGGCTTCCTGCCAAATCTGACCAGTCTTTCAATTCCAAAAAGAACTCCGCCTGCAAGAGCAATCACCATCCCCAACGAAGACAGTGACGAGTCGCGAACAATAACTATATCGCATAACAGTCCTCCAGGGCAGGGCGGCGGATTGTACAATTCCATCTGAAATTTTATTTCTTCAGCCATTATTAGCGCAACGCCTACTGCAGCGATCGCTATTGGTATTAATGTGACCTTTCTCGTATGCCCATATTGAAGCGACAAGATAAAATGTTTTGTGCCTTAACATTACCTACCACTAATCCGTCTGGCAAGCAATTTGATCAGTTGACCACCAATAACGAAAAGGGCTGTATCAAGTTCAAGCAAAGGACACGGGCCCAAGCACGAGATTTGAACAAAATTAATCAGTGACATTCTCAGAATCAATGGATTTGGCTGGCTGTTGAATAGCAAGGCCTTCCTTTTGGATCAAAACGACACGATTGCACTGCATGGCACAAAAATCTTGGATCTTTTTACACGGTTCCGCTCTCGTTATCATGCATGGCTAGCAAAATATTCCTTGTTGGAATAGTGGCAGGTCTGGCAGCTGCAATGGGCTTGGCAGGATTGTTTTCGGCGATTTCTACCCAGAGCGCGGCACAGATGATGGGCGGCAACCGCATGGGAATGATGGGAAACAACATGATGATAACGACGGATAATACTCAGCAAGTACCATGGCACTGGGCAAACAAGGCTTCTTTTGGTTCAGGCGGAATTAGCTATTTAGAGAACGTCCAGATCACGGGCATTTCAATCAGCTCAGACAAGCAAGTCACAGTCAATCTGAGATACAGCGGGAACGGAACAACCCCGAACGTCGTAGTGGTGGCGTCAACAGGTTCAATGGGAATGATGGGTGGCTATGGTGGTATGGGAATGATGGGAAGCCACATGCCGATGATGGGATACCCTATGTTCAGAGGACAAGCGCCGGTGTGGAACGATACCCAGTGGCAAGAATGGCATAGCCAAATGGCACAATGGCACAATCAGATGAGCAACCAATCCTGGAATAACCGGACGATGAATCCGAATATTATGGGAATGGGATGGCAACAGCAATCGCTGCTGACAGGAAGTACGGCCCTTGAATCTGGGTGGACCTCAAATGCTACAGTCAGAATAACGCTGGTGGGAGACGGCTCGGCATACGACACGAATAATGTAAGCGTGATGGTCTATCCTCTGACGAGTTGATGATCGTCCATCCCCTCCCTTTTCTTTCTCTGATTCTTATCAAGGTGCGGGACTCCTCCACGATAGTCAATGCGTCAATGTATGCTCCCGTCCAAAGGCAGCGATGTTGCACCTACCGCAAGAGATCATCGTTGAAATCTTGTCATCATAGCTCATCGCTCCAGTGGTGCTCTGCCGCATATATATCGCCCGCAATGCCTTCAGCCGTTGTCGACAAAATGAAATCCTTGACATCGGTCCACAGTATCTGTTTTCCCCAGGCTTGTGCGCGTAGGCCAATGCCGCAACAAACATCGCGACAACAAAGAACAGGCTACGATTTGTCCTAAAGCGCGGTCCAAGGCCTGAGCACAGGATTCTCGACATGTGGAAGATGACGAGTTGCTTGTCAGGAAAGAAATGGCTCTGGTGGAACCCGCATTATGATGCCAGGGAATTTGAAAAGTCTGGCCGAAAAAGCCATCACCCGCATCTAGCAGATGCAACAACAAGAATGCTATTTCCTCAGCTTTATGATCCGGGCCGACCGCCTGGAAGTGCTGAGCGTTATTGTATCGCCCACCCTTACAGAAACGCCTTCCGAATGTGCTGTTATGCCGTACAGACGCGCGTCTGCATCGCGCAGCAGGTTGATCCGGATGGTCGAATTGATTGGTACCGTATACCTGAACTTGGCTGCCCCTTTTCCTTTTCTTACCAAGTAGGTCGGTATTATGTGGCATATGCCAATGCGGTTATCGCCAAACCTTTTAGGACCTTTTGGCCCCAGTCTTTCAGGATATGAAAAATACCCGCCCGCTCCAAACGAGGTGCTGACGATCACGCCGTTGCCGATCGCATAATCAGTAAATTCACTCTGGCCGGAAGGCTTGACTGTTGTTGCATATCTCAGGCAACCTGCATACACGCCCCGCTCAAGATAGACGTCTGTCAGTACATCTACAGTGCGCTTCTTAAAGCGTATAGAGAGCATCTTCTTTTCTGCGACAGAGTACCTGCCAGCCTCGATATCGTGCAGCGCCGCGGCTAGGTCGTCGTAGAATGCTTCGGCGAGCCTTGCCCTGCTGCCAACGATTCCAGATTCGCTTACCCCCACGAACAAGAGTGGTACTGAAAGGGTTCTTCCGTAGTACCCAAACGTGCCGTCCCCTCCTACGACTATGGCAACATCAGGGTCTTTCTGCGAATACTGCATGCCCGCGGACTGAACCTGCTTTACTATCCTGTCGAGGGGAACTTTGGGGCGCTTTGGGTGGACAAATATTCCAAACTTCAATCCAATCTCTACTTTGTTCCTCTGGATATCGCCCGTAATACAGGTAGCGCTAGGCCTGCCTCCTGGAAGGCGGCAGGAACACAGCCAGGTCTGTAGTCGCGGCTATTCCCAAAAAACATGTGCCAGTACACTGGGAAGCCTGTGTGTCTCGTTCTTTGCTAAAAAAGAGTGCACTGCGTTGCCCTGCAGACATGCTAATTAAAAATCACCTGTTGCCAATAATTGATGATGGAACGAGTAACAATACCGTTCAGTGATCAGAAGGAAAAAGAAGAAGAGTTGAAGGAGTCCGGGCCAGAGCCCAATCTGTATGTCTCTCTGTGGGCCGATTATATCTACAAGATGACAGTTGCAATGATGCTTTTCTTCATTGCATGTCCGTGGGCAGCGTTCTTTTGGCCTCCATACTACTATTATTCTGCGCAAAGACGCGACAAATGATCACAGTCAACGAAATAATGCCGCAAAAAAAGATAGTGTCAATGGCCGCCGAGTCAAGCCCACACCATTTCTTCGCTGGCAAATGGTATTCGCTCTTTGCTCAGGGCATTGAAAGACATTATTCACTTTTCCTGTTCTTTGTAGCAAGGCCCGCATAGATAAATAGCAGGAGGTATTGCGATGCGATGTTTCGCTTTCTCTGCATGAACTCAGCCGCAGTCGTGAAGTTACATAGATGTCTGCTCTGACATTGGCCAGGTTCTGTGATATAAAAGGATAGAATTTCATTTGTGAAGGTCGGCCAGTTTTCGCCAAGCTAATGCTGCATTGCAAAGGCGTGTTTGTTCGAGCCCTCCACCATCCTGCAGTCTGGCTTTATCCCCGACACATTCATGTATCCTTCGAGCCTTGATAATACCACCTGCAGGCTATACAGCCTCTCGATGAAAAACACCGAGCCCTTTATCAGTGGAAACGCAATCTGGGCTACCTGCTTTATGATCTCGTTCCGGCAGCGGCTGATGTCCTTGAATCCGCTCCTCATCAACCATAAACCCACGGATTTCTTCTTTTGTGAGCGGGTTAAAGGCAAGCCATTCAGCGCTCGAACACATGGGACAGACATCTAGCAACCTATGACCATGTCGCGTCTTGAAGATTGTTGCAGTCCACATGCATGATTCACAAATCGCAAACTCTCTACTATTGTAAAATACAGCTATCGAATCATCATCATCGTCATCTTCGTCATTAATTATCGATCTGGCTTCATATCTTTCGTCTGCCATCTTTTCTTCATATCTTGACCATGATATATAACAAAATTGAATGCATATACTTGCAATGCATTCATCTTGAAAGCGTAATCTATCAATCCATTGCATGTCTCATACGATAGCCGGTTGCCTCAAT
>DASVCY010000163.1:0-6131 GCA_036381375.1 Nitrososphaera sp. | reverse complement strand
TGAATTGCTCGAACTGACTGCCAGACTGTATGATCATTTCAACCTGTTCCTGCAATGCCACTGCTTGTTTTTTGTACATTAGGATGTTTGAAAACAGTCGCCTGACCTCCGGTAGAGCCTTGTTAGCAGTCTGCGGAGTATAGAGCGTAAACATCTATTCGAACTGCGATTTTGAGATAATTTATGCCTTTAGCAGTAGATCTTTTTGTTTGCTCATGACAGTAGGAACGATCATGCAGAAGATTCTCTTGTTGATACTTTTCAATCACGCATTATTTCATTAAAACGAACTTATCGCGTACGAGTTGCTGAAGATTTCCGGGGTTTTGCCGCTCTTGTCTGGGAATGCGACAAATATTTTTTCATTGTGCAAGTCGACTCTAAGGAGAAGCTTTGCCACGCCATCCTTGCTATGTATAAAATGCTCAAAGTCCACCGGAGTCGAAGAGTCCTTGAGCGATTCTGGGATGTTGGGCTCAAGCTGTATCGTGTTGTTTATCATGTCTACTTTCATGCCAAGCATCATCTCCCGGAATGCATATGCATACATTCCGACGGACCACGCCTGCAGTATGCACGAATTGAACGGTTCTGGCCTATCTCCACGGTAGGTTTCTGCGAACATTCCGTTCTCGTGCATAATTCTTTCAGCCATCGATCCCAAGTAGCGCGCCGCTTGCTCACGCCTTCCAAACTTTGCTTCGCTGACAGCTGCCCAGCCAGTGACGAGCGGCCAGACTGCGCCGTCATGGTACAGTGTCGGCTGGTATTTTGGATCGCCGCTGCTCAGCGTCCTTATACCCCAAGGGGTAGTCATGTCTTCTTGCTCTATCCTTGAAAGGACCAAATTCGATCTGTTTCGATCTTTTACTGCCCCCGACAGCAACAGCACCAATGCGTTTGGCCGTATGCTTGCATCCTTAGAACCATCCTTCCTTATCGTGTCATAGTAAAAGCCGGCACTCGCATTCCAATATTCCCGGTCTATTGCTTCGCGTAGCTCGAGCGCCTTGTCACTCCAACTTTCTTCATTTTGACTGTCGCCGACTATTGCAGCAAGCTCGCTTCCAACTACAAGGCTTTCGAAAAAGAGAGCTTGAATGTCGTTTGCGCTCTTTCTTCTGTCAATATGGTCCATCCACGTCGAATCCTGTATAGGTAGCTTTTCTGCGATTCCGGTAAAGCCGTGTTCTATCAGCCCGTCGCCGTCAACGTCTTTGAAGAACCCATAGTTTATGAGATCCACTACGGATTTCCACCTCTTTTTCAGGTAGCCGATGTCTCCAGTAGCGATGACGTATTCCTTTATTGCTGATGGAAAGAGAAATGTCGAATCTGCAGACCCATACGTGGTAGTGTGAAGAAAAGCGCGCCCGCTTATTATCATTGGAAGCTCGCCCTTGGTTGCAGTCTTCGTCGTGAATTTTGCTTGATGATGAAGGAAGTTATCAATTGTTGCTGCCGCAAAGCGGTAGTCTCCTATGGATAGATATCCTCTAAGAGTCCAGCCTGTGTCTCTTGCCCAGTAGTTTGGAAAGCGTGGCAGCCCTGCGCATATGCCTTCCCCCAAACCGTCGTACTCAGCTTTCAGATATCGCATGCAGGTTTTAACCTTGTTAAAAGCCACCAGCAGCCTTGCCAGTCCAATGTTTTGCTTCGTCTGAGACGATCTGGCGCTCAGAGTTGAGGATGCATACCTAGTAAACCCACTCTCGGTTTCTGACACCAAACGCTGGTAATCGTCTCTCATCTGGCGAAACTCTTTTACGCATTTGTCAAGGCCAGTAAAACTACCTGTGCCCACAAGTGCAAGCTCTACCGTCTTGCCGGCCTCGATTTCAATGTCATATGACAGCTCAAGATCGTTATCGTACGAATCAGTCATAATTTTACTAGTCTTCAGTGTTTTTGGTGCAACGCCTATCACTCCAGAATATTGTACGCCGGCATCTCGGGTCGCTGTCTGCAGCTGGAGGCCGTTATCTTTTGCGCTGAATTTTGATACAATGTTTTGTGACACTGCTGCAAGGCCATAGCTGGTGATGTTACCGTCTATCAGAAAATGTATACGAATCTTGCGCTTCTTTTTCGTTTTTTTGCCATACAGAGTACTAAAGCCCTCCAGTGGTCGCAACTGGAGCACCATAATAAATCCCCTGTTTTCAAACGGCACCAGTAGTTTCCTTTTTACTTCGAGCCCAGCCACTTCATGGCGCGCATAGAGGACGCCGTTTTCATGCCGTGACTCAACTACAAAGTGTGGAAGTCTCTTGCGCACGCCTTCGTCGACCGATATCTCGACAACTATTCTGCCAAATGCTCTAACTGGAGGTACATACAACCCGCCGTTATCATACCTCACGCCCATCCATGTCCAATTGGCAGAAAGCGACCCGTTTGAAGAGCATACAACGTAAGCCTTCTTTCCGGACAGTGCCAGTGGAGTGGTAAAGTTCTTGAATACTATGCCGCCGTCCTGATCAAGCGCAAAGGATTCAGAGCTTTGCGTTGTTTCTGGAACGAATATTCTTCCACTCCTATATCCAGGATAATCGGTGAATGTGAATGGGATCATTATCTGCTCAAAGCCCTCCATCTTGCTTACAATTGCAATCTTGTGTTTCTTTTTCTCATCCAGACCACCTTCCTTTATCACAAGAAACCTGGCGCTTTGAAAGGGCTTGAAGGGAATGGGCCGACTTTCAGACAGCGCCGATGCGTTCACAACGTCATCGGCCGTTGCAATAAAGATCGACTTTTTAGGAATAGGCATCTCGTCGACATAAATATCAAGCGAAATAATGTTCCCTCCAAGCGGTACGGGAGGGTTTAGCAACGAAAACATAAATCCCTGATGCTTTTCCCCACCCAATACAATTATGACGTTTTGCAAGCTCCCCTTGACATATGAGAGGGCTGTGTGTATGCTGTCAAGAGTACGGGCTATTTCATGTGCACCTTTTAAATTTGACAGAATATTAACGACTCCATCTTAAAGATTTTTGCGGTATCACCTCTCGCTCCTGCCAAAACGATTTATACAATCACCATTTACCATATGCGATGAAACTAGATTTTCCGAGATACACCGAGAGGCTTGGTGCCGTCAGCATCCACGCTGTGCAGCGCATTTACGAGCTGGATTCTGGAAAATCAAAGGGATTCCAGTCATCGCACCAGACCGTTAGAAAGTTTGATTATGACGAAATTTCAAACATAATGCACGATCTTGCAATTGTCATCCCTATCAAGAATGAAAAGCTAAAGTTGCTTGAAGGCGTGCTCAGTGGGATACCAAACGAATGTCTTGTCATCATTGTTTCGAACAGCTCCAGAGCTCCTGTGGACAGATTTGCGATGGAAGCAGAGGCAGTAAGGCAGCTTGCGAGGTTCATGGACAAGCGCATCATAATGGTGCACCAGCAGGATTCATGTCTTGCAGAAGTGTTCAAAAAAGTCGGCTATGATTCGATCCTCGATTCTCATGGCGGAATAAGATCCGGTAAGGCTGAGGGCATGATAATAGGTCTCTTGACGGCAAAGATGTACCACAAGGACTATGTCGGTTTTATCGATTCGGACAATTATGTACCGGGCGCAGTCAACGAATACATAAAGATATTTGCTGCGGGCTTTGGCATGGCCACCACGCCTTATTGCAATGTCAGAGTTTCATGGGTGTTCAAACCAAAGGTAAGAAACAACGCGCTCCAGTTCTCAAAGTGGGGTAGAGTGTCAGAGATAACGAACAGAAACCTCAATGCACTGCTTGCAAGCATCACCGGCTTTGAAACCGAGGTAATCAGGACTGGCAACGCCGGTGAGCATGCACTTTCAATGCCGCTTGCCGAATGCCTTCACTACACAAGTGGCTACTCTATTGAAACTCGGGAATTTATTGACATATTGGAAAAATTTGGAGGGCTGCTTCCCTCAGATTACCCGCAAATAGTTGACAAGGGTGTGGAGATATTCCAGATAGAGACTCGCAATCCCCACTTCCACGAAGATAAGGGCGCGGCCCACCTAAACGAGATGCTTGAAGCGTCTCTTGCGACGATATTTGAAAGCAAGATCTGTCCTCCAGACTTGAAACAGTCACTGCTTGACCAGCTAAAGCGTGTGACAAAAAAGAAGACAGATTATGGCAAAAAATACCATATGCTAGATCCCATCAACACCATCCATATGCCAGAATTTGAGAAAGGAATCAGGGAAAAAGCAAACTCGCTTCTGAAAATCGGCCGGATAAAGTAGTCGTTTGTGCTTCCCTGCCCACTCGCCTGATGACTTTCGATATGTCGTGTCCAGATCACCCAAGCCGTGGCGATAGAGCTCCCATCTGTTTGACCTGTAGGAGGTTGTCCAGATTCGCAGATGCAGTTAAAGCCGGTCTATGGCTATCTGGAGGGTTTCATGGCTCAGAAGCGATGCCGCCACTTCGGCAATTCTGCCTTCCTGATGATATTCCCACCATGGGCCATAGTTTGCAATGCACCCACGCGACCCGCCATAGCAGGATATGAACATCAGACCCCTCTTGCCAAGTCCGCCTGAGCCTCTGATCAGCGACCATGGGCAAGAACGCACGGGGATATCCTCGAAAATCTTCAGATTAACCTTGCCGATCGGGAATATTGAATGCCTTGCTAGCCTTTAAAAACCCAAGGGTTCAGTGAGAACAGAAACGCTCGGCTCCAGATGAGACAATATTGCAAGTTTATCGCAGGTATATTAAGACAGACCCCCTCCCCTTCAGGTGTTTCAGACCTTAAAGGCAACCGTCAAGTCATCTTCGGTGTGGAACACAAACTTGAAGCAGAAAAGGTAATTGCACCCAGTGCGGGCGGAGAAGAAGAGCAGCTGGTGCATTCTATAGAGCACGAATTAGAATGCCCGCGCTGTCACGACAGCATGGAACTATGCTCGGACTTTGATAACCTGTATTATCTCTGCAAAGAATGCGACTTTTGCCTCTATACGATAAAGAGAAATAAGTAGTACTCACAAAATCAAACGATTGATCGCAAATCGCCGGGAGCTCAATAAATTCCATGGGGACAAGTCCTCATCGCTTGTCATCGCTGCTCTTGAGGCGGCTCTCAAGAGAGTCATGCCAGAAGTTCTTGTAAAGCACGCAGTAACATTCGAGGAAGGGGAACTATCGGTGAGCGATATACATGGCAAGAACATCAGGCTGTCACAGTTCAACCGGGTCTATGTTGTGGGAGCAGGAAAGGCCGCCGCAGGCATGGCCAGCACACTTTATTCAATTTTGGGCAACAGAATTGCAGGCGGCTCGATTACAGTTCCTTATGGCACCAATGCAAACTTAGAAGGCAGATTGTCAGTTACTCAGGCTTCGCATCCAGTGCCGGACAGCTCTGGCATAGAAGGTACTAAAAAGATTCTGGATGTCATGCGCAGAGCACGCAAGGGAGATCTGGTCTTTGTTCTGATCTCCGGAGGCGGATCCGCATTAATGCCTCTACCGGCCCCAAGAATATCGCTCGAAGACAAGAAGAATATCACAGATCTGCTTCTCCGCTCAGGCGCTTCTATCCATGAGATGAACTCTGTCCGCAAACACTTGTCCGCAGTCAAGGGAGGGCAACTGCTGCGATACATAGACAGGACATGCACCGTCGTTTCCCTGATCATCTCGGATGTTGTAGGCGACGACCTGGGAGTGATCTCCTCTGGCCCGACCTGTCCTGATAGCTCCACATTTCAAGATGCTCTCAGGATTCTGAAAAAATACAAGATAAAAAAACCCGAAGTAGCAGTAGAACGCATTGTTCGAGGATCAAGAGGTGAAGTGGAAGAGACACCAAAGCCTAACGACCCTTTGTTTTTGAAAGCTCATAGCATTTTGATTGGCAACAACGCTATCGCATGCGCGGCAGCAGTCAACTATCTTGAAAAGAGAGGTATTCGGGCCGTGCATCTTGGATCGGAATTTGATGGAGAAGCAAGGGAGCTTGGAAAATTTATGGCACGTCTTGTGTCAGATCTTGGCAGCAGATCTTTTGCAATTGTTGCGGGGGGAGAAACTACAGTAAGACTTGGCAGGTCAAGCGGAGTCGGGGGCAGGAACCAAGAAGCAGCTCTCGCATACTTGACACAAGCAA
>DASVCY010000162.1:0-19236 GCA_036381375.1 Nitrososphaera sp. | reverse complement strand
AACAGGCAAGACGCTGCTTGCAAAGGCAGTGGCAAACGAGAGCAACGCTCATTTCATCAGCATCTCGGGGCCTGAGATAATGAGCAAGTTCTACGGCGAGTCGGAGGCCAGGCTGAGGGAAATATTCAAGGAAGCAAAGGAGAAGGCACCGACTGTGATGTTTATCGATGAGATCGACTCCATTGCGCCAAAGAGGGAGGAGGTGCAAGGGGAAGTAGAAAGAAGGGTTGTGTCGCAGATGCTGTCACTCCTAGACGGCCTGGAGGCTAGAGGAAAAGTTGTGATAATTGCAGCAACAAACAGACCCAACGCTATAGATCCTGCATTGCGGCGCCCCGGCAGGTTTGACCGGGAAATCGAGATCAGGGTACCGGATAAGCACGGCAGGCTCGAAATCCTCCAGATCCACACCCGCAACATGCCGCTTGATATGGACGTCGACCAGTCCCGGGTTGCGTCCGTGACACACGGGTTCGTTGGAGCCGACCTGGAATATCTGTGCAAGGAAGCCGCGATGAGGTGCCTCCGGAGGATGCTGCCGGAGATGAATCTGGAGGAGGAAAAGGTCTCTCCCGAAGTTCTGGACAAGCTTGTGATCACTCAGAGCGACTTTGACCAGGCGATAAAGGAAGTCATGCCATCTGCCATGAGGGAAGTATTTCTTGAATCTCCCGATGTAAGGTGGAGTGACATTGGTGGACTCGAGGAAGTCAAGAGGCAGCTGCAGGAAGCAGTCGAGTGGCCTCTCAAGTATCCCGATCTTTATTCAAAGATGGGCCACACCGTTCCAAAGGGCATATTGCTGCACGGTCCGTCAGGCACAGGCAAGACCCTGCTTGCAAAGGCTGTGGCGACCGAGTCGGAAGCCAACTTTATCAGCGTCAAGGGACCGGAGCTTTTGTCAAAATGGATTGGAGAGTCGGAGCGCGGCATCAGAGAAATATTTCGCAGGGCAAGGCAGGCAGCGCCGTGCGTCATATTCTTTGACGAGCTGGACTCGATAGCCCCCGTAAGAGGGATGAGCGAAGCCGGAGGAGGTTCATCCGAGAGGATAGTATCGCAGCTCCTGACCGAAATGGATGGCATAAGCGCGCTGCACGGCGTAGTGGTGCTTGGCGCAACCAACCGGCCCGAAATGATCGACCCTGCGCTCATGCGCCCCGGCAGATTCGACAGGATAATCCTTGTACCAAACCCGGACAAGGATACACGGGAAAAGATACTTCAGATCCACTCTGTGGGAAAACCGCTCAAAAGCGATGTCGATCTGAAAAGAATTGCCGAATTGACAGATGGCTTTAGCGGCGCAGACATGGCTGCAATCGCCAACACGGCCGCATCAATTGTACTTCACAGGTACCTTGCAAAGTATCCTACGCCGGAGGAGGCCGCAAAGCACGCATCTGAAGCAGAGATAAGCGCGTCCGACTTTGAATACGCAGTTCAGAAGATCAGAACGCAGAGGGAGATGAAGAAGACGGAAAGCCTCTCCCACTTCATGTGAGAAAGGCTCTTCTTCTGCTGCACCTGATACCTTCTTTACTTTCTTTTTACTGCTCTTCTGGAAAAGACAAAATAAAAAATAATCTGGTCGGCAATAGCCGCGAACGCGCGAACGCGATTATCATACTGTCCACATGATTCCATCGGTGTGTTGCACGCTACCCTGCGTGTCAA
This sequence comes from Nitrososphaera sp., assembly GCA_036381375.1. Lineage (GTDB taxonomy): Archaea > Thermoproteota > Nitrososphaeria > Nitrososphaerales > Nitrososphaeraceae > Nitrososphaera. Next base: position 17,559 of record DASVCY010000162.1, on the reverse strand, counting down.
CAATTGTTGCATGAATAATTTAAGTGATAGTTGTCTTGCAAAGACCGCAATGAGCCTAATAATCGATACCCATTGCCGCAACAAGGATCATTGCGACAGGTGCGGCCTTGAAATGCATGGTAGCGATCGTCACAGCTGGTGCACCAGCCAGTACTGTTACTGCAGCGATTCTTGCTACCTGCGCTAGTCCACAGTGGTGAACTGTTTTCTAGAACTAAACTCCGCAATGGTTTATGCTGATTACTGCCTGCATGGAAGTCATTCCAAATTGGATGTATTCAGAGGCTCCTCTGACAGGATAGCGGCCATCAGGGACGCAGCAATATCAAGGCCGACAAGATTTGCAATAGTGGTCGTCGCGCTTATAGTCGCGTTCGCCCTTGGTTCTTCGATCTACTACCAGTCAATTAACGAGAAGAACATCAGGGCAGTGCTTTTCGAGGAACAAAGGATCAGGCAGACCCAGAACATGGAAGGGCTGGCAAGACAGATCAGCTCGGAGCTAGAGTCTATCGCCGGAAGGCTGCAAGGCATCGCCAATTCAAATTATATTCAGGAGGGAGATCTGTCCGGGAACGGGACGTCGTCGCTTCTTGCCGAGAACTATGTCCCGGTCAGAGAGTCGGTCGGAAGCATTTTCATCTTGAATAGACATGACCTAGTGACTGCAGTAATCAGTACCGATGATGATGAAGAAAACTATGTTGGTGTGTCACATTTTGGCAAGGACTATGTGAGTGACGCAAGGAGGACGCTCTCCCCTGTTCTCTCAAGGTCCTATACCGACTCCAACAACACCTCCTACGTCATGCTGTCTTACCCTATAATTCAGAGGGAGACCGGCGAGTACCTCGGGCTGGTAGCCGCTTCAATCCCATTGCAGCAGATTCTTGGCGGGTTTGTCGGCCCGTACATCACCGATAGCGACCGCGTCATCGCCACTGACAAGTCTGGCATGTTTGTCCTGGCAGACGATCAAACCCTGATTGGAAAGGATTTTAGAAACAAAGAGGTACTCCAGCGGCTGAACAACCCTGACGATTTTCAGAAACTCTTTAGCTCGGCCCTTGATGGCCGGCCCAGCAGTGTTGTCATTGACGGCCTTTACGAGAAAGAGCGCCTTATGGTCGCGTACCCTGTCAATCTGCGGGAAGAGCCAGTGTTTGTAATAGTGGGGTCAGTGCCTACTGAAGGGATCTATTCCAAGATCGGGGGAATTGTATTTGCGCAGAGAATCCAGACTATCGCACTGGTTTCTGCCATAGCCGCATCCATAGCAGTCATAATCTATTTTCTGGCCAGATGGGGTGAAGCATTGCAGCGCGAAGTAAAGAAAAGGACCGAGGCACTTGAAGCGCACGACAAAATGCAGTCAGAATTTATCAATATAGCAGCACACGAGCTCAGGACTCCTGTACAGCCTCTGCTGGGCATGGCGGACATTCTGAATTACTACTTTGAGCAGAACGGTGCTGAAAGGATAGAAATCTCCAGGGCTGAGCTGAACCTGATCAAGAGGAACGCCCGGCGTCTTGAGCGCCTGTCATCAGACCTTTTAGAGGTATCAAAGATAGAGAGCAATTCTCTCAAGCTACATAGGGAATGGACCAACCTTGATCAAAAGATTATGGACGCGATATCCGATGCAAAGAGCTCCTTACGTGACGAAAAGAAGGAGAAAATACGGATCATCATGGGCCGGGGAGGCGCTCCAATAGGCAAGCCAATATTCGTTTACTGCGACAAGGCAAGGATTTACCAGGTACTGTCCAATCTGATTGCAAACGCGATAAAATTTACAGAAGAGGGAGACATTATTGTGAGATGCGAGGAGAGAAACGGCCATGTGGTCGTCAGCGTAATTGATTCTGGCCGGGGTATTGAAAAGGAAATAATGCCAAGGTTGTTTGCAAAATTTGTAACAAGATCCGAGAGCGGCACCGGCCTTGGACTGTTCCTGTCAAAAAACATCATCGAGTCGCACGGGGGAAGAATATGGGCAGAAAACAACGTAGGCAAAAAAGGAGCCACATTTTCCTTTACACTGCCGATAACAACAGCGGATGGATGTATTGCGCAAACAAGAGATGACTCGGATTCAGCACACAGGTGATCGGCCGGCTCTTGGACATCTTTTTCCTGGTGTTTCAGAGTAAGTTGGAGCTGCACATGAGATATTTTTGAGCGTGTAGCGGTCCTGAAGATGAAAGTGTTGTTCCTTCATCAACTCTGTGGTCGATTCGCCGCCACTGTTAACTTGTCGTCTGCTAGTCGTCAATCACAGCTGGGCCTCCGAACCTGCTTCTTGGATGTCGCCGCTCTTTGAATTGGCGGAGAAGAGAGCCAGTTTTTTCTTGCAGTAGTAGAGACAATGCGAATATGCCAAATTTGATAAAAACCATGAAGCTTGTTTTTCGTATGCAATTATGTCTTTAATCCCAGTAGACGAAAGCGGGACGTCCGTTTTTGTGGAGGACACAGGCGGCAATGGCGATAGCAAGCCCATAGTCTTCATACACGGATGGCCTGTGGACCACAGAATGTTTGAGTATCAATTCATGCATCTTGCAAATGCAGGCTTTCGCTGCATCGGTATCGACCTCCGGGGCTTTGGAATGTCAGCCAAGCCATGGCAGGATTATGACTATGACGTTTTTGCCGATGACATCCAAAAAGTCATGAATGCGCTGAAGCTTGAACAGCAGTTTGCATTGGTAGGCTTTTCAATGGGCGGCGCCATCGTCATGCGCTACGTAGCAAAGTATTATCCAAATACAATATCCCACTTGATCTTGATGGGCGCTGCCGCGCCTTCATTTACCAAGAGGGAAGGCTACCCTCATGGACACGACAGGGCATTTTGTGACGACATAGTCGCAAAATTGCTGCAGAACCGGCCAAAAATGGTCTCTGAATTTGGCAAGATGCTCTTTCACAACCTTGGTTCGGTGGGCCCGGAAATGATGACCTGGCTTTTTGCTCAATCCATGAGAGCCTCCCCCTATGCTACTGTAAAAAGCGCTGAGGCATTGCGTGACGCAGACCTTCGAAATGACATGCTGATGGTGAGCGACAGGAACCTTCCAGTGGCAATATTCCATGGCATTCATGACAAGGTATGCCCGTTTGATCTTGCCAAAGTAATGAATAATGGCATCAAGGGGTCAAAGCTGGTTCAGTTTGAGAAGAGCGGGCATGCCTTGAACATAGAGGAAAAGGAGAAAACAAACGAGGAGCTCATGGAGTTCATAAGGTGACCACCTGTCTGGGGCTAGCTGGAAGAGGTTTTCTGTCACAAATATTCAACAGTTGATCCGGCGACCTGGATGTTGACTTTGCTGCGCGGCGGTGATGATGTCGTCTCAGTTTCTGGTTTTCATCACCGGAGAGCCTCCTCTCGCTGGATGGGTGATGCTGCACGTCGCTTGTGAACTACATACACATAACGGCCGCGATTTATCTCCCTCTGCTCCTCTGAAGAGGAGGGGCATTCTCGCCAGAATGGGATGTGGTAGTAATATCACAAGCCCTACTCGCCAGCATCAGGTTAAAGAATGAAAACCGGCTTTCGGGCTTGAACAAACCCTTCTTTTTGCATTCGCTGCAACATGATTTGCACAACAATGCATAAACGGCTTTCATTTCTTGTGCGATAGCAAAAGCAGTAGTCAATTACCTTGTATCGCTAAAATGCGAAAAGCAGGCTGTGTGATCGCTTTGGCAAATAACTCTGCCAATGCTTTTCTTGTTGATACCAAGTGGTATAACTCATGCCAGGATGGAAGCGTCTTGCCCTAAAGGAATAGGCATGAGCCTGCTTGCAATACTTGAAGAAAGCCCAAATCATTCCAGCAATACCATCACGGCGAAGAAAAAGAAAGCAAGGGAATCATTAGTCGCTTTGAAAGCAGAGATCTGAACTGCCAGGATGATTACTTGGATCTTCCACCGCCAAACGTTGCCAGGATGCTGGAGAGTATCATGCCAAGCCCGGAAGACGAATCATATACTTCAAACTCGGGGAGCGGAATGATCTGGATGGCAAGAAACCCGCCAAGTGCTACGATTGATCCATACTCTGTTATCTGTTTAAGCAGCGTCCTTTCTTTGCTGAATGGCGCGAGGACCATGCCGATTATCCACATTCCAAGGAGCCATATCATAACTCTGGCCGCAATCGCTTCTGGAGCGATAAACGCAATGCCAAGATACATCGCTGTCACGATAAAGTCAACCTTCATGACCCTTGCAAAGATGTCATCGAACGACTTGAGCCGGACGATATAGTTGCCAAAGAAAATGCCCATTAGCGCCACCGCCGCAACGCTGCCGCCCATAAACGCCGCGCTGGTTCCACATTGCATGAAAACAACAGTCGGGTCAATGCTCCCACAAAAGACATGGCTTGAAACTACTGCCATCAGAAATGCCTTGGCGATCATGCTTGCCATGAAAACCAGTGCCTTGTGCCTAAGCTCGATCTTCTGGCGCCTAGAGGTCTTTTTCAAAGCGTAGCCCCCATAGCATGACCATGACATGCATTCTTGAAACGCGTAATTAAAGCTAGTCTATTGCCCCATGACACAATCTATTAATAGTAACACCCATGCTCTCTCTCTTGTGAAGTTCGCCGAGTGGTTCCCGTATTATCAGGGGATCCGCGCAGAGTTCGGATACAGCACAGAGCGGGATCAGGAAGCGGCAAGAATCCTCTCAGGAATGATAAAAAAGAAGGCGCTTGACCCAAAAGTCCTGGAGAAAAAGATCAAGGGCAAGAACGTCATTGTAGTTGGCGCGGGGCCAAGCCTTGAGGACAGCCAGACGCTCAAGTTCCTCAAAAAGAACAAGTCGTCTGTCAAGATAGTGGCTGACAGCGCAACTGAATTTCTGCTTGAAAATAAGATCAAACCCGATATAGTCGTGACGGACCTTGACGGCAGCCCCTCTGCCCTGCAAAAGGCAGAGAAAAGCGGTGCAATAATGGTTGTGCACGCTCACGGCGACAACACCGCGATGCTCAAAAAATTGGTCCCAAAATTCAAGAAGCTTGTCGGCACCACGCAGGTGATGCCCGTTGAAAACGTCTACAACTTTGGGGGCTTTACCGACGGAGACAGGTGCGTCTTCCTTGCAGAAGAGTTTGGCGCCAAGAGAATAGTGCTTGTAGGCATGGACTTTGGCGACAACATTGGCAAATATTCAAAGAAAAAGGTCAAGGATGCCGAACTCAAAAGGCAAAAGATGCAAGCAGGCAGGAGGCTGCTTGAAATGCTTGCAAAGCAGTCCCGCTCAGAGCTTGCAGACACGGCAACCAAGCCCATCAAAGGGTTTGTCGCAGTAAAGGCATGAATCCGCGGCGCCTCAGGCAGACCAAGGGCATCATAGGCATGGCCATGGCAGTTCTGGGCGGCGTGGCATGGTTCTACCAGTTTCACATAGGGGCGCTCGTCCTCTGGGGCGGCGCCGTATTGATAATGTTCAGTCTGAACAAAAGGCGCCGGGGCTAAAAGCTATTATAGGTTTTGTGCAGTAGATGCTTTGCTCATGTCAGGCTATTCCGAGGACGACATCAGGCGCGCGGCAGATATACGCGAGTGGCTGATCAAGCAGATATCAGACAAACAGGAAGAAGTGGATCGCTTGCGCACGACTTTGGCGATCATTGACAACCTGCTCAAGCAGGGAAGCTTTAAGGCGGCAGCCAGTATTGGCTTTGCAACCGCCGGACCCGCGGCCACTGCACAGGTGCAGCAAACCAGGCAGGCGGCTGCAAGGCAACAAGGAGCAGCATCCGCACCACCACCACCACCACCATCATCATCAGCAGCAACATTCAGGCCTTCTGCCGACAGGGATATCAGGCCGCTAAAGCGCGCAAAGGACGACTTTTTGCTCGCAAACGCCGAGGTATCTCCAAGCTCAGTTGTCATTGTGCCGGCGCCCGGAGTGAACCTGAATGTTAATACGCCACCGTTCAAGTCGTTCTTCCTGAACAGGATACTGGATGGCATGAAGAGCAAGGATGCAAACCAAGGGATCAAGGAGCCTGACGCCCTGAACTACAAGGTTGAAGACGACAACGGCGCAATAAAGCGCATAGTGATAAACAACTACCGCGACAGGGATCGCCTGCAAGAGATATTCAACACTTCATCATGGGTATTTACCAGAATGCTGGAAAAGAGCGGATGATGTGTCGTTGGATAAAATAGTCGTTTTAGATTTTGGATCGCAGTACAGTCACCTGATCTGCCGGCGCATTCGGGAAGCCAACGTGTACTGCGAGCTTCTGCCGTACAACACTCCTGCCGAAGTGATCAAAGAGATCAATCCAAAGGGGATAATTTTCTCCGGCGGACCGGCTAGCGTCTATGCAAAGGACGCTCCAAAGCCTGACAAGGATCTGTTCCGGTTAGGCAAGCCGATCCTCGGAATCTGCTACGGCCACCAGGTGCTGGTTGACAATTTTGGGGGCAAGGTAAAGAGGGCAAATAGCCGCGAGTACGGCCGCGCCGGCCTGGTGATTGACGATAAAACCGACCTTTTCAAGAACCTGGGGGAGAGCATCAACTGCTGGATGAGCCACGGCGACGCAGCAGAAAAGCTGCCGGAGGGCTTTGAGGTGCTTGCGCACACAGAGAACTCTCACTCCGCTGCCATCGGTAACAAGGAGAAGCACTTCTATGGCATCCAGTTTCACCCGGAGGTGGTCCACACCGAGCGGGGCACGCAGATTCTAAAGAACTTTGCCCAGGAGATAAGCAAGGCCAAACCGGAATGGGACATGGAGAGCTTTATTGAAACCACGATAAAGGACATTCGCCAGCAGGTCGGCAAGGAGAAGGTGCTCGCGGCAGTCAGCGGGGGCATTGACTCGACGGTGGTGGCTGCGCTGATGCACAGGGCAATAGGCGACCAGCTGAGATGCGTTTTTATCAACCACGGGCTTTTGCGCCAGGACGAAGAGAATGATGTGGTAAAGCTGTTCAAGGAACACCTGGGAATCGATCTGATCTACGTCAACGCTGAAAAGCAGTTTCTGGGCAAGCTAAAGGGCGTCTCAGATCCAGAGCAGAAGCGCAAGATAATCGGCGAAGAATTCGCCACTGTATTTATTGATGTCGTGAAAAAGAATGGCCCGTTCCACTGGCTTGCCCAGGGCACGCTCTATCCCGATGTCATTGAAAGCGGCGTTTCAAAGGGACCGGCTGCTGTTATCAAGACCCATCATAATGTGGGCGGGCTTCCAAAGTGGCTCAACCTCAAGGTGATAGAACCATTGCGGTATCTGTACAAGGACGAGGTGAGAAAGGCCGCAAGGCTGCTGGGAGTGCCGGATGCACTGCTCAAGAGGCATCCTTTCCCCGGGCCGGGGCTTGCCGTCAGGATAATCGGCGAGATTACTCAGGAAAAGATCAGGATCTGCAAGCATGCGAGCAAGATCGTGGAAGACGAATTAAAGGCAGCCGGCTGGTATGACAAGGTCTGGCAGGCATATGCGGCCGTTGGCGATGACAGGGCTGTCGGCGTTCTTGGAGACGAGCGGGTTTACGGACGTATCGTCATGATAAGGGTTGTAGAGTCAATCGATGCCATGACTGCAGACTGGTCTCGCCTGCCCTACGAGCTTGTAGAGAGGATGAGCAACAGGATAACCAACGAAGTTGAAGGCGCAACCTGGGTCACATATGCTGTATCAAGCAAGCCGCCGGCGACGATAGAGCCACAGTAACATGAAGGAGAAAAAAATCCTCTTCCCGCTCATCTTCTCTTGAGGTTCCACTGCACGACGACAGGAACAAGCATTCCAACAGAGAAATCCGCTTTTCCTGGCTGCAAAGAGTGAATTCGTCAAGATAGCCAACAAGGTCAGGTATTATCGTAAGGAATTTGGGTGAGTGTGTCTTGTTTCAAAATTATCTTGCAAATTTGCTTTAAGCTAGGATGAGCCGCCAGTGCCAGATCGAAATGGGGATAACGAAAAATGCCAAAATGGCGCTTGCTGGCAGCTTTGCTTTTGCAATAGCCACAGTTGTAGTAGTAGTAGTATCGTTGCTTGGCTTTTCTGTATCAAATACGACGGCACAGGTGTCAAATATTACATCTTCGTCGACAGCAAATGATACTGCTACAATAGCGTCAATGTCTGACAAACCGGTCGACGGATATGATGCGCCCCAAGGGCACATAAACGCGGTGAGGCATATCTTTAACGACCCTGCACTGCGAGTAGAGCACTTCTGCAAGCCAAGTGACAAGATTGTACTGGTGTGCCAGCTCTATGACGGAGCTTCCGCTAATGCAACGTTGATTGGAGTAGAATATATTATTACACAGGAGCGGTATGACAGTCTGCCAGATAGGGAAAAGCCCTACTGGCACGCCCACAGAGTAGAATTAAGACCCGATAGAGCTGACCCGATGATGCCAGAACTGAGTCCAGAAGAAGCCAGAGCTCAGATGGCTAAATTGATGCCTACATGGGGCAAAGTGGTTATCACATGGAACCCTGACGACGAGCTGCCATCATTTCCGCCACAGGTCCAGTTAGTCGACCATCCATTCATGATCAATGCGACTGTGCCGTCGGCAACAAGCAGCAACAGCACAGGTCAGTGATTGAAAATTTACCTCTTCATTTTTCCTTACAATAGGAGCTCTAACCTATATGCCGATTCAGACTCGTTTGCGAACTATATTGTCAAGGAGGCTGGTGCTAAAGCGCAAAAAAGATCGTGCGTAGAGCGGAGGAGGCCCATCTTTCTATTTCCTGAGGTCAAGAGCGATGCCATTAGACAGCTTGGGCAGAAACAGAACCGCTTCATGGCTGTCAAGCATCTGAGCCATCCATTCCTCATTCATCGCTTCAGAAATACTATCGACTTGATAGGTCCACATCCATACGTACCCAAGTTCGCCGCTACCTCTAGACTGGATACGTCTCTCAACTAGTGCTTGAATTGCTACCATCTGTGCCCTGTTAGAGTTATTGTTGCTATTATCCCCTTCCTTTGCAAGAAAGGTGTCGCGAAATGTGCTATCAATTCCTCGAACTCGGCAGAGTCGAAGTAGTGGATTTTCCTTGCGCGGCAAAGAACGTGTCTCTGACTGTTTTCTGCAGTTCACTTACGGCCCGATCGTACGATTCGACGCCGCTTATGGCCGATTGCTGTGTATGGAATTGTAAAAGCCCTTGCTTTTCGTAATTCCCTACATCAATGCCGGATTCTATCATTTCCGGTCTTGTCAAATCATCATCTGGAGCAACATATATGCAGCATTCGCCATTTCTCAGCCCATGATTCAAGAATTTTATCTGGACTAGTCTGGCATACTCTGGCTCCTCGTAAAACATTACCATGTGCTTGATCGAAGGATCAAGATTATCAATAAAGTGAAACAGCTGGTTAAACGTCAATTTGCAACGTTCATGCCTCCCAAATCAACACCATGGTCATACTTGCTCAGGTATGACAGATGTGCAACGATCTCTTTCTGAATTCTGGCAAGAATCATGTCTGCAGATTTTCCAAACATTTTTCGAAGGTGCTCTTCGAATAGTTCAGGTTTCGATAATAGTACAGAGTCATAGTCAAGGTGATAGACCAGTTTCAGCATCTTTTCCAAAAGTACAGATGTGCCCCGGCCCAGTACCGCATCTATCGATCTATTGATCACTTCCAGGATCATTTGTGGCTGCCATTGCAGGTATATGCCGCCATGATAGATGACATGCTCATGATAATCAAGGAAATGGATGATTCTTGCCAATCCAAGCTTCGAGAAAGTGTTTGCATCAAAGTAGCAGATAGCATCAATAGCAATATTTCCAAAGCTCCTCCCTATCTTCTGCTCATAGTCAACCAATTTTTCGATATTGTTAGTGTCAAAGAACACCTTTGCTGTACCTATTGCCATCACGCTTTGACAGCCCGATTTTTTCTTGATATCGGAAATAAGCGAGAACCACTTGTTCTTCAATGGTTCTGCTTCGAGTCTTGTTTCGGCTATCGAGTATATAGCTTCCTTATCAAAGATGGTCAGAATCCCGCGATCAATCAATTGCTTTGTATCGAACCCATTTCTCTTCAGCAAATCAGTAAATTCATTGGGGTCAGAGTCGATTGCCAGTATTATGGCAGAACCTTCAGAAATGCCCTGCTTCAATATATCAATAAGAAATAAGCTTCTGCTATCGTCAGATTCCTGTACGATGCAGAAGCTATGCGAATTCTTGCCCAACTGCCCTTATCATGTAGGATGGAGACACCTGCTTTAATCAATTTCTATTTCGCGATTTAGTCGGTGTAGTAATTGTAGAGCGGGTTGACCGCTAATGGCAGAAAAAACCTAAAATCCGCTGCTACCGGCTGCAGAGGGTGACAAATTCTTAATGATCGGGGATTGACCTCTTCATCATTTTTTCCTTACAACAGGCGCTCTAACACATGCCGATTCAGGCTCGCCTGTGAATCAAATCATCAAGCAGGCTGGTGCTAAAGCGCTCTGAAAACTCCCTGCCAATTATCTGCTCGCTCACAAATGACGAGGCAACGGACTCATTTTTCAGTATGAATTTGAAAATGTCCTTGTCAGTTACAATCCCTATCATGTTTTTCCCGTCGTCACTTACCACAACCAGCCGGCGTATGTCCCTTGACTGCATTGCCTGCAGGGCGTCCCGGATAGATCCATTGGGGTGAATTGTCACGATAGGGCGGCTCATTATCTGGCTTGCTTGGGCCAGAAATGAGATCGGCTTCTCGGCAAGGTGTCTTACGACATCCCGCTCGGTAATAATTCCTGATGGCTCGTTTGATTGATCGTTGACAACAACGACGCCGCCTATGTCATTTTTGACCATGGTCTTGCATGCCTGCTGTATGGTATCGCCCTCTCTTATCGTCAAAACAGGACTGGACATAATCCTGGAAACGGGAATTGAATCGAGGCTGCTCATTGAACGCGGCACCTATGGCATGCATATATTATCAAGGTTGCTTCCGCGATTGCTGGTAGTAGCCTCCCGACTACCCGGTTTGGTAGGGACAACTTGGTAAGTAGGATATTGCTACTGGCCTTAAATAGCATCAGGCTCATCATGATGCGTGGCAAAAAATAGTAAAGTCAGTTCACATCCCGGCGTCGAGCCGGCAGAAGAAGGGGGAAACGGACGTTCTGCTTTGAAGGTGATCAATAGCGTAAGAAATGTCGAGGGAGGCGGGTTTATTGTCAACCGGGCTTTTCCCACGCATTTTATTTCAGAGTTTGATCCCTTCCTATTGCTCGACGAAATGGGTCCGGCAGACTATGGGCCGGGCGAAGCCGTGGGAGCCCCTGACCATCCTCACAGAGGCTTTGAAACCGTGACGTACATGCTTGAAGGAAAATTCCAGCACAAAGATTCGCACGGCCATTCAGGCAAGCTGGCTCCGGGCGACGTCCAGTGGATGACCGCCGGATCCGGGGTAATACATTCCGAAATGCCAGACGACGAAATTGTGCGAAACGGCGGTAGGATACATGGATTTCAGCTGTGGGTCAACCTGCCAAGGCGGGACAAGATGATAAAGCCACATTACCAGGAAATCCCAAGTTCAAAGATCCCGCAGGCAAAAAGTCCGGATGGCAAGGTGACAGCAAGGGTGATTGCTGGCCAGGCCTTGGGCGTTAATGCAGTAATAGAGACACGGACGCCCATAATGTACGTGCATTTTACGCTGCAACCCAAAAGCGAGGTCAGGCAACCGGTGCCAGCCGAGTACAACGCTTTCGCCTACGTGGTGAAAGGAAGAGGGCTTTTCGGATCCAACGACAAGGCAGCAGCCAGAGGTCAGGCGGTAATCTTTTCTCAAGAAGCAGGAAACGAGATATCTATAAAGAATGAATCCGATGATTCGCCCCTGGATGTCCTGCTCATAGCCGGAGTTCCGCTGAACGAGCCGGTGGCGAGGTACGGGCCGTTTGTAATGAACGAGCCACACGAGATCGAACAGGCGATAGAAGACTATCGAAACGGGAGAATGGGCGAGATCAACTTTTAGTTGCGCAAAATTTGCAGACACGGTGGCAATCTTGCTGCCCGTACCGTGCGTGATAGTGCCATCAGCTGCAAGGTTGCCGGGACCCCGGCTGTTAAAGAAAGAAAAGGCTGTTTTGAATTATTTGATAGAAAATAATCGCCATCTTGCCCTGATAAACTAATTAATCTTGTTTAACCATTGATATGATGTCGCTACAGTTGAGTGGAGAAAAAGAAACCCATCTAGAACAGCAGCAGCTAAGCAAATGGGAGATCCAGATACTTCAATGCGTCAAGGCCAGATCCCGGACTGAAAAGCAGATTGCAAAAATGATCGGGCTTGACATCTCTACTGTATCTCCAATGATAACTGACCTGATGATGAATGGACACCTTGACGTGATCACAAAGAGGAGGCTGCATTTCTTTTTCAGGAAATTTTATGCGCTCACCCCAGATGGCCTAGCAGCACTTGAAAGCGCCATGAATCATCGTTACTCGTGGGACAGGATAATCCTGGAGATAAAAAGCGCACTATCTGAAGCCATCGAGAATGCGAGGGACCAGTCGCCGGCCTTTGACGCCACATGGCAGGTGGCAAACGCCGGCTACAAAATCACAAAATTCATCCTGTCTCCCCGGTAGCTAGTTGCAGCGCCGGGCCGCCTCATCGATAACCCTAATAATACCAAGACGCATAATTATTCTTGCATTGGGTTTAATGAACAGGATCTCTTCTGTTGTAAAGCAGAAAGTAAACAGTCTGCTGGACAAGTACGAGGATCCACGCGAAGCGCTTGATTATTCATACACAAAACAGATTGAAACTCTAAACAAGCTCCGAAGGGATATTGCCGAAGTGGTGACTGCCAAGAAGCGACTGGAGATGCAGAAAGTGAAGATCATGGACAGCATCAGGACGCTCGATGAGCAGGCGAGGAGGGCAATTGACGCTGACAGAGAAGACCTGGCCAAGCTTGCCCTTGAGCGCAAGAACTCCAACCTGCTCCAGATACAGAACCTCGAAAAGCAGATCGAGGAGATGAAGCTGGAGCAGCAAAAGCTGGAGCAGACCGAGAAGCGCCTGTCTACAAAGGTTGAAGAATTCAGGTCCAGAAAAGAGGTTATCAAGGCGCAGTACACGGCTGCCGAGGCCCAGGTAAGGATCAAGGAAAGCGTGACAGGCATCTCCGAAGAAATGGCAGATGTTGGCATGGCTATGAGCAAGGCCGAGGACAAGACGGAGAAAATGAAGGCCAAGGCGGCTGCGCTTGACGAAATGATTGACTCCGGAGCGCTCACCGACTATACATCTGGGAAGGACCGGATCGAAGCAGAACTGGAAAAGATCTCGGTGCAGGGCGCAGTAGAGGAAGAGCTGGCGAGGCTAAAGGCCGAGCGCAAGAAGGGCAAAAAGACTGACCAGCAAGAGCAGGAGGTACAGCAGTGATATGAGCGAGATTAAAAAACAAGACGGCGGAACCAAAATTGTCAGGATAATGGGACAGGGTCAGTTCACGGTTGACAGCGCCACCCTGAGCAGGCTGAACGAGATCGATAACGAAATAGTGGCAATGATAGCAGACGGCAAGGACCCAGGCGACAGCGAAAATTTCAGAAAAAAGCTTGCCGAGCTGGCCGAGATTGTATCCAAGAACGGCAAGCCCGTCGATCCAAAAGAGATCGTCGAGTCTGATATCATCCTGCCGGGGGCAGACATTTCAATCGAAGAGGCAAGGCAGATTTTCAAGGGAGAAGGAGCTATTCCCGACCTCCTGGAATAGCGGCCAATGCTAGTAGGATCGGTGGCGCAGGGGCAGGTCCCATAGCGGATACCACAGCGTCATGTCTTTTTCAAACGGCATCTCGTCTGCCACCGTCGCCATGACCTGCATCTCCCTTTCAGTGCTCCGATTCTTGCTGTTTCCCACGGGCGCAAACGGGTAGAACTTGTTGCGCTTGTAGCTGTAGATCAGATAGACAAAGTGCGACTTGCTGTTGTCCCTGCTGCTCTGGAACTCAAACACTGCTGCCAGGATGTGGTTGCCAAATCCCTTTTCCTGGATCGTGTCTCCGACTGCCGTAACGCCCGCAAGCATGTCTTCGACCTTTTTGGCTTCAAAGGTTATCCACAGGTAGCCGTACGAGTCTTCGGTCATGCTGTATATCAGGTCAAATTCTGACCTTATGCTGTCAAGGAATGACCTGACCTCGGTTTTCATCTGGAAAAACTGCCCGCCGCTGACAGACTTGATCCCAAGCGAGCACCTGCCTGTGGATACCAGCCCCAGCTTTGTTTCAAGCGTGATGTAGGAGGAGGAGAGCGAAAAAATGGCCTCAGAGTCCCGGCCAGCCTCTGACCCGCCCCGTCTCTTCTGCTGGGCTATGTCGCGTATCCGGCGAAAAAAGTTCAACTCATGGCAGCCTCCATTTCCATGAGTTTCTGGATCCTCTTTTGCACCGGCGGGTGCGTTGAAAACAGGTTGGTCAGCGCGTCGCCGGATATCGCCGGTATGATAAAGAACGCGTTCAGCCCCTCCACTTCCCTCAGGTCACGGGTGGGCACCCGCCTCATGGAACCGCTGATCTTCATCAGGGCGTTTGCAAGCTTGACAGGCTTTCCCGTCATCTGGGCAGCTCCCCTGTCTGCCGCATACTCCCTGTATCTGGAGATGGCCCGGATTATCAAAAAGCTGACAAGCCAGGTGACTATCGCGACAAGGAAAATGAGCACAATCCCTCCGCCGCTGTCATTCCTCCTGCCGTACCCTCCTGTCATGCCGCCATACATGCCAAAATGCATCAGGTACCACGCGATTGTGGAAAAGATGCTTGCCAGAGTGATTACAAGGACGTCCCGGTTCCGGATGTGGGTCAGCTCGTGGGCAAGCACGCCTTCAAGCTCTTCCTCGTCAAGGATCTCCATGAGGCCCGTGGTCACGGCTACAAGCGAGCTCTTCTGGCTCTTGCCGGTTGCAAAGGCATTGGGCATCCTGGTGTTTATCACCGCTATCCTGGGCTTGCGCATGTTGTTCCTGGCTACGATCCGCTCCACCAGGTCATGTAACTCCGGGAATTGCTCCCTGCTCACTACCTTTGCGCCAGAGCTCCACAACACGATCCTGTCAGAGAAATAGTATTGCGCAAATATCATAACCCCCGCGATCACGGCTATCGCGATGAAATTTATTCCCACATATACAAGGACGCTGAGGAATATGAGATAGAGTATGGTGAGGATGGCAAACGCCAGGATCATCCTTGCGGTAAGGCCAAGATCCCTCTTCTGCCACGATGGTGTCCTCTTTGGAGTGTAACCCATCCCTATCGATCATAGATGATTCGCAAAATCTACCTTTAATTGTTTATATCATCTCAGATCTGATCTGTAGGCTGGCTGCAGCAATCGCAGCATGTCTTTATGTGTATTCGGTTTCCTGCCTGCAGCGATAGTACATGACCCCATTTATCGTCACGTCTTCTATCTTGAACTTCCGGGAGGCAAAAGGTCTCCTGATCATAGAATTGACAGCATCCACCAGGCCCAGCTTGAGCATCGCATTTGTCACGTCCTCTTCCCTTATTCCGATCGCCTGCGCGATTTCCTTGGCGGTAAAGCCCTTGTCCCTGTTCCTGCAAAGAAACTCTGTGATAATCGTACCAAGGTTCCTGTGCGCCTCAAATTCTGCAGCATCTATCGGAGGGCTCATTGTCGGGGACTAGTAAAATAAACACAAGACGCTCATTAAAAAGTTGTGAGCATCTGCAGGAATTTTTGCTCATCTATTCTGTTTCTCTAGCTTTCGCCTGGCCGCAATAGTAACAACATTTCACACAATATTGGGGATGGCAAAAAGAAGGGGGAATGTGTGGCAGGGAGCCGCAGCAGTAGCTACTGCTCCTGCCTCTGCTGGGGAGGAGTCTAGCCTGCTGGGGGACCGGTGCTGCTGTTGTTGTTCATTGCACTGCTGCCAGTCTGGCCCTCATACCTGAACATCAGGAGCGAGCCGGGGTGAGTTAGGTTGCCTACGGGGTCACCTCCTTCTTCTATGGCTTGCACCGGGCCTGCCGAGTCTGTTATCACGTAGATCGTTGTGCCGTCCGGGCTGAATGCCAGGTCTCTATACCTGTTCTCTGAGCGGAAGAGTTCCACAGGTTCGCCTGCAAGTGCCGTGCCGTTTTCGTCCAGCGTCAGATGGAATATCCTTCCTCCCTTCAGCGTGGTCATGAGGAATGTGCCGTTCCATCCCGGGATTGCGTCTGACGTGTAGAGTCGGATGCTTGAAGGCGCGACAGTGGGCCAGCATACGTAGCCGCAGCCTGCCGGCTCGGAGAAGTTGTAGTCATTCTCTACAGTATAGAATGTGGCAATCGGCGGGACAAAGTTTGTTGCGTTGAACTCGCTTTCATTCATCACAGGCACGCCTTCCGGGAACGGCGGGATGTTGTTGAATTCCAGTTCTTCGCAGTTCTCCGCACCCGACCAGTTGGCATACTGGTACGCCTTTTCATCAAGGTAGCCGGCCACGTTTGGCCAGCCATAGTTTCCGCCTGCCTCAAGCCGGTTGAACTCATCGTCGCTCTTGTCGCCGTGCTCCACGATATAGAGGTCGCCGCCCGGGCCCACCGCGATACCCTGGTGGTTGCGGTGGCCGTACGTAAAGATGTGGCTCTTCACGCCATTGATCACCGGGTTGTCATCGGGTATCGAGCCATCGGGGTTCATCCGGAGCACCTTGCCCTGATACACATCAGTCCAGTCCTGGGTATTTATCTGCTCTTGCGTTGGTAGCAGCTGGGCCCTGATTGGCATGCAGTAGCGGCCAAACTGGTTGTTGCCCTGGTCGCCTATTGTGTAGTACAGCTTTCCGTCGGGGCCAAATGTCATCCGGCCCCCATTGTGGTCGTTGCTGCCAGACAGCCCGGTTATCAGGTCAACTGGGTCGCCTATCGACTGTCCTTCCGGGTTGTACGTAAATCTGGTTATCTTTGTCCTGAGAGCTTCTGTCTGGTTTTCCCCTACGTCTTCCCCGTCTTCCGCATATGTGTAGGCGACATAGATGTGGTTGTTGGTGTTAAAGTCAGGGTCAAAGGCCATGCCCAGGACGCCGTCCTGGCCCCCTGTTTGGTAGACGTCGGGGATCGGCATGCTGCTCAGATTCTCTCCGGTGCTGGGGTCAACGCGGGTGATCATTTCTCCAACACGCTCTGTAATCCACAGGACCCCGTCAGGGCCGTAGAGGATGTTGTGCGGCGAGCTGAAATTTGTTGCAAGCACGCCTGCCGAGAAGCCCTCCTCTATCGGCAGCCCTCTCTCGTCAACCTGGGGGGTAGTAGTAGCATTAGTTGTAGTCGCATTCTGGTTGGTCATGCTGGTCGTCGTTGTAGTGGCATTCTGTGCAAGCGCCGGTTGCATCGTGGTAGCGCTGCCAACCATTATTGCTGGCACCATTGACAGTATCAGTATTCCAAATAGTACAGTAGTTGTGACGTTCTGCATTCTTGATCTAAACATATACCTCAAGCGACAAGTCGCA
>DASVCY010000161.1:0-3920 GCA_036381375.1 Nitrososphaera sp. | reverse complement strand
ATGTTGAGAAGTGTATGCAAGAATCGCTTTGGTAGGAGATAGTAAAATTGGATGTCCTAAGAACAGTTGATAATCTCGTAAGTCTAGAGTAGCCACAAAACTCATCTCAATAGTATTTGACAGCTTCTGCATCGATTGTATTTAGTCTGGTATTCTTTGCACTGTCTATACTGCTGGATTGTACACCTCCCATTTCATCATTGACTATTGCAGCTGCAGTCCCCAGTGGTCCTGCCCGGAGGATAGCTATGAAATGAATTTGGATAAAGCACAATATGCCCCAGAGGAGATTGTCACAATCACCGTTGCAAATACATTTTACACAGATACCATGCCTCATGTCACTATTCCAAAAGCAACGCCGGATGGTCAGAGTTTAGATATTGTTTACAGCGAGCAAAAGCGTCTCGTAAATGGTACTGCAGAATTTATGTACCAAATACCTGTTGAAAATAACAACAACATTTTCTCTTTGGGAGCGGAACGAAGATATGTTGTAGTACCTAGTGACGCCAATTACTATCCAGATACAATAAGGAGCCAATTCTTTACCGCGAAAGGCGAGCCAGCCAATCTGTTTCCTTTGATTATTTTCGCAATGGCAGGATCAGGAGCGGCATACCTCATCTTTAGATGGTACAAAGTTGGCAGATCCATAGCGCTGGGATAGAGGTGGTGAAAATCTCAAAATGAGCATTACTAAGAACTGAAACGGAATGGTTGGAGGGAAATTAGCGAGAGCATCTTTGTCCTGCACTCGTTTTATTTGAAGTAATGCCAAAACCAAAATTAAGAGGCTTGCCGGACTAGAACTGCCACTGCTGATCTCAAATGACCATTCGTCAGATGCAACCAGCACTGATAATATTTGCTCTAGTGTCACTAGCGCTAAGGCTTCCAGTAACATTTTTACACGCGCAGCATATCACTTCGACCACTGGGCATCAGTGCGGGGGTCGCCTAGCCTGGTAGGGCGTGGGATTGCTAATCCCATGTCCGCAAGGACACGTGGGTTCGAATTCTCTGCTTGGGGGGGGGGCAGAGGCGAAAGTCCCACTCCCCGCGCCATCATTTTCAAAATTTGCTCGTGCATCATGCATTTCGTTAAAGAGATTGGCAATCCCTCCCCCATCTCAGGGCTAGCTGCTGCCCTGCGGTGTGTTTTTGCTGGCGCCAAAGGCATTCACATAAGTGCCAACACCCATGGGATCGCGTAACTAGAGCACCAAACAGTAGTGGTATGCTAAATTCTGAAGGGGCCCTCACACTATCGAAGCCTACACAATATCTATATCGATGTCCATTGTCGTGATCATGATTGAGTAGAGAATTCCTCTTCGTCATAGTTGCAGTAGTTCTATCCTCATCATTATTCGTTTTCAACCAAGCAGTAGCAACTACGTCCACTGTAGTAATCAATGAAATCGAAGCGAATCCCACAGGGACAGATAGCGGTGCAGAAGTGGTTGAACTCTTCAATCCGTCAAGTAGCGCTATCGACGTTAGCGGTTGGACCATAAGCTCCAGGACAGGAAGGACCGTCAGCATTACCATAGGTGCGGAAACCACCATTCCTGCCGGAGGCTATTTAATAATTGGCAGCGATTTTCAGTGGCTCGGTAACGAAGGTGAAATAATAGAACTAAGAAATGATTCAGGGGAGCTCATAGATTCAGCAGGTCCATTTTCTGATGAGGACAACGATAATGCCACTTGGCAGCGGTCTCCCGATGGAGCAGACAACAGATGGGTTTTCTCCAGTGAAACCTTAGGTGATGCCAATTTTGGAACTCTTGTTCCTGACTCCGAAGGCAGCTCTTCGACCACTCATCTTGATTCGATGGCAGAACCAGAAGCTTCATCAGCCGCCGACTATCCGCGTTTTGCTCCAAATCAGACCCTTGCAATAACTTTCATCGATGTGGGTCAGGGCGATTCCATCTTGATTATTTTCCCTAACTCAAAGACGATGCTAATTGATGGTGGTGAGCGCGATAGCTCTGAAAAGGTGCTTGCCACTATAAGGGATCACGGTCTGAGTCGCTTGGATGTAATAGTAGCCACTCACCCACACGCAGATCACATAGGCGGATTGATCGATGTCATCAACAGCGATATCGACATAGGATATGTCGTGGATTCTGGACAGATTCACACAACGCGAACATTTGAAGACCTCTTGGATGCTATCGAAGCCAAGCAGATTCCATTAGAAGCTGCAAGAGAAGGTAGCTCGATTAATCTCGATCCCTCTGTAAAACTGGATTTTTTGAATCCGACAGTTCCGTTGCCAGATGGTATAGAGGATGAGATCAACAATAATTCCGTCGTCATGAAGTTGACATATGGAAATTTCACTGCTTTGTTCACCGGGGACATGGAACAATATGTCGAGGAGCGGCTCGTTAGGGAACGAAAGGCTGCTCTTGACGCTGACGTTCTAAAAGTGGGTCACCATGGCAGCCGATATTCAAGCACCGATCCTTTTCTACAGGCTGTCTCACCAGAGGTTGCCGTTATATCAGCTGGAGCAAACAATAGCTACGGACATCCCCATCAAGAAGCACTAGAGAGGATAGACGCCGCAGGGACTGAGCATATTTTCAGAACAGATGTTGACGGCACAATAACGCTGACTACAGAGGGTGGCAATGATTATTCAATTTTCACTGAGAGAACAGGAGAGACAGTGGTGGTGGTGCCGGAATTCCACGCTGCAGTAGCAGTGATTGCGACAATAGCATTAATTTCACTTGTTGGCTATATGAGGATAGATAGTCGATGGAAAAAAGGGTAATCAAAGCAAGCTATGATCGCATTGAAGGAAAGCACGCCGTCATTTATTCCGATAGCGATTTCCAGCGATTTGATCTTCCGCTAGAACTTGTAAATGGTGCAAAGCCCGGGATGCGACTCCAATTACATATAGAAAATGATATTGTCAAGAGAATAGAGATTGATGAGGACATGACTCGAGAGGCAAAGGATCGGATTCGCAGCAAGTATGAGAAACTGCGTCAAGGTCACCATCTGGAATAGGGTCGAGTGAGGTTTTGTCTGCGGAATCTTCTAGGAGGCAATGAGTAGTCGTTGAGTTCTAGCAAAATTTGGTCCACATCAATATCGAAAGAACGAACAAAGCTGCCCAAATCGCCACCTCTGCGCCCGCTCGAATTCCTATTCGGGTAACCTAGCAGATAGGTTTGATTTGCAGACGCCTGAAATGCAATATCGCCAAAGCTACCAGAACTTTTCGTCGACTTGACTTATCGAACTACCCCACTAGTTAGTTGCCTATGCTATTTGCCAATCTTTTTCAAAAAATCAACAAGAATTTCTAGCCCTTCTTCAGGTTTCTCTATTATCATCCAATGGTCGCACCCCTCCAGAATCTTGAGCTCCATTTCAGGAATTTCCTCTTTTGTCTCGCTCAAAAGTCGCATAAATGTATCATCGTCGCGGCCTACAATGGCAAATATTTTGGTTCCATTAGATCGCAGCTTTTGAACCACATTCTTGGGTATTGTATAAAGCGCCAGCGTTGCAGCTACGAATCCATCCACTGAAGTCTTTGTGAACATCTCTCTGAAAAAGTCCGAGTGCGCTTTATTCTTGAACAAATCCCTTGATTCATCGAATCTCTTCAACCCATGCTCTGCCAGTGCTGCTATCCCTTCTTTAACCGCTATTCTTCTGGTGATGAAATGTTTCTCTAGATCTTCCTCCTGGAACTGCTTCGGAGAAGAATTGATTAAAACAATAGCATCCACCATATCGGGATGCTGAGCTGCATACATCGATGCGACTATGCCGCCGATAGAGTGCCCAATAATGGTGCACTTCTCTATGCCGAGGTTATCTAGTAGCAGCCTCATATCATCTTCCAGGTCCCGCATAGCATACGCTTTGGCAGAGCCTAT
>DASVCY010000160.1:0-3086 GCA_036381375.1 Nitrososphaera sp. | reverse complement strand
TCGTTTGTTTGCTGTAGACCATTCCTATTTTGACGGCATCAGGCGGCATATCAGTCATCAGAGAACTGATCTGCTGTTCTATCACCTTCGGAGAGACTTCAAAAATATCAGATACACCTCTTGTGTTTTGGGCAGTTATTGCAGTGATCGCCGTACAGCCATAAACGCCAAGTGCGGAAAATGTCTTGAGGTCAGCCTGTATGCCTGCACCAGCTCCAGAGTCGCTGCCGGCTACAGATAGCGCAATCTTCAAGCATGGTGATAAAAAATGATGGACCGAATAAGTCTATCGGACATCTATTTACAAGATGTAGTTGCAGAGGCAAATCCGCTTGCCACAACAAGCACACTTGCTATTACTAGGATCAAGCTCGCAATACCTGTTATGAGTTTCACAAAAAACCGATCGCCCATCCTCCATTTCATTTGTAATTGCATGCATATACTTGCACATTGCATCATCATTGGTTAATCTACAGAGCAAGCTAATTTAGACAGACAAGCTAGCTAACTTATACGCTCTACTGCGGCGCAATTTTTCTGCCATATATGCGTGCTAGTGGATAGATTATTAACACGAGATCATGCAGGTAATGCCTGGATCTTGGCATTTTTCAATACACCGGAATGGGGGATAACTCCAGTTCCAGAAAAACATCGGACACTTGGAGGTCTGGACTACTTTATCCTGTGGTCAAGCCTTGGTGTTGGCCTGCTCGTCTTCTCTGCTGGCTCATTTCTTTCTGATGCAAGCTTTGTAGATGCGATCCTTGCAATAATAATTGGCTCTGCCGCCGGTTCTATCCTCCTTGCGCTTGCAGGCAAGATAGGGAGCGACCATGGCGTGCCGTCGCTTATCAGCATGAGGCCGGCATTTGGCATCCGCGGTTCGTACCTGCCGGCCATACTGAACATCACACAACTCGTCGGCTGGACGACTTTTGAGATCATGATAATGGCAAGAGCCGCAGAGATGCTTGCGGGAAGCATCATGCCGTATTATTTCTGGGCGGCAATATTTGGAGTACTTGTAGCATCGCTTGGAATCAGCGGGCCACTCAATGTAGTGAGAAAGTGGCTCGGCAAGTTTGCGGTATGGATAGCCTACGGCACGTCTGCGATAATCATAGTAAGCCTAGCCAGCTCTGCTGACATTGCATCACTCGTTGCCTCGCCTGGAGAAGGAATGTCCTTCTTTTCTGCACTTGACCTTGTGATAGCAATGCCCATATCGTGGCTGCCACTTGCTGCCGACTACAACCGGTTTGCAAAAAAAAGCAGGAGCGCGCTGTGGGCGACGTTCATTGGGTTCACGATGACAAACGCTCTTTTTTACTTTGGCGGGGTGCTGATCGGAGAATCGGATGTCATTTCAATCATAGTTGTAATACAGGTCATGTTCTTTGGATTCCTTATGCTGCTTCTCATAGTAGACGAGGCAGATAATGCCTTCGCAGACGTTTACTCCGCAGCGGTCTCCGCGCAGAACATTTTCGCAAAGCTGAGCCAGAAGCATCTTGTGATCGGGTTGACTGCGACAAGCGTACTACTTGCAATGGTAGTTTCGATCCAGCAGTATGAGGGATTTTTGCTATTGATAGGCGCAATTTTCGTGCCTCTTTTCGGAGTGGTGCTCACGGATTATTACGTCGTCAACAAACAAAAGTACACAGCGCAGATGTTCTATTCCAATCAGAACAAGTTTGGAATCGGAGTGCCCGCAATAGTTGCATGGGCACTTGGTTCGCTAATAAACTACATGTTATCTCCGCTGTCTCCAATCTACGTACCTCAACTCCCCGCTATAGGGGCTGCCATTCCAAGCCTTGCAGCAGCTTCGCTCATATATCTTGCAATAGTAAAGATTCGATTGTCTGTCAAGGTCATCCGGCAAACCTGACAGCCCGTAAAGGAGGCGCGATAACTCTGACTAAACCAATTTTTCTAAGCCGTACACAGATTGGAGCATTGTCAGTTGACTTGTCCGAGCTCTACTATATGGAACAAGAAAAAGCCTGCTACCAAGCGAGCCATCGTGGCAACCTTGCTCTGGATGTATCGGATGACACGCGACATTCTCTTTTCATATGCGTACTGTGAAATGCACGTGCAAGCATGAATGCCCTTGCCGCAAGCAAACCATCAGAGAGTTTTTCTTCCTCAAGTCCAATTGCAGCTCTGTTACGCCGTGATTCTCAAATACATGTTTCTCATACATGCCTGAGGGCGCAGAAGGGGAAACTGCACGAATTGCACCGAGATGCCTTTGAGCTTGATTGAGTCCAACTCGGTGCTTTTGTGTGCAGATTGCTTTTGACAAGGAAATTCGGGGAATCTCTACTGCAACTATCATTGAACCCTGACGTTTTCTGGCAGATATGGACTGGCAAGCAACGAACAGGAATTTGATTTATAAATAGCGAGAATTGACTGACCTGTGCTGAAAATATGAGGCTACTTGAATATCAGGGAAAGGAGCTTTTTGATCAGTATGGAATTAGGATCCCCCGGTCGCACCTTGCAAACACAATCCAAGAAGCAAGGGAGGGCGGCAGAAAACTCGGATACCCCCTTGTACTAAAATCACAGCTTACCGTCGGTGGCAGGGGCAAAGCCGGCGCCATAATAAAATGCAAGAGCGAAGCCGAGCTGGAGCCCAAGTTCAATGAGCTCTTGCACAAAGAAGTCAAGGGCGAGCTACCTCGCGGCATCCTGCTCGAAGAAATGGCAGACATCAAGAAAGAGATCTATCTCTCGCTTTTCTTGAACAGGAGCAAGCGGTGCTATTCGCTCATCTCTTCAGCCGAAGGCGGCGTAGAAATAGAAAGCACCGGTAACAAGGTTGTCGTCGATATCCCGATCGACGGTCTGACCCAACAGATTGCTGAAGAGACGGCAGCAAAGTTGGGCCTTAGCGGTAAGACCGTTGTATCGTTTGTAGACTTTACGACCAAACTATCAAGGTTGATAGAAGAAAAGGAAGCCGAGCTTGCTGAGATAAACCCCGTCGCAATTCTTGGTGATGAATCTCTCCTAGCTCTTGACGCAAAGGTGATAATCGACGACAATGCGATGTTCCGCCACCC
>DASVCY010000159.1:0-3276 GCA_036381375.1 Nitrososphaera sp. | reverse complement strand
TTATGGCCGCTGCCTTGACTCTGCTGACATGGAAAGTATCTTCCAGGGCAGACACGGGAACCTCAAACATTGAAATCGATGATGTCAGGCCCGCAAGCAGAACCAGCAAGAAAAACAGGCTGCCAAGCACCATTCCAAAGTCAGCCATGCCAGAAAAGATCGAAGGCATTACACGGAACACAAGCGACGTCCCCTGATCTGGCGGAATGCCAAACGAGAATACGAACGAAAATATCATGAGCCCTGACAGAAAGGCAACGGCCAGATCTGCGACTATGATGATAACAGAGGATTTTATTATAGAATGTGTCTCTCGGAGGTAGCTCCCGTATACCAGCAGCACTCCCAACCCAACAGAGAGCGAAAAGAACGCCTGCCCAAAGGCTATCGACCAAACTTCCGGGTCTGAAATCTTCAAAAAATCCGGGTTGAGGTAGAATTCCAGGCCTTCTTCAGAACCATCCATCGAAAGCCCGATGGCTGTGAGCGGAACCATGAGCACGATTAGGAGAATGACTCCTACTTTACTCAGAGTCTCAATCCCTCTGTGGACTCCGAGGCTGATTATCCCGAAGTTGAGTCCCAGCATACCAAAGAAAGCGATTATGGGATCGACAGACGCTGTATACTCGTCAAATGATGGGACCGCGCCTGTAGCAACCCATGATGCAAAGTAGGAGACTATCCAGCCAAGAATGACGAGATAATAGCTGAGGATTGCAAACGTCATTGCGATCATGACCAAGCCTATCCATTTGAGCCGTCTTCTGATCTTTTCAAATGCTGAAAGAATAGATGTCTGGTAATACCTTCCAATGGCTATCTCTAGTACCATGAAAGCAAGCCCGAAGCTGAAAAGGACGATAACATAGGTCACGAGGAAGGCGCCACCTCCGTTCGTGCCAACGATGTATGGGAACCGCCAGATGTTGCCTATTCCTACGGCCGAACCGATGGCAGCAAATATGAAACCGAGGTTAGAGTGCCATTGCTCTCTCTCTTTTTCTGCCTTTGGATGCGCCAACCCCTGACCCACACATTGATGCTTGAAGTAAATAATAACTGTACACAAGACCGGAAATAATAGTCGGCAATGCGTGCGCCGACTCGAGACAAAATTAATTAGATAGATCTTTCCTTGGTATTTGAGCATTGAAGTATTCTACAGTCCTCGTTCCTCATGACGGCTCGGAGATGTCTGAGAAGGCTGTCACGGAATCGATCAAATTTGCGAGGATGTTTGGCTCTGACATACTGCTACTGTATGTTGTAGATGAGCGGTATACTCCTCCAAGCATCCTGTTATCCTTTATCGGCAAGAGGAGGTCGCTTAAAGAGGCAAAGGCTGAGCTGAGAAAAGTGCTGGAGGAAGGAGCAAAGGCAATGCTGGACAAGGCAGCATCCAAGATAAAGGCGGAGGGCATAAAGTCCAAAATAGTAGTGCGTGTGGGCTCTCCGGCCAAAGAAATAGTTGAAGCAGCACGGGAGTCAAAATGCGACATTATCATCATGGGCAGTAGAAGCTTGAAATCGGGGAGGCTCGGGGTGCTGGGAAGTGTGGCAAGAAAGGTGGCTGAAATTGCACCGTGCCCGGTGATGCTGGTGCACTAGAGAGGCAATAATAGTAGGAGTGTGTGTTACAAGAATTATGAAAGCGACATACAAGAAGATCCTGGTACCACATGATGGTTCTGGTGCATCAGACAGAGCATTAGAGCGTGCGGTGCCGATTGCAAATGCAGCTGGCGCCAAGATCATGCTTCTTCACGTAATACCTGTGATTGTCATACCCCCAGTCATGACCGACTATGGGTATTCCAAGACCACGGGCGAGAAACTCACGGCAGCGACTCTGGAAAAGGAACTGTACTACGAGATGAAAAAGGATGCAGCGAACATGCTTGATCAGAGGAAGAAAAAATATGCACGGCAGAAGGCCACGATAGAGCCCAAATTAGCGGTGGGATATGCGCCTGATAAGATAACCGAGTTTATCAGAGAGCAGAACATCGACCTTGTAGTCATGGGAACAACCAGCCTGCAGGGGATTGCCAAGATAGCAACAATCGGAAGCGTCGCCAGAAAGGTTTCAGAGGAATCACCCTGTCCTGTGATTCTTGTGCACTAGCATCGGTCCTATTATTTGTGTACGCCATTGACTGTGATGTGCGAGTAACCCATCAGTGAATCAATTACTTTTATCAGAACAAGCTCTATGTCGGAGTGTGCATGATCCCACGCGCTGGCCAACAAAGACTCGAAGAAGTATATGGTTACACAATGCATTTGATTGCTGAATTGGCATTCTCTCCGCTGTGAAAGGCGGATATTTTGTGATTACGATGTAAGACTGTTCATAGCCAAGCTGTTCGACAGACCTGCAAAAGCCGATTCCTGCATCTTGTGATGCTGGTGCGACAGCCGTCCTGTCGTTCAATGGGCTATCAACCCATGAAGTTCGGGACGGTATCATCATCTGTTTTTTGTGACGATTTTCAATTCCCTCTCTGTCAGGCTGACAGATTTCACGCTGCCTTGATTGTAAAGCTCTGCTGTCAACCTTCCATGCTTTTCCTGTCCAAGACTGATGCGCTTTTTGAATTCTGGCAGGACCCATTCAGCATATCCGCTTTTTTGGATGGAGGTTACAACCAACACTTTAGTCGATATCTGTTTCACTGCTTTCATTATCCTCCCGATTTCCTTCTTCGCTTCTTTTACTCTCATGCCGGGGTTCTCGTCAAACGCGTTCAGCAGGCCCGGGACGAAGACGCTTCTGACATGATATTTCCTGATGAGCTTTGGAAGTTCAACGGACAGCAGCTGCATGACTTGGGGAACTGTAAACGCGCGCACTACCAGTATCCTTTCTCCGGCATCTTCCTGGTTCATGCCATACTGTCTTGCGAAATTGATCGCCCTGTACACATCAGAGCGGTTGCCGACATCGGCCACCATGACGTATGGCGAATTCAGGCCACCGTGTCTTTCGGGCAGCAAGGACCTGACACACAGCCTTGTCAGAATAAGGTTTGCATATTTACCGGTGATGCAACACAAGTCCGCGTGTCCAAGGCCGATGAACGAATCGATTATGGGTATATCGAATCTTAATTTCAGCAATGTATCGGCGGTCTGGATCTCCGGCGGGGTCCACCTTGCTGCAGGCTGGACCGGCCTCCTCTGCAAACTCTCTGCCAGGAACGAGCCACATCTTGGGCATTCTTCCTTCAATGAGTGAATCTCGATGTATTCTGCAGTCTCTTTCAGTACAGA
>DASVCY010000158.1:0-3961 GCA_036381375.1 Nitrososphaera sp. | reverse complement strand
CAGCCTGCGATCACTAGTGGCTTGCCCGACTTGTTCATTGACCGGATCCTGCTGACCATCCTGTGCTCCGTCGAGTCCTTGACAGAACATGTGACTATGAGGTTTAGTGCACTTTCGCTCTGCTTGCTTGCAATTTCATACCCGGCCCCCTTCAAGAGCCCGCTTATCATTTCCGAGTCCGCCATGCTTGCCGAACAGCCGTATGCCTCCACCCATACTTTCGGCTTTGGCGTCTTTCGAAGCATCGGAATCGACTCTATCAGCGCAGGCTTGAGCGATCTCTTGGCAAACATCATTGTTGCAAGAGAGCAGTTAGCTCTCATCTACTTAAAAGCATGCCGTCAGAGGATCTTTCTGATTCTACTATATCCAGGTTCCCGACTAGTTCTTTGAACTCGGAGAACTCACCAGCAAAACCGCATATTTTGCTCCAAATTCGTCAATCTCTAAATTCTTTCGGCAGCAACTAACAACTATTCAGGGCCGCTGGCGGTTCTGTGACCAGATCTCACTTAGAACCGTGACATAAGTAGTGACGAGCTCGCCGCTTTCCAGGCTGTCGCGATTCTTTTCCAAGTCGTTTCCAATCGCCATCACAAACTGCCGGGGCACCTTCAGATGCTCGTTCATGTAGATCAAGAGCGAAAAGTACATCAGCTTCATGGTCTCCTCTCTGCGGCTGTCCGTCATCTTCATGTTTGACATGACGTTGGAGGCTATGAGCGAAAACTGGGGCGACAGCAATGCCTTGTCCTGAGAATCGCCAAGCCTGATGACCCCCATGTATATGAGGTCTTCGATGGCAGAGGCAGCCTGCTCAAGCCTCTGGTGTTCTTCTGACATAACTGCTTCAGCTTGGCATACATGGCTTATTTTAGATTGCTTTTATCACCGAGTGGTAGGACGCCACAAAATCAGGATCCACGATCCCCTGCACAACAAAAGGCCTGCCGTCAGAAAGCCTGATGTCCATTGCTACTGCGCTGTAAGGAATGTCAAACTGTTCCACCTTTTCCTGATCGCTATTCTCAAAGAACTTGGTGCATTTACCAGAGTCGCACGAGAATCCATAGATTTTTTCGACACGTCGATGACCAGATCCTGCTGCCCTTCCACCGGCAGAGCCTCGCGATTCCTCAACCATAAGGATGAAAATTTCGTTCCTGGCCTGTTTGTCGTCCAGATAGACATCGTTTTGGGCTACTACGAGCTTGCGCTGCGGTAGCTGCAAAATGTCATCGATTGAATCCGACATCTTGTGCTAGTCAGGGCCGACACTATTTGTAATTATTGATCAGGCGGGACTACGACTGCATGGAATATAGACTGCTTTATGTCCATCACCGAAAACATCCTTTTCTTGACTATTGGGATGCGCTTGATGCTCTTAACTGAAGGGAGGTCTTGGTATATTGCCTCATACTCGTGCATAAAGTTGTGCGGGGCTATTTGTTCTGGCTTATTGTTTTCATAGTAATCAACGTTTACAACGTGCATCCTTGAAAAACTGACTAGCTTGGACACAACCTGGTCGATTTCGCTTGGCAGTATATGGAGGAGAACTGATACCCCTATCACCAAGTCATATTTCTTGTCAAGCTGTAGCGACTGTATATCAGACTCTCTGAAGCGTATCATGTCCGATTTTACGTATCTCTTGGCATTTTCCAGCTGGTCCGGCGAAATGTCTACGGCCAAGTATTCTTTTATGCCCGGAAAGTTCGACAGGATTATCTTCGAGATCCTTCCAAAGCCGCATCCAACTTCAAGGACAGTTTGAAAAGTAGGAGTGAAGGTCTTTAGATAATCAAGAAGTGCCTCTTCCTGCAGCTGTTTCTCTGGATCATGCTTGAATTGCTCCTTGTACACCTTTCCTCGAGCAAGCCAGTATTCTCTCGGGTTATAGCTATAAGTCACGCCTAAGTACGGGAAAATTCTATCTCCCTGGTTGATATGAATTTGGACAGCAAATTCCGGAAGAATGCATTCTAGCACAATCTACATTAATTCATAAAAGGACCAAAGTCGGCTGCATCTTTGTATCATCATATGCAGAGAGATTATTCTCTGGATCACGGAGCGGACGTAGCGGTGGTAAAGCCTATCTTTATCACAGGGGCGCCCGGCTCTGGAACTACGCTACTGTATAACACACTTTGCAGCCACAGAGACCTTGCATACTTGACGCTTAACATGCTCAGGGCCGGCATTCACAAGCACGGCAGGATTGTCGGCGATAGGCGGGCGGCACTATTCAAGATGCACAACCTGTTTCACAAAGACGGGGCATCTACTGCGCCGCACGAGGCAAACGCGTTCTGGATCAAATATTTTGGCACTTATGACTACAAAACAGAGGACGATTTTACACCAGAGATGGCAGTGCATTTAAGAAAAAACGTTGCTGCAGTTCAAAACCTCTGGAGGAGGCCGCGATTCATAAACAAAAACCTGCAGCACTGCGTCAGGGTAAGGATACTTGACCGGATTTTTCCTGACGCCAAGTTTGTGCACATTATCAGGGATGGAAGGGCAGTCGCTTACTCGATCCTGAACAAGAAGGGCGAGGCAAACCCGACCATGTTCCTACTAAGCCTGAAAAAAATTCTGGGCGACAGGTACAGGTCGGACCGTTCAGAGCTGTTCAACTACGGCCAGGCATGGGCAGAACTGGTCAGCCGGGCCAGAGAAGCAAGAGCATTTGGCCCCGGCAGATATTGCGAGGTTCGCTACGAGGATCTGATAACCAACTCGCACGACGAAATCAAGAGAGTCGTCGACTTTTGCGAACTCGATTGGTACGACGAGTTTGAAAAGAACATCCCAAAGACGAGCAACATGAACACGAAATGGGTGCAGAAAGCCGATGACGACCAAAAAAGAGACCTTGAGGAATCAACTCAAGAACTCAGGCAAACGCTTGGAATGGCCTAGCGCAGGTCTTCTACGTTCCACTGCTTTCTCGCCTT
Organism: Nitrososphaera sp.; assembly: GCA_036381375.1. Taxonomy (GTDB): domain Archaea; phylum Thermoproteota; class Nitrososphaeria; order Nitrososphaerales; family Nitrososphaeraceae; genus Nitrososphaera. Next base: position 992 of record DASVCY010000158.1, on the reverse strand, counting down.
GTTTCTCCACAGTTTCTTTATCGACCACGGCAGCCCAAAGGCAATTGGTATGAAGATAAAGAAAAAGTAGATCCCGTAAAAAGCAAGGACGACTGTGACCAGTATTGACCCGGCAGAGGCCAAGATGACCAGAATGGGCAAGAGCCTCTTTTCTTTGCTCTGCATGACAGTAGCAGCAACAATATCCCATCGTTATCTTATAACGCTAACTCTTTTTTTCGGCGGTTGCAATAGATATTTAATATCTATAATTTCGATGATAAAATCATGGTCAAGACAGAATCATCACCTCAAGTTCTGAAAACTGGCAGCATGGCTCCGGAGTTCACCTTGAAAGGAGTAGATGGCAAGATGCACTCATTGCAGGATTACAGGGACAGCAAGACTATGCTTGTGGTGTTCATCTGCAACCACTGCCCGTATGTGAAGGCGAGAATTGGTGACATCGTGGAGCTTCAGAGCAAGTTCAAGCCCTCTGAACTTCAGGTGATTGGCATCAACAGCAACGACCCAAGCTACAAGGACGAGGGCTTTGACAACATGGTCACATTCGCCAAGAATTACAACCTCAACTTCCCATACCTGATTGACGAGAGCCAGGATGTTGCTCGCGCTTATGGAGCAGTATGCACTCCAGACCCGTTCCTGTTTGTGGATGGCAAGCTGGCATTTCATGGGAGGATAAATGACGCCCTTGAACCCGATGCAAAGCCTACAGTTCCTGTAATGGAGAACAACGTCCGCAGGCTGCTGAGAGGAGAAAAGCTCGAGAAGGACTTTGATCCTTCGATTGGCTGCTCGATAAAGTGGAAGAACTAGCTGGCCGAGGCTTGGGCACAAGCCCTACTTTTTATTTTTGACAATGGTAATTGAGATGCATGAACAAGGCTCTGCTGTTGAACTATGTTCGAGCCCCAGCTGGTTAGCCATATTGATATACGATCCCTTTTTCTCCTCTCGGATGGCGCCATTCCGTTTCTTTTGCGCAAGTG
>DASVCY010000157.1:0-7925 GCA_036381375.1 Nitrososphaera sp. | reverse complement strand
GCTGTTTCGGGGTACCTAGAAATAGACCATTTTAGTAATGCCGATCTTCACAGCGGATATTTCTGCTACAACTGTACCTACTTTATCCGTGACCATCACTGCGCCATAGTAGAAGACAGCGGTCCGGATGTCGACGACAAGGAATCAGGGCTCATTGCTCCACATGGCGTGTGCACGCTCTGGGTCCCAAACGAAAAGGAGACGCGATAAGATGACAGATATTGAGCAGAAGATCAAGGAAGCTTTTGGAAATATAGACAACCTGACCAAATTTAAGAAGAGGAGCAAGCTTCAGGCTTCATACATCGAATATGACAAGTTTGCAGACTCTAACCTACACGAAGGTTACTTTTGCTACAACTGCATTTATTGGATGAACCAGGGCGGAGGCAGATGCATGCTGGTGGAAAACGGAGGCCCGGATGTTCTAGGCAAGGTATCTTCGGTGATTGCACCGCATGGCTGCTGTATGGCATACGAAGCCAACTTTGATAAGCTGCACGACACACGCACTCCGACGGCGGACCTGAACGTCGACACAGAAAAGAACAAAGAAAAGGTAACTACCGCTGACGTCGTATAATTTTTTACCATACGCCAGCTAAAGCTGGCGCATATGACATATTGGCTGTTCAAGCAAGAACCCTCTACATACAGCTTTTCACAACTTGAAAGGGACGGCAAAACTGTGTGGGATGGGGTGACAAACAACCTCGCCCTCAAGCACCTGAAAAGCCTGAAAAGGGGTGACAAAGCGCTTTTTTATCACACAGGAACCGAAAAGCAGGTAGTTGGGATAATGGAGATAGTATCTGACCCTTACCCTGACCCAAATAACAAATCTCTCACAGTAGTAGATGTCAGACCAGTAGCCAGGCTTGCCAAACCAATAACACTTGACGCAATAAAACAAGACCCCACATTTTCAGGGTGGGAGCTCGTAAGGATTCCAAGACTGTCGGTGATGCCAGTTCCTAACAAACTGTGGGAACGGATAATAAAAATGAGTCAGTGACGATGAAACAATACTTGTTATAGAAAATAAGCACCGGAAGCTTTTACCGTTCTACAATTAACCGGGGGCGCATTAGTACTGTGAATGCCAGAAAAGCTCAAGGATATCAAAGAAACAGCATCTGACGCTGTCGAGATAATCAGGGAACTTGGCTCACCAGACGTGCAAGAGTCGCTTGAAAAGATCCGTGAAGTGGCCAAGACAGCCCGCGAGATAATAGAGTCGCTCAAGGATCCTGCCATGGTCACAAACATAGAGAATATCCGCAAGATGACTGAATCCATCGATAACACGAGCGCAAGGATGGAAAAAATTACGATGGAGTTGAAGAGCTCGGGCATCCTTGACGAAACACGGGAGACTATCAAGTCTGCCAAGGAAACTATAAGCTCAGTTGGATCGGGCGGTGGCAACATGGGAGAGACAATTGATGCCATCAAAGAGATGCTCAGGTCAATTTCGGGCCTCGTTGATGAGCTAAAGATCACCATAGCAGAATCAAAGAAGGATGGTGTGATCCACGATGCAGAAGAGGCAATACGTGAAACAAGAAGCGCGTTTAGTGAACAAAAATAATGGTTATGAGTCCTCTTTTATAGGATGATATCATATTAATCTCAATGTCCACTACTGAAAGTAATAGTAATTCTGGTAGCACTACCAGTATTAAGGAAATGACGCCAGAGCAGACAGCGGAAGCGATCAAGAATATTGCAAAAAGGATCAGAGAAGAGTCATCCCGAATGCGAGAGTCTGTCAGGATAATCAGGAAGAGCGGTGCAATCGAAGAGCTTACAGAGGCAGTCCGCGAGGCCACGTTGGCTGCACGTGACAGCGCCAAGGAAATAAACGAAGTCGCAAACGAGCTGAAACAAAAAGGCGTCATCAGGGAAACGATAAGCGCGGCCGAAGAAACCGGCAATACTGCCCGAAATGCAGCTCAGACTATGAAGGACTCTGTTAGAGGGGAAGCGACAAAGGATAAGACGACAACAGCCCCTGCCTAACTCCCTTCTTTTCTTTTGTATACAGGTACGTGGATAGAATAATTTTCTATACAATTTACTCGAGATGCTTTTATGAACGTCAGCATCTACGATACCCATGAAATATAGAAGCAGAACGGACATAACTGCTCAAATTCTAGAAGCCGCAAACGGCGGCGTCACAAAAACTAAGATCATGTACAAGGCGTTCCTGTCGTACGCACAGCTCAAGGAGTACCTATCGGTGCTCGTTGAAAATGGACTGTTGGAATACATCGAAGGGGATCAAGTCTACAAGACTACAGACAAGGGCAACCGCTTCCTGAAAATATACAACCAGATCGGCGAATACGTCGCGCCAGATATTGAAAAATAGAGTAAGACCTATCCTTAAATAACCTCTGGCACTGGATCTGTATCGTGTCTCCAAAGCAGCGCGTAGCTATCATGACTGTGATTTTTGCCGCAGTTGGTGTAGGAGTAAGCGTAGGCATTATTGCCGCAGGTGGCGGATTTTCAGGCTCGGGCGGGTCAGTGTTTGACCCACCTACAGATGAAGACATCTGGACTGTGGGCGACAACATCCGCGACGGGATGGAGCTTGACTATGTCCTGACGGTCAGCGCAGAGGCCGGCTCCCTCCAGTCAGCCAGCGTGTCAATGGTCTTCGAAGAAGCCGGAGACTTTTGGAATGTGATGTTTACTGTAGTAAACGGGACAGACCAAGCAGTAGAAAATACGGTGACAATGTCAAAAGAGCTGACACGCGAGGGACAGCTAGACAGCTCTTTCAGGCCATACTTTGACCCAATACAAGAGTCGATCTTTGCTGTCCGCGAATGGGAATATGGCGACAGCCCCAAGTATCTGGTGGTGGGCGCGCCCTGGCAGCAGATATTCTACCAGTCTTCGCAGGTTGTCGTCAGAGTGACAGGCGAAGAGACGATCCAGACGCAGGCTGGCACTTTTGACGCCTTTGTGCTGAGCTACAAGCTAGAAGAAAACACGAGCAGGATCTGGGTGGTCAAGGATATGCCACTGCCAGTCAAAGCAGAAGTCTATAATGAGCAGGACCAGCTGCAGTACCAGTACGAACTTGTACACGCGCAGGTTAGCTAGAAGAAGCAGAACAGACCTCTACGACTACCAGAAAGCAGTAGCGACCCTATGTTGTCGGCTCTGGAATTATTTCCCTGACGCTCAGGTTCCTCATCTCAAATGTCGCGTTGTCCACTCTGAAAGTTACGCGTGGTCTTGGCTCTGAAATTATGTGGTCGGGCTCCCGTCCACACAATTCGACTTGGCTGCTCCACCCCCCAGAATCGACGGTTTCGTCGAGTTTGAACCAGTTGTTGTCTGCCCTATCGTCGATCCAGAGCTCCAGCTTTACGCCCTGATTGATGTTGTAGGCTATCATCTTGATGCCTACCCACCTGCCCTTCAGAGGATCGACGGTCATGTCACTGTAGCGCTTGCTGGTATAGCCGCCTTCGACATGGACAACCTCCTTCTGGAACCACGCCCTTCCGGCAAAGGAGAGTGCTCCATAATATGCAGTCCCATCGCAAGGATCATTCGCAGTATGCTTTCCACTCCTGACAGCCCATGCGAACTCTTCCTCAATGGAGTACGATTCTAGCTTGACATAACCGGTCATCTCGACATCTCGCCAGTTGCGATTTTTTTCGTCTGAAATGACATACATTCGAAGCCCAGTATTGTCGCTGTCAGTCTCCCTCCCTATCTTCCATGCGCCCGATCCGGGGTAAAGCACGGCCGCCGCAGGACTGATTGTAAGGCCATCGCGGGGGTTAGTTGAATTAAAGTACCATTCTTGGCCGCCGGGCTTTGTCTGATAGATTTTTCTGATTCCGAACCTGTCATTAATGACAGGTTCCTGTTCCCGTTCTTGTTCTTTGTTGCCATCCATGAGTGCCGGATCCAATATCACCATCACGACAAATATGAGCAAGCCTGTAAAAGCGACAGCTGCTATAGCAGCAAATGCAAGTTTATTGGCAGCTATCGCTTTTGGTAGCGACATGGCTTATCTGACCATGTAAAAAGAAATAACGATTCTGAAACAATCTATGCGTCAAGTCTTCTTTGTACCTGGGAAATAGACGTTCTCGGCAAGCCAGTCAGCATAGGCCCTGACCTTTTCATCCATAGTGCACCAGAAATGGACCGAGCCGGGCAGCACCTCTATCCTACCTTCGGGCATTATGACCTTGACGCCTTCCTTGCCCTCGTACATATAGGCATCTTGCGGCTTGGTGTTGCCACCAATAAGCTCGATAGCTTTTTGCTTGACCATCTCCCTCGGTACCGGAAAGGTCTTGCGGAACTTGTCGACCACGATCCCTACGTTTTCGGTGCCGTACGAGCTAATGTCTGAAATCTTGCCCGGCTCAGGAAAATGCAGTTGCAGGTTAACGTTATAGCGCGAGCCGACAAATAGCGCAAGCTCGTTCACCTTCTGGTAAGCAAAGTTGGGGCTCCTCTTGAGGGCGGCCGCCAGGGCGTCGCGGTTGCTCTCGACGTTGAACCGAAGATCGTCTATAATAGTGGAAAATGTCGTCGACATTCTCGTGTATACTTATGCAGTTTTCCATTTAATTAGCCTTACAATTATTATACTACCTAATCGAGCTCATACATAAAGTTGAACAAGTCTGAACAGCTATATGGCAGGGCAAAGAAGGTCCTGCCCGGTGGGGTCAACAGCCCAGTACGCTTTTTCGATCCTTATCCATTCTTTGCCACTTCTGCAAGAGGCAGCAAGCTCACTACCGCCGACCACAAAACGTACATAGACTATTGTATGGGGTACGGCGCTATGACCCTGGGCCACAGCTATCCTTCAGTGATAGATGCTGTAAGGTCACAGCTGGATAGCGGCACGCTCTTTTGCGTTCCGACGGACAAAGAGGTCAAGCTGGCGGAAATGATATGCAAGGTGGTCCCTTGTGCGGAGATGGTCAGGCTAGTCAACACGGGCTCGGAGGCGACTATGCATGCCATCAGGCTTGCCCGCGCCCACACAAAGAGGAAAGGTGTGATAAAGTTTGGAGGTGGCTACCACGGTGCACACGACTATGTCCTTGCCAAGGCAGGGTCGGGCGCTGCCAGCATGCCGGCGTCTGAAGGAGTGCTTGAAGAAGCATCAGCGCGCACCATCGTTGTCCCGTACAACGACCCAGGAGCACTGGAACGTGCAATCGAAAAGAACCGCGACACCGCCTGTGTCATAATGGAGCCGGTGCTTGCTAACATCGGACTTGTGCTTCCAGAAAAGGGCTACCTCAACGAGGTGAGAAAAATCACGGAACAAAGCGATGTGGTTTTGATATTTGATGAAGTAGTGACTGGCTTTAGGCTTGCTCTTGGCGGGGCCAGCGGATTTTTTGGAGTCAAGCCGGATCTGGCTACATTTGCAAAGGCCCTTGGTAATGGTCTTCCTATAGCTGCTATTGCGGGCAAGAAGGAGATCATGGGAAAGCTGGCGCCTGCCGGCCCCACGTACCAGGCAAGCACGTTTGCGGGTAATCCTGTATCAGTTGCGGCAGGCATAGCAACTCTTGAAACGCTGATCGAATCCAAGAATGCGATTTATCCAAAAATTGCACGGACGTGTGACAGCATTGTCAACGGGATAAAGGATGCGATTTCAAGCACTCAGCTTGAATGCACAGTGAATTCTATTGGGTCAATGTTCCAGGTGTTCTTTACGGGTGAGAAGGTAAAGGACGATGCAAGCGCCAAAAAGGCCAACGCAGTATCCTTCCGCAAGCTATTCGACGAGCTTCTAAAGCGAGACGTTTTCATCCCTCCGTCGCAGTTTGAAACGTGCTTTGTCTCCTACGCTCACAGCGAAGATGACGTTGACAAGACGATCGAAGCATATGGCGAAGCATTTCGCAGGATAACAAAGAAATGAAAAAGGCTACTACAATAAAGGTAGGTACCAGGGGAAGTAGGCTTGCAATAGCGCAGACAGAGATAGCGCTCGCGGCGCTCCGCAAATCAAACCCCGGCATCCATTTTGAAGTTGTGACAATAAGCACCAAGGGCGACGTGGACAAGCGCCCGCTCTTTACCATGGACGAGAAGGGGATCTTTGAAAAGGAAGTGAACGAGGCAGTCAAGAACGGCGATGTCGACTTTGCAGTCCACAGCCTCAAGGATATCCCATCAGACCTGTCAGAGGAGCTGGTGGTTGCATGCATTCCAAAGAGGGCAAGCCCAAACGATGTGCTTGTCAACGAAAAAGGGCAAAAGCTGAAAGAGCTGGCACCGGGTTCCAAGGTCGGCACGAGTAGCCTCAGGCGCGCAGTCCAGCTAACAAAGCAGAGGCCAGACCTGAACGTAAGGCCTATCAGAGGCAATGTCGAGACAAGAGTAAAAAAGGTAATCAGCGGGGAATATGATGCTGTAGTGCTTGCAGAAGCCGGGCTGACCCGGCTGGGGATGAAGGATGTGATAGTCGAACGCTTTGGAGTGAGAGACTTCGTTCCGGCGCCCGGGCAGGGAGCGATTGCGATCGTCTGCAGGCGAAATGACAAGAAGATGATCAGCATGCTAAGATCGATTGAAGACCCACGTTCTCGCGCAGAGGTAATGGCAGAGCGCGCACTGATAAGAAAAGTTGAAGGAGGCTGCAGGTTCCCGCTGGGGGCAGTGGCAATAACGAGCAACTCAAAGATCACGCTGTACGCCAGCGTGTTTTCGGCCGACGGCAGCAGGAACATCAAGATCAAGCAGGTGGGCAACGCAAGCGAGCCGGAAAAGCTAGGCAACAAGGTAGCCGACCTACTGGTAAAGAAGGGCGCGATGGAGATGGCAGAAGGCTGGCGCAGGGCGGTGGAAGAGTGGAACAGCAGGCTATGAAAAACGAGAAGCTCGGCAAGGTTTTCATCTGCGGGGCAGGACCCGGCGACCCAAAACTAATCACTGTCCGTGGAATGGAGCTGCTAAAGACATGCGATGTAGTACTGTATGACAGGCTTGTGGCAAGAGAATTAGTTGATCAGATCCCTGCCAGTGCAGAGAAGGTATATGTGGGCAGGGCTGTAGGAGACCCAACGACTCACCAAGACAGGACGAATGAGCTGATGGCAGAGTACGCAAAAAAAGGCAAGCAGGTGCTGCGGCTAAAGGGCGGCGACCCCTTCATCTTTGGCCGGGGCGCGGAGGAGGCAGAATATCTTCTAAAGCTTGGTATCAAGTTCGAGATAGTACCCGGGATAACGTCAGCAATAGCGTCGCCAGCATATGCGGGGATCCCGCTCACGCACAGGCGGCACTCTTCATCCGTTGCAATAGTGACAGGTCACGAAGACCCAGAAAAGGACGAGCTTGTAGTAAAGTGGGACAAACTGGCTGGTGCGGTCGATACTATAGTCGTGCTCATGGGCATCGGTCAGCTTGAACAGATTTCGGGTGAGCTGACAAAGTCTGGCATGAATGAAGACACTCCAGTAGCGATAGTGACAAACGGCACGACAGAGAAGCAGATGGTAGTCAGAGGCACACTTGCAACCATTACAGATATCGCGAACAAGGAAAACGTGAAACCACCTGCTGTTATAGTGATAGGCAAGGTAGCTGAGCTTGACCACCTAGAATGGTTCCGGTGAGCAGCACAGGTGCCGGGCTTTCATAACAAGACCCTTGCAATCACCAGGAGCGAGCGAGATGCCACCGAGTTTTTGAGAGCTGTAGAAGAGGAAGGCGGCAGAGGTATTGCGCTGCCAGCGATAGAGGTCGTGCCAAAGGGACCGGCTGCAGTTCAGGAATTTCTGGCCAAGATGCGGAATAGCAAGTACGACTACTGCGCGTTCATGAGCCCACAGGCAGTCAGGATCTTGTTCGATCATGCCGGCAAAGAGGTGACAGTTGTTCTAAAGTCGACCACAGTAATA
>DASVCY010000156.1:0-3993 GCA_036381375.1 Nitrososphaera sp. | reverse complement strand
AGAAATGATCGTCTATCTTCTACTCCTATGTAATTAAACAAGGAGTCGGAGTGTTCTTGATACTGGATACCTCACTAAGTGCTTCTGTAGCACCCTCGGCAGGGTCTGCCCGGGGTTTGAGTATCATAACATGATCGTCCTCGTATCGTATGTTCCTAGTACGAAATTATCAAAACGCGACAAAGGAGATTCTCTACAACGGGTCTTGTGTCCTCCGAAATACTCCAAGAACTGTTGGTACGCAAAGGTTAATTAAGCCTTGTAGGCGCCTGAACTTTACTTTGGCCCAGTTCAAAGTGGTGGTTTCAGACACAAAAGGCAGGACGATTGCTCAGGAGCTCAAGGACAAGGCTGCTCAGCCATTGCTTGGCTCTAGAATAGGGAGCATCATCGACGCATCTGTCATTGGTGTCGCAGGGGGCAAGTTAAAGATCACCGGAGGAAGCGACAAATCTGGAACGCCGATGCGTTCTGACGTCCATGGCGGGGTTAGGAAATATGTCCTCCTTTCGACTGGTGTCGGTAACAGGAGCGAGGCTCGCGTAAGGAAACTTGTCAGGGGCAACATGGTCACTGAGGAAATTTACCAGTTGAACTGCGTGCTGGTCGAAGGCACGCTGCCAGAAAAGCAGGCCGAAGCTGCAAGTCCGGATGCGGCAGCAGCGGCTGAGCCGGCAAAGCAAAAGAAGTAATTTTTTCCGTACCCTTATATCCCCGAGAATTTCTCGATAGTTATGTATATCATTGCACTGGAAAGAGACTCTGCCGGATTGGTATATCAAAGAATATGGATATCAGCCTTGCGTCAACATCGGGACCTCTGGTCATGTTGACCATGGCAAGACTACGCTTGTAGAGGCCATTACCGGCGTCTGGACCAGCGCCCATAGCGAAGAGTTGCGTAGAGGCATCACGATCAAGGTCGGCTATGCAGACGCCGCATTTTACAAGTGCCCCCGATGTCCGACGCCAGAGGGCTATAGCAGTCAGCCAAAGTGCAACAACTGCGGCGGAAAAAGCGAGCTGTCACGCGTTGTTAGTTTCGTTGACTCGCCTGGCCACGAGAGCTTGATGGCAAACATGCTCTCCGGGGCGGCACTGATGGATGGTGCTATATTGGTAGTGGCTGCAAATGAAAAGGTGCCACAGCCACAGACAAGGGAGCACCTCCTTGCGCTTTCAGTCCTTGGCATACAGCAAGTAGTGCTGGTGCAGAACAAAGCAGACCTGACAGAGTATGACGAAGCACTTGAGAATTACAAGCAGATCAAGAATTTTGTCAAGGGAAGTGTTGCAGAAAAGGCACCTGTAATCCCTGTCTCCGCGCAGCACAAGCTCAACATCGACGCGCTGATCGAAGCCATTGAAAACACCATCAAGACCCCTGAGCGAGCAAAGAACGTCGAGCCGATAATGCACGTTCTCCGATCTTTTGATGTGAACAAGCCCGGCACTCCAATCAGACAGGTCAAAGGTGGGATCATTGGCGGCGCGCTTGTGCAGGGCACATTCAACATCGGAGACGAGATAGAGATCCGTCCAGGCCTTTTGGATGACAAGAAGGGTAGGTACGAGCCTATCACTTCTCAAATTTCCACACTTGGCACAGGCGCCGGCCTTGTCGATGCGGTCAAGCCCGGCGGCCTTGTCGCGATAGGCACAAAGCTTGATCCAATGTTTACCAAGAGCGATTCTCTGATAGGCTCTGTGATTGGCAAGCCCGGCACTCTGCCAAAGGCAGTCGAAGACGTTACGGTAGAGACGCACCTCTTTGATACTGCTGTGGGTACGGCAGAGATGGTCAAAGTTGACCCGATAAAGGTAAGGGAGCCCATCAGACTCAACATCGGAACGGCCGCAAGCGTCGGCACTGTGACAAACGTGCGCGACAGCAAGATTGAAGTAAAGCTGAAAAAACCGGTATGCCTGATGACAAAGAGCAGGGTCGCCCTTAGCAGAAGAATTGCCGAGCGGTGGCGCCTAATCGGATCAGGAATAGCCGTCTAGCATGGAAATCCTCTGCGACACCAGCTTTTTGATGGTACTTGTCTCAAAACCGATCAAGCAGCTCGGCAGGATAGAGTCGCAGTTTGGCAGGCTTGACTTCTTGGTTCCAGACGTTGTGCAAGGTGAACTTGAGCGTCTGGTAGAAAAGGCCGGCCCCAAGAGATCGACGCTAGCCAAGACTGCGCTAGAACTTGCAAAGGTCAAGTTCAGAACTGTGTCGGTCGCAAAGGCTCGCCATGTCGACGATTCTATAATTGAATATGCAACCAAGCACAAATGCGCGGTTGCAACCATAGACACAAACCTGCGCAGGCGACTGATCGCAAACGAGGTGCTGGTGCTTACACTGAGTAGGGACAGGCTTGTCGTTGCAAACCCCAAGCCAAAGCAAAAGGATTAGATTTAAATAAATTTTAGCGCGCTCTCTGGTTATGGAGTTTAATGGCGTAAGGTTTCAATGGCTTGGCCACGATGGATTCAAGATACTTGCCGACGGCAAGACGATATATATAGACCCGTACAAGCTTTCCGAGGCTCAGCATAACAAGAACGACGCCGACATAGTCCTCATCTCGCACAACCACTTTGATCACCTGAGCATGGACGACCTGAAACACGTAATAGGAAAAAAGACAACCGTCATTGCTGCAAGAGAATGTCTTGACCAGCTAAAGGCTGCCGGCGCAGCAGAAGTAAAGGCAGTTGAGCCCGGAGACAGGATAAGCGTGCAGGGAGTGCCTGTTGAAGCTGTAGCTGCCTATAATACCAACAAAAACTTTCACCCAAAGGCAGACAAGAAGGTGGGTTTTGTCATTACCGTCAACAACATGCGCATATACCACACCGGAGACACCGACGACATTCCAGAGATGAGTACGACCAATCCTGATGTTGCATTGGTACCTGTATCGGGCACGTACGTCATGACTGCGGAAGAGGCAGCAAAGGCTGTAAACGAAAAGATAAGGCCGAAAAAGCTGGCGATCCCGATGCACTATGGGTCAATAGTGGGAAGCGAACAGGATGCGGCAAAGTTCAAACAGCTGGTGACAGTGTGCTCTGTCGAGATCTTGAGTCGCGAATAAACTAGCACGCCTGGTACGCAGCCAGAATGTTCTTTTCATTATTCTCCCATACCAGCTTTGAGCGGGCAAATTCAAACACTTTGAGCCTCTTGTTGTAGAGCTCATCCATGTCGTCTTTCATCGCTGTCATTTGGGACACGAGAGAATCATAATCATCAAATGTTGCGCAGTTCTCCCTTAATGTTCTTGCAACCACTTCAAACGATGATGTACACATTACAAATAGCCCTGCATGAGCATACTCGTAAGCCTTGTTTGGGTTAGAGTACTTGTGGAACCAGTGACTCTGCCATGGCAGGATTCCTATTGATGCTCCTGCCATTTCTGAATACATCTGGTCTCTCTTTACAAAACCGGTGTACCTTACCTTGGACGAAGACTGCCCTTTCGGACCTATCATTACCAAATTACCGATGTCATTTGATTCAAACAACTCTGGGAATCCGTGGATGTTTCTGTGTGGGGTGGCCTTGCTCAGGTCATCTGCTCCCGCGTAAATGGACGTCAAAGCGGAATTCATACGGGGATGTGGGAAATTCCGAATTTCATACCGGCTTGGATAATTCGGCACAAGGAACAAATGGCTGTTATGATACATCTCCTTAAAATCGGCAATTATTGTATCAGATACTGTGATTACGGGGACGGATGATACTATTTCTTCTTCCCATGTCGGCCACAATCTCGCAACATAGTGTCTTCCCAATTTCTTCACAAGATTTCTTAATGAGGATGAATTGCTACGTCTCATTCGGATTAACGCTATATGCTTAGACCAATACTCATGATCGTCATATACGAACGGCACTTTGAATTCAAGAGCCATCCTAGCAGAATAGATATTGTGGGCATGAATAATATCTGGCCTTACTTCCTCTATTGCGCGTCTGACTTGCTTTTT
>DASVCY010000155.1:0-56808 GCA_036381375.1 Nitrososphaera sp. | reverse complement strand
AAATCTGGTCTATTCACTTGATTATGTCTACTATCCTGACCTCAGCTTTATCAGGGTAAAGGAAAATGGTAAACCGCTAGAGAATTTCATTTCTGAAATAAGAAGCGCGGAGATGATTGCGTAAGTCGGGATAAAGAAGCGACATGCAAGGAAAAAACAATAACGAGATTGAAAGGCTCACTGACACTATGAGAGAACGTGTAAAGATGCAGCGCGGCTAGGACGTAGAAAAGTCACTACCTCTACCGCCGTGTATGCTACATTGGATCTGGGTGAAATGAAAAATGCAAGCGGTTCTGAAAGGAAATATGATGGCAGAGATTTGTCAGCAAAGTAAAGCTGAAGAAGGAGAAACCCTTTGCTCTTTCTTGGTTTTCCTTTTCTCCTCTTATATATACCAGTTCGGTCGGATTAACAAGGCTTAAATTAATTCCGGTCCACCTCTTTTTCGTTGTCCGCAGGCGACGAACGGAAAAAGATCACAATGGGCAGGGTTTATGCCATAAGCACGCTTTTGGCCGTGATAATAGCTATTCCTGCCGTAGTGGTGACCCTTGTGATGCATTATGTCATCAAGACCGACTTTTTCGTGACGCTGGCTGCGGGGCTGATAACGCTCTTTATCGCAATGGGCTTTGGCTACAAGCTCTCCAAAAAGCTTGCCAGAATTCCCGGTAGCGGTGAACAATAGAACGCATAATAGGAATTTGCTGCACCGCTGAGCTGAAATAGGCGCAATGCGAAATTTCACTGTGAACCTGAAGCACATCGCTTTGCAGCTCTGCACATGCACCTGGATCGAGACGATGACAGGTGCAGGAATCACGCTCTACATGGTGTATGTCGGCAGTTACATGCTTGCAGCAATCACCGTCGGTGCGTTTGCCCCGCTCATCCTGTTCCATTTCGTTGTGGACCGCCTGCCAAAGAGCAACGTAGAATGGCGGCGACAACAAGAGCAGCAAAGGCATACTAGGAAAATAAGGCTCCGCGTCTAGATTACCAGCTCGTCAATCGAGAGCGTCCTGGCGCAGTACCTGCACTTGAGCACCACTTTTTCCTTGTCAATGACATCAATTGTTGATCTGATCTCTTCGCCGCTATTTGTGATGCATTTCAGGTTGGGGCACTTGAAGATGCCCACAATAGAATCTGGCAGCTGGATCTTGCGCTTTTCAACCAGCTTGTAGTCTCGGATGATGTTGATGGTCGCCCGGGGAGCAATGAGCGCCAGCTTGTTAGTCTCGTTCGTTTCAAGAAACCTGTTCTCTACCTTGATGATGTCTTTCTTGCCGTGCTTGCTGCTGGGCACATTCAGAGCCACCGTGATTACGTTTCCTTCCTTGCCAGTGATGTTCAGGGCCCGCAGAACAAAGAGCGCCTTGCCTGCTTCGATGTGATCGATCACCGTGCCGTCTTTTATCCTGCGCACGAGAAGCTGGCTCGTGTCAGACATTGCACTTTTGCGGTGCTGCTAAGTATATCAGCGTATCGTTTGCAGTGCTCCGTTGCACAGCCGACCAGTCCCTAGGCGTACGATCGACCCCTTGCTACAATTGTTTCAAGACAAACGTGTTGCACAGCGGGACCTCTTCAGAAACATCTCCCTGTTCATGCAGCTCCTGGCAGCGACATACCCTCCAAAAACAAGACATCATCTGTTCATGGCAGAAGAAAAGAATACAAGTATGCATACGCGCGCGTACACACTGTCAGTTTCTGCCAGTATACGCCCTGTATCACTACTTTCTGATGCACGGTCAACCAACTTTTTCAACACTTTTCTGTCATGTGTGCAGTGTCGAGAAATAACTGGACAAGAACGGTGATGATGACGTAATTATTGATGGGGATGAAAATCTGGTGGCAGGGGGGGTGGACCTGCCAAACGGACATGCTAACAAGATCTCTCCTATCGAAGAATCAACGATACATTGATTATTCTGTGGTGGTTAATAGCTGACGTGGGACTGTTCAGGCGTTGGAAGCCGAAGGGCAAGATGTACAGCCTGAAATGCACGCAATGCGGCGAAGGCTTTCTATCAAGCTATCCGCTGGAAGCGCCCATCTGCGGCAAATGCCTGCAGAAGGCCAAGTCACTTGACTCTACTATCGACCACGACAAGGTCTGTATCAAGTGCGGTGCGCAAGGCGTGATCTATGGCAAGGAATATTGCTACTCCTGCTATTTTGGCTTCAACAAAAAAGGATAAGGCCGTTGCAGGGCTATTGAATGGCGCACGGAGATACCGTGATGTTCTGCAACTGCCAGCGGCAGCAGCTGGTTTCCGGCCCGGCATGCAACCACTTGGACAAAAGGCCGCGCCAGAGGATAATGGGGTCCACAATCTAGTTCGCTAGAAAAGTTGAGCATTTGGTCAGCTGGCATTGTCAGGACCGCATTAATTTGTCAAAGGGGAGAGTAGCGGCACCGGCAGATTGCATAGTGCCGCCAAGGGAGAAAGGGATGCTCGGGAAAAGCTTTCCATTGCTCCCCCTTTTTGTTATACCGTCTATCTGTTTTGACTTAAGGAACGCGCTAATTTTTGTCATTTTCTACCACAACGTGGTTCTTGATGGCAATTGGCACCTGTATTTGGAGAATCTCCAATTTTCCAAGGAAGGGTGCGGGGTGGACAAGCTTTTCACCCAAAGGTAAAGGTGTAGATCTGGAAACCCTGCCCGACGACGTCAATTACCAGCCGGTGGTTGCCATACCCGTCATGCGTCACAAGATTGTAGAGCCTCTGGCCATCTATTGCAACTTCTGCACCCTCTGACACGTCCGTGCCCCTGGAGCCGGCTGTGAGATTCTCGCCGTCCTCTGAAATGTACAGCTTTCCCGTGCCGCCTGCGACGATATTAACCACCTTGGCAGAATAGGATAGGACTATTCTGCCGGCCTGCCCCTGCAGCTCCATGCTGTCGGGCCGGTTCTTCCACTGGCCTTCAAGGTATATCCTGCTCGGTGTGATCGCTGTGTCATTGGGGATGGTGTACGTTACCACCTGGTCTGGATGGAAGCCCTCCGGGTTTCCAAGCTTGGCTCTTGCAAATTGGTAGCCAAAGTACAATTCGGGTGTCCCTATCTGCCGGAAGTTGACGCTCTGCGCATTTTCAGGATTGCTGATAGATCTGTCAAAGCTCAAGTTGCCCCCCATGAACACGGCCCTCTCTGACAGGAGTGACTGGATCACTTTTTCAGTATCGGCGTATGCGCCTTCCCCGATATGGTCGTATCGGATGTAGCCTTCGTTGTCGATCAGGTATTTCCGCGGCCAGTACCTGTTCTCATACGCCTTCCACGTAGCCTTGTCGTTGTCCTGCACGACTGGATATTTTATTTCAAATTTTTCTACTGCTGCCTTGACGTTGTTATAGTCTTTTTCAAACTCGAATTCCGGCGTGTGCACGCCTACTATGACCAGACCATCATCTGCATATTTTTGATACCACGCGTTAAGGTACGGGATGGTTCTGATGCAGTTGATACAGCTGTAGGTCCAGAAATCTACAAGCACGACCTTGCCCTTTAGATCCGCAAGTGTGATCGGATCGGTGTTGATATAACCGGAGATCTGTGCAAGTTCGGGTGCCAGCTTGAACTGCGACTTGTCTATCCCTGTAGTTCCGTTCTGCATAGTAGCAGCGGGTACGAAATTTTCCTGTTGGTCAGACGCGGCCTTGTTGAGCGCGGGACTGTTGAAATAGACGCCAAAGCCGGCGATCAGCACAACGACCCCGATCCCGACTGCCAGCGCGCTCAGGTTGTCAGTATTCATGCCAGCCCCCTCTCCAAGTTGATTATCTCGTTTGCAAGCGGAAAGTTACCGATTATGCTGAGCTGATTGGTAAGCACCAGTATGCCCAGCACGATCAGGATTGCGCCCATCACTGGATTGAAGTATTTGAGATGCTTGGCCATCCTTTTGATGACCCTGGTCGACTGCGAAAAGAATGCGCCGGTTATCAGGAACGGTACTCCGAGTCCGAGCGAGTATGCAAGCAGCGAGTTGTAGGCCGCGCCTGGTGCAGTTGCCGCAAGTGTGAGCGTAGTGCCAAGTATCGGTCCAACGCAGGGAGTCCAGCCTGAGGCAAACGCCGCGCCAAACACAAACGACGTGATGTAAGTGGTCTTGAAGCGCGGCAGGTTTGTCATTCTCTTTTCAAAGTTGAGCAACCGGAACTTTGTCGACAAGATCAGGTAGGTGCCAAACGCGATTATCACAGCGCCGCCCACTGTCTGTAAAGTGGACTGAAAGCTGGTGCCGACATTGACAAGGAAGCTGTTCAGTATCACGCCCAGCACGGCGAACACGAGCGAAAAGCCTAGTACGAAATAGACTGTATTAAGAAAGATGTTGAGCCTGACAGATTTTTTCACCGTTACAGAAGAGCTGCTGACCGCCTGGTTGTGTCCTTGAATCTCGGCCATGGTGGTGCCAGAAATGTACGATACGAATGCCGGGATTATCGGTAGGACACATGGCGAAAAGAAAGATCCCGCACCTGCTAGCGCAGACACCAATATGCTAGCTTCGACCAATTCAAGTGGAAGCCCCAAATTTTCGCTTAAATCCTTTTTTCCAGATCCGCACCAGATTCACCGATGGCTTTCAGGCAGCCCTTTCCCTCTTGATACCTTCTGGCCAGACTGTTACTTTCAGAAGGGAAATCAGGCCTACAAGCTCGGCAATGTGTATCCCGACAAAATACGGCAAAAGCTCTTCTGAATACAGCGGTGCCATCGCAAAGTAGGCATAAACAGCGATCACGTTGTGGAGTATCAGCATGCCTGCAAACACCATCAGGCCGACTGTGAACTTTGCCCCTGTCTTGCTGTATATCCTGCTGTACACGGACATCAGGGCTACCAGTATGGCCACGTTTGCCATGCTAACAATGGAGCTGATGTCCATGAGCATTGCCATGAGGACACGCGTACGAAATTGGCTTATTTACTTTTTTCCAGATTTCTTTCTGTCTATCGCGGCTCTGACTTCGTTGAACGACTCGATGTTGGCTTCTAGATAGTTTGAGATGAAATAGAGGACGCCGTACTTTTCACCAGTCCTTGTCACCATGTTGTTCTTCTCAAGGACACCTATGTGATGCTGGACTGCCTTGTAGTCAATGCCGAGAGCCTCAGCGAGCTGGTTCGTGTTGCGCGGTTGCTCCTTGAGAAGGTCGATTATCCTTATCCTGTTCTCGCCCCCACGCGAGCCTGCAAAGAGGTACCACAGCAGGCGCTTTGCGTCGGGGTCTGGCATGTCATCCTGCCTAGAGAGTAGTTTGAAATTTAAACTTGCATACCGCATGCCTTATATCTCCGACCAGCCTCCACTATGTACACGACAAAAGTTTCGGCACGGCAGATTTGTCAAAAGAAATCAAAACTTTTCATCTCTTCCGTGGCTTTTGTGAATACATCAAAAACAAAAGTGTGTGAAAAAAAGCAAAATGACAAAAACATTTGAAGAATTGGGATTGAGTGCACAACTGACAAGGGCACTCTCCGAAAATGGATTTGAGGCGCCGTTCCCTATACAAGAGGCAGCTATACCGCTTGTTTTGGAAGGTAAAGATGTCATAGGACAGGCGCACACAGGAACCGGCAAGACGGCGGCCTTTGGCCTGCCGATACTGCAAAAGATCAAGGCAGACGGCCCGGTGCAGGCCCTGATACTTGCCCCGACAAGGGAACTTTCGGTGCAGGTGACAACCGAGATCAACAGGTTCGCAAAGTACATAGGAATCAAGACCGTCGCAATCTATGGCGGCCAGAGCATAAACGTCCAGCTTGACAAGCTCCGGCGTGGCGCCCAGATAGTAGTCGCGACGCCCGGCAGGCTTATCGACCACATAAAGCAGGGTTCGATAATCCTTGACGACGTCAAGTTCGTTGTGCTCGACGAAGCGGACAGGATGCTGGATATGGGCTTTATTGACGACATCAAGTTCATCTTGTTTTATGTGAACGAGGATCGTCAGACGTGCCTGTTCTCTGCAACAATGCCACCGGAAATTCTGCGGCTGGCGGAGGAATACATGAGGCACGACGCCATCGAGCACATAAGGCTCAACGAAGAAGAAGTCACGCTTGAGACAATCGACCAGTCGTATCTGGTGGTTGAAGAGCGCGAAAAGTTCAGGCACCTGGTCAACTTTATCAAGCAGAACAACATCGCCAAGAGCCAGACGATAGTATTCGCCGCTACAAAGCAACGCGCAGACAGGGTCGCATACCAGTTAAGACGCGAGGGCCTTAACGCAGTCGCCATCCACGGCGACCTGTCGCAGAGGCAGCGCGACAGCGCAATGGGCAAGTTCAGGAAAGGAGCAGAAGACATACTGGTCGCGACAGACATTGCAGCAAGGGGGATCGATGTCCCGTCAGTCGGCAACGTCATCAACTATGACATTCCAGACGATCCCAACGTATACTTCCACAGGATCGGCAGGACCGCGAGGGCCGGCGCAGAAGGCAAGGCGATATCCCTTGTCTCAAATGACAGGATCGCAGACTTTGACCGCATCCTTGCACAGACCCATCTTCCGATACGCAAGCTCAATGACGAAATGGGAATCGTCGTGCCAGTGGTTGCACAGCGTCAGCCACAGATGTATGGCGGCGGATTTAGAAGACGTAGCGGCTACGGTGGTGGCGGAAGGCGCTTCGGCGGTTCTGGAGGTGGCCGAGGGTACCGCGGCGGCGGTGGCGGATATAGCGGAAGGCGCGGCGGCCACAGGGGCTTTGGCGGCGGTGGCTATCGTGGCAGCGGTGGTGGCGGAAGGCGCTACGGCGGCAACCGTGGCTACTACGGCGGAAGCGGCTACAGCTATTGAGCGGGCACACCATTTTTAAAGCCCGCTGGCTTCTCTATTTTTGAATGTCTTTTGGCGTCGACACTCTTGGAGGTTTGACCGAGAAGCTAAAGCAATTGGTCAACGATACCCAGAACCTCTACGAGTCGTTCATAGACGCCAACCAGCTCTACAAGCAGGGCAAGCTCGGAGACAGGGAATTCTTTGCCAAGATAGGCGAATACCTGGTTGCAACATCTGCGATGAACTTTCTGGCCGTCCGTGTCATCCTGGAGATGAAGACGGCGATGGAGAAGGGAACATCGATCAAGAGCCCGACAGGCGGCAGCTCGTACCCGTCAGCGCCTCAGGCAGGCTTTGGCATTGGCGGCTTTGTGGGAGCGGGCGGCACCGTGGGACCTTCTGCTGCAGCGAGCAGCGAATATACGCTTCCGTCGCCCCAACAGCAGGAGCAACCACCGGCGTTCAAACCAGTGGACATCGAACTTCCAAAGAAGAAAAGCACGACAAAGAACTGCATCATTTGCGGTGCTGCTATCCCTGTGCAGGCCAAGTTCTGCAGCAAGTGCGGCAGGTCGCAATAATTAATAGCCACTCTGGGTCATCATTTTTGCGATGGCAAAGGCGTTCAATGGCAGGTCAGCCACAGACGAGTACATGTCGACCCATTCGCTTACCTTCTCCACCCCCGAGATGACTTTACGCAAGTTTGCGCTATGGCTCGGCGAGCCTGTGAGCCTCCCCGGCGGAGAGCGGGGACCGCGGCTCATGCTCTATCTTGAAGAAAAAAATGACAGGAAGGATTCAGAACTCATGCCGGATGTCGACGATTCTTTCAAGCCTACTGGAGCAGTGACTGAAATGTACGGCGGGCTTGCCTCTGCGCCCACCGACCAGATGTCGCCCCCGCAGCTGACTCCGCTTGACAGGGAGACGCTAGAGCCGGAGCAAAGGTTCTGCACGAGCTGCGGCAACAGGCTCAAGGCAAGTGCAAAGTTCTGCACAAAGTGCGGAAGCGCACAGAGCTAGCGCTTTTGTTTCTCTTTCATCCTCAGGTAGCATTCGTTGCACACCGTCTTTGAGAACAGGAAGTTGAGCGAGTAGAATCTTACCCTGCCACAGGACTCGCATGTTCGCATATATCTCTGCTTGAAAGCCCAAGCATAAATAGTGTGTAGAACTTATCATCCCGGTGAAGCTGGTCATTACCGGCAACCCGGGAGTCGGCAAGCACACAAGCGCCAGGCTGATCGCGGAAAAAACCGGCGCGGAAATAATCGACATAAACAGGGTTGCACTCGACAACGGCGCCATTGCCAAAAAGACAGAGCTCGGCCTCGAAGTAGATGTGAAAAAGCTGGGGAGGCTCCTTGCCAGAATGCTCAAAGCTAAGAAAGATCAAATTGTTGTTGGGCACCTTGCGCCGTATGTGCTAAAACCGGCTGGAATAAGCATGGTTGCCGTGCTGAGGAGGTCGCCGTACGAGCTTGAAAAAACACTCACGAAGAGGGGATACGATCATTACAAGGTCAAGGAGAACCTTGCAAGCGAGACCCTCGGCGTGTCGCTCTACGATTCGATAAAGACCTTTGGCAAGCGCAAGGTCGCCGAGTTTGACACCACGGACAAGACGCCGGAACAGACCGCAAATGAAATCCTGCGCGCGATGCGCAAAAAGCCAAAGGCAGCGGTCGGCATCGACTGGCTTGAAATGGTCTCTGAAAAAGGTGACATGAAAAGGTTCTTTGAATACTGATTTCCGAAAGGCGAAGAGTCCCGCCTGGCGGGGCAAGATGGTCGCAGTCACCGTGTGCTGGAGCGAGCCCTGCTGTAACTGCGCAGCACAGCAAGCTGGGCCGCTCATGCAGGCCAGGCCTGTCGCACAGCAATGCTGCATCTGAGAGAAAGCTTGGCAGGCATGTACTGCCCTGATTTAAAAATTCGTATATATACTGCTAAAAAGATAAGAGTCACTCAATGGCTGCAGTTGTTACACGCAAATTTGGAGAGGAGACGCTCCAGTTCCTTGGAAAAAAAGTCTCCGTGGAAACTTCGGATAATAGAGTTTACAATGCAACTCTTGCTGGAATCGACGAGAAACTTGACGTCGCGCTCGACAACGTCGAGGGTCATGGCATAACCAAGATGATAATTAACGGCGCATTCGTCAAGGAGATAAGGCTGATGGAAAAGCCGTTTGACTTTAAGGCGCTTGCAGACAGGCTGTCAAGAGTCTTCCCCGGCCTGGTAAAGGTCCGTGAAGATGTCGGCGCAATAATCGTCATGGACAAGATAAAGGTGACCCAGTCCGGCGTAGAGGAAGGCTCGGGCTTGGCGGCAGACAGGGTAAAATCCATCTTTGACGAATTCATGAGGGAAGTAAAGAGGTAGGGTTGTGTTCGAGGTCCGGTACTCGGATCTGGCGGCCCGCATAGGCAGGCTCGAGACGCCTCATGGAGTCGTTGAGACCCCTGCTTTTGTCCCCGTCGTGCATCCAGTAAGGCAGACTGTCAGCACCCTGCTTTTGAAAAAGATGGGCTTTCAAGTCGTCATCACCAATGCCTACATTACGCTCAGGCACTACGGCGATGAAGCGAGAAAGCGCGGTATACACGACATCATTGGCTACGATGGCGCGGTCATGACTGACTCTGGAGGCTACCAGGTACTGGAATACGGTTCGGTAGAAGTAGAGCCGGCCACGATGGCGCAGTTTGAAAAAGAGATCCGGAGCGACATACCGATCCCGCTTGACAAGCCTACCGGTTACGGCCTTGACTATGAAAGGGCCAAACAATATGTCGCAACTACGCTCAAAAACTCGAAAGAAACCCTTGACCTTGCAGGCGACACTGATGCGATATGGGTTGGGCCCGTGCAGGGTGCCGAGCACACCGATCTTGTAGAGCACTCTGCAAGGGAGCTCGACAGGATGGGGTTCAGGCTGATGGCTCTTGGGAGCCCTGTCGAACTGATGGAAGCATACGAATTTGCGACGCTTGCGCGCATGATAGTCGCTGCCAAGAAGGTGATCCCAAGCAAGCCTGTCCACCTTTTTGGCGCCGGCCACCCGCTCACCATTCCGCTTGCAGTCGCGCTTGGCTGCGACATGTTTGACTCGGCCTCCTACATGCTGTATGCAAAGGATGGCAGGTACATGACTCCAAACGGCACTGTGAGACTGGACGAACTTGCATACCTGCCGTGCCAGTGTCCGGTATGTTCATCCTGTAGCCTGCAGGAACTGCGCCGGATGGAGGGAGATGCCCGCACTGTCGAGGTGGCAAAGCACAACCTGCACGTGCTCAAGGCCGAGGTCGACTTGGTCAAACAGGCTATAATGGATGGCAGGCTGTGGGAATACGTGATGCAAAAGGCCAGGGCCCACCCGAAATTGATGGAGGCTGTACAGCTCTTCAAGGACATCGAAATGCTCGAAGCTGGCACTCCGCTCTTTAAAGAAAAGGCGATCTTTTTCTACGATCCGATAGACCAGTACCGGCCGGAGGCAAAGAGGTTCCGAAGGGCGGTGGCTGCTTTCAAGTCAAGCAGGAAAAAGCTGGTTCTCTGCCCGGAAGGCGAAGTCCATCCGTTCTACGCCACCAGAATCTACAGGGAAGTCGTGAAAAGATTTCCAGATGCACAGGTATGCAGCTACAGCCCGTTCCTTGGAGTCATCCCCGCCGAGATCTCGGACGTCTTTCCGGCGTCGCACAATCTTGCGCCAAGGTCCGGACAGAGGGCCGAGGACTATCCGACCTTTGCAGAATCGCTGATAAAGTTTGCAGGCAGATTTGAAGAGGTGGTCATAGTAGCCGACGACTTCATGAAGCAGGCAGCGGCGCAGGCTGCAGGGATAAATGCCCGTCTGGTAAATGACATTTCAGAGCTTTGATGCAGGATGCAACCAGGCTGCAAAAAGAAATCGCGAAAAAGGTAGTTACGCACGATGACTTTGACAGCATCCACCGGATCTGCGGGGTGGATGTTGCGTACGACGGAAATATCGCATATTGTTCTGCAGTTGTGATGGAAGGACAAGAAGGAGAATGGCAAGGCGGAGGGTCGGCGGTGGTAGATTCTGCCGACTTGCAAACGGATGTGAAATTTCCCTATATCCCAGGACTTCTGATGTTGAGAGAAGCAGAGCCGATGATCCGCACGCTTGCGATGCTCAAGAAAGGCTATGACCTTTTGCTGGTTGATGGCCACGGGCGGCTGCACCCTAGGAAATGCGGCCTTGCCTGCTACGTGGGCGTGACGCTCGACAAGCCGACGATAGGGATTGGAAAGAGCAGGCTGTGCGGAACTGTACGGCCAGACTCTTTTGTAGAGATGAAAGGAGAGATCCTTGGCTACGCGATCAGCAAAAAATTGTATGTCAGCATCGGCCACAGGATAAGCCTAGAGAGTGCAATAGCGATCGTGCAAAAGCTTGGAATAGAGCCACTCCGTCTGGCCGACATTAACTCAAAAGCGCAAAAAAGAAGAGGAAAAGGGCTCAAGCCCTGACAGTCATCGGTTGCTGCTCTTCTTCTGTTGCTGTTGTTATCTTCTCCAGCTCGGGCTCTTCTTCGGCGGGTATCGAGTTCTTTATCTTGCCCCTTTGCCTGTGCTCATAATACATGTAGTCGCACATATGTCAGTGAGATGATGCACATCATGAAAGATAAGCCTTTTGACCATGGGCTAATTGAAGAAAATAAAAATGAAAAAAGGAAGGAGTTTTTCTTTCCTTCGGACTTAACCTTCTTCCCAGCCCTTGCTGAACACACCGTTCTTGTGCAACGGGACTGGCTGTCCTGGAGTGTATTCCATTGGCCTCATCCAGAAGATAGCGTGTGTTGGGCATACGCCTACACATGCACCGTCTGAAATGCATCTCTCTGGATAAAAGACGAATGCCTTACCCCTCTTCCAGCCTTCTACCGGCTTTACCCTGAGAACGTCTGGGCCGAGGGCAGTGCAGATCTCTACACAGAGCGCACAGCCAATGCATCTTTGTTCATCGACGTCTGGAAGTATAGCAATTGGCATCTAAATTCACTTACACGTCAGTATTGTTCGAAACTATTTAAACCCTATGGGTACAGCAAAACGCTGTTATAACAATACGACAATCGAGCAGCAGGTAAGCTACACGCTATGTAAGCTGTAAGACAAAATAAAGGAAAAAGAGAGAAAAGAAAATTTCTTACTTGTTCATGCGGAGAACGTCTACTTGGCCACTGTGCAGCCAGTCCTTGAGCTCTTCATGAGTCGGCTTTGCATCGTGCTTGCCTTGCAAGTGAAGATGCAGAAGGACATAGTTAACCTGATTTAGCAATGGCTTGTTTTGTTCGTCGCCCTTGCGAGCCTTTGCCTTCAAGTCAGCTGGTACGGTTCTCCACCAGTCATCAAATTTCCTAACCATATCACCAAAGTGAAAACCGAACTTAATAAGCCTTTTGGGTTTTTTCAAACGGTGTTATATTGGAAATAATGAGGCAGATTCCAGGATGCATTAGGAATATTATAGGACTCGAGCCGAAGAGAAAGGCTGATGCCTTTTACGATTCAGGACTTGCAGAGCGCCTACAAAGCTTACCAGCAGTTTCTGGGTCGCAAGCCCCCTGTACATCACGCCCGCTACATCTTTCCGTTTTTCACGGGATCGTATTTCACTTACCGCAATGTTGACGTGAAGAGAGTAGTGGCAGTTGCCAGGTCCATTTCCAACAACCCGACTTATGTCGACGTCGGCTGTGGCTATGGCGACTTTCTTGAGAAGGTGCGGAAATACCTGCCAAACGCTGAGGGCATCGAAAAGGAAGGAGGCATCTTTTATGCATTCAACGTAGTCAAGCCCGACCATATCAGACTCATGCCTGTTGAAGGGTTATCAGAGCCTGTCGACGTGGCATTTGTCGGCTGGATGGAGCCCGGGCAGGACTTTCGCAGGTTTGTTGCCAAGTACGCCAAGTGCGTCATCACTACCTTTGACGCAGGCGGGCAGTGCGGGATAAACGGGGGCTGCGAGTATGAAGAGTTTGGCTACCAGCGCATCGCCTGGTGGAGGACGCCGTCGTGGATCGATGTCAACACCGAGCTCATGAACCGCTACTATACACCTTCACTTGACGACAAGAAGAAGGAAGAGCTTGCGCGCCTTCGCGGCGCACACAACTTTTGGTATGTGTATGCAAGGCCGAGCTTTGCCGACAGCGTCAGGTCCGGTCTCAAGTCGCATTTGGACAGCGAAGACCCTCAGGACCGGTTTGATTTTGAGTCGGTGCTTGACGAATGTGGCTATGGTTACAAGGAAGAGCTGGCTGCGCTATCGAGCGGCAAAAAGTTGTGGGAAGTGATGTTTGAGTAGTGCCCTTTAACATCGAAGACCTCCGCAAGGCACGCCAGTCACTTGCGCAGTTCAGGGCAGCCGCAGTTTCGTCCCACCACGAGCGGTACAGCTTTCCCTTTTTTTCAGGCACGTACTTTGCATATCGCAAAGTCGACGTTTTGCGCATCGTCGCCATTGCGAAGGCGGTAGCGGGGGCAAGCCCGACTTACCTTGATGTCGGCTGTGGCTATGGCGAATTTTTAGCGCGCATGAGGGAGTTCCTGCCAAACGCTGAGGGCATCGAAAAGGAAGGAGGTATCTTTTATGGCCTTGGCATCGTCAAGCCTGACTACATCAGGATCGCTGATGCGCACTGGATCGACAAGAAATATGACTTGATCTTTGTCGGCTGGATGGAGCCCGGGCAGGACTTTCGCGACCCCGTAGCGCGAAGCACCGACGTCATCGTGACGACGCTCGATCAAGGCATAAGCCTGGCGGCAGAATTCGAGGGCCACGGGTTTCAGAAAGTCGCCTGGTGGAGGACTCCTTCATGGGAAGATGTCAACACCGAGATAATGAACCGGTATTACACGAAAATGCCCGACAGCAAGAGGGCCGAGCTTGCCACGATGCGGGGTGCACACAACTTTTGGTATGTGTATGCCAGACCTGCCAGAGCCGGTGCTGTAAAGGAGGCACTAAGAAGGCAGGTCGAGAAGGAAGGAGAGCCGGCAGAGCGCTACGACTTTGAGTCTGTGCTCGACGAGTGCGGCTACGGCTACCTGCAAAAGCTTGAGAACCCTGCGGCACCGGAGCCGATGTGGCAGGTGCAGTGGTAGGGCTTATTCTGGGTTGTCTTCGGTTAACGACTCAATTTCGATGACGCTCGTAACTCTCGCGCGCATTTCATGTTTGTTGCTTGGCTGTTAACTTCGGTGGATGCAGCGTTAACATAAGGGTGATAGGATGGGCACTGGAAAAAAGACTAAAAGCCCAAAAGAAACGTAGTGAAAAATCAAACTGTGCCCAGCAGCAAGAGTATCTTTGGAAATGTAGGATTGCCCATTATAACAGTCTCAATAGCTGTTGGAATAATCTCGGCAATTGCAGCATATAACTACTTTATGCCATACTGGATTATAGTTGAGAGGGTTCATCCTCAAAATGCAATCGAATCTAACCTCATTGTCATTCCAGTATCTGATAATGAACTACAAGAATATCCTACCTTGAAAGAAGCGATCAACTCCGTTGAACAGAGATATCAATCAGATAAGAACAGAATTGCGATCATCACAGTCAAGACAAAGAGCATTTCAGAAGCTCAAAAAACACTCGACTTGTTGGCTGGAGAGAGACTGTATTATGAAGAAAACGAGCATCTTTACCTGCGATATCAAGGTAATGACTATTATACGCGGTTGGTACACAGCTATGATAGACCGATGCTAATTGAATAAATATGTAAGACTAGCCTTGCATCCTGATCCAGCAGCTATCCTTACCGTCAGATAGCCAGCTAAATCTATCGGCTCTGAGAATGTCGTTTATCTCTCTCCATTCCTCTCTCTAGATCCAGCTTTTTTTGCTTGATCTTAGCGGAGTCCTTTTCATTAACTACGATCAGCTTTTCAAATCGCTTGCCTGGTTGATTGATGATATGCATCTCTTCTTTCTGGTTTGCCGTTGCTGACTTGACTATTGGATCTTTCATGGCTTTGTTTGTCAAGTTCCAGGCGATACCAGCGGCGTCAGCCGGTGTTATGTTGTCTGGCAGTCATGTATGCGGCCTGGCAAAGTTATGATGGTGTCTTATTTAGCAAGATTTAAAACAAGTGCTGACCGAGCTTTAATGTAAAACCAAATTGAAAGTAAAGGTTATGGGGGCGGCCAAGGAGGTCGGCCGCTCGGCGTTTCTCGTCAATTGTGACCACACCAACATACTGATGGATTACGGCGTCCTCCTGAAGAGGGAGCCGGTCTTTCCAATGCACATCAAGCCAAAGGAAGTCGACGCAGTAGTCATCACACACGCACACCTCGATCATTCCGGTTTTGTGCCCTCGCTTTATCTGTCTGGCAACACCGACATTCCCGCGCTGGGCACGCTTCCGACATTTGAGCTGTCGGAATTGCTAATAGAAGACATGATCAAACTATCTGGCTTTTACCTTCCTTTTGAATACCTTGACCTTATGACCATGCTAAAGGCATCAAAGAACCTGCAATACAGGGAGCCATACATGGTAAACGATGCCAAGGTGACGCTCCACGAGTCGGGCCATGTTGTCGGGGGCTCCACTGTAATAGTGGAACACGAGGGCAAGAAGGTGTTTTACACCGGCGACATCAACACCCGCGGGTCAAAGCTTCTGCGACCTGCCGATCTTGACTTTGGCGAAATCGACCTGATGATAATAGAGAGCACGTATTCACAGACCGAGCAGCAGCCCCGCGAAGAAGCCGAAAAGGATCTCTTGGAATACGTCAATGACATTGTAGAGCGCGGGGGCACGGCGTTCATCCCGTCATTCTCGGTGGAAAGGGCGCAAGAAATCGCCTGCGTACTCAAGGCTTACAATTTCAAGCACAAGGTTGTGATGGACGGCATGGCATTAAAGGCAAACCAGATAATGAGCCGGCACCCCAAATTCCTCCGGGACCCAGAGATGTTCAAGCGTGCCATAGGCGAGGCCGAATGGGTGCAGGGCTGGAGCAGGAGGAAAAAGGTTGTCAACGAGCCGTGTGTGATAATTTCGCCGGCAGGAATGCTCGTCGGCGGCTCTGCAGTATTTTACACGCAGCAGATCGCGCAGAGCGAAAAGAACGGCATCGCGCTTGTGTCGTACCAGGGAGAAGGGACGCCGGGCAGGATACTCCTTGACAAGCGCGTCGCCAACTTTGACGGCAAGATAACGAAATGCTATGCAGATGTCAAGCGCTTCGAGTTCTCCGGGCACAACAGCAGGAGCGAGCTGTTTGAAATCCTCGATCGCATCAAGGGCAACCCCAAGGTGCTCACGGTGCACGGTGATGGACCTTCGTGCACCAAGTTTGCCGAAGAAATCCGGGAAAAGTACGGCTACGACGCCCACGCTCCTGACCAGGGCGAAGTGGTGGAGGTTTGAATTGATAATAAAGAACACTGACCCATACAAGATGAAAAAGTGCGTGTCGTGCAAGCGCGACATCGCGCTGAACGAAAAGTACTTTACCTATCCGCTTTCGCTGCAGCAGATCTGCTTGCAGTGCGCCGAAAGGGAAATACCCAAGACTATCGAAGCGCTACAGAAGGACCTTGACAAGATTCGCCAGGAAAAGGCCCGCAGCTAGGTGCTGCTACTGAGCGTTTCTTCCTTATGCTCCACTCTTCTCTCCGGTAGCGCGCTTTCGATTGCGCCCACCTTGCTGCCAGGGTTGACATAGGTGTATCCGCTCTTTGTTATCAGCTTGCCGTGTATGGCTCCAAACACCTCGACATCGCCTCGCTCATTCACGAGATTGCCGCGCACAATACCTAGCATCCTGCAGGTGCCCTTGCGCACAAAGAGGTTGCCAAGCACCTTGCCCTTGAGCTCTAGGTGACCACTGTTGACTATGACATCGCCGAATATTTCTGCGAGCATGAGAGTGTCTTCAAATACAGTTACTGAACCCGTGCGCTTACCGTCCAGTATCTTCATTGTTGTCTCATAAATGGCGCCAGACGGACTCATTAGCTCCGGAGTGCAACAAGATGCACAAAAGAGTGAAAATTGACTACCACTACCGTCCTGATGTCACTCGTGTCGTTCACGCTTTACCCAGACGGTCCTGCTCCTGTGATCAAGCAGCTCGATAGAGCGGTCAAGCAGCTTTTTGCGAAGCTCGTCTGCCTCTTTGAACTTTTTTTCCGATCGCAGCCTGTTGCGCTCTGCCACTATCTGCTCTATTTCTTTTCTTTCCTGTTCGCCAGCCTGCATCGTCTGGAGTCCAAGGATATCCATTATCCTGTTAAAGGATGGCAGCGCGGCGTCTGCCATGTCCTTTGTCAGCTTGTCCGACGCAGCGTACTGGTTCAGTCTTGTTACCATCTTCAAGAATTCGGTCAGCGCAAGCGACGTATTCATGTCGTCGTCCATCGCCGCTTCAAACGCCTTGACTGATTCGTCGCACAGCTTGAGTACAGCATCAACTTCGCCACCGCTTCCGGTGGCAGAATGCAGCTCATAGGCGCATGTCTCTATCTGACGCCACCTCTGAGCAGATTCCTTGAGCAGGCCGTCGGTGTAGTCAAGGGGCTTGGCATAGTGCACCGACAGGCAATACAGCCTAAGCGTGTTCATGCCCCACCTGTCAAGCGCCTGCTCAATCGTGACGATGTTGCCAAGCGACTTGCTCATTTTTTGTGAGTTGATTGTGACCATGCCAGAATGGATCCAGATCTTGGCAAGCTGCTTGCCGGTGTATGCCTCTGACTGCGCAATCTCGTTTTCATGGTGTGGGAAAACAAGGTCGTGCCCGCCGCCATGGATCTCGAACGTATCGCCGAGATATTTTCTTGACATGGCCGAGCACTCTATGTGCCATCCTGGCCTGCCCTTGCCCCACGGGCTTGGCCACACTGGCTCATCTGAATAGAACTTCCAGAGAGCAAAGTCGAGCGGGTCCTCCTTCGACGGGTCAACTTCGATCCTCGCGCCGGACTCCAGCTCCTCCACCGGCTTTTTCGACAGCTTGCCGTACCCGTGGAACGATTTTACGCGAAAATAAACACCGTTGAGCGTCAGGTAGGCGTGACCCTTTTCCATCAAGCCCTGAATCAATTGGATCATGTCGTTGATGTGTTCTGTGGCCTTTGGATGATAATCGGCATGCATTACGTTCAGACGATTAAAATCCCGGAAATAGCTGTCGATGTATTTTTCAGATATCTCATGCGCCTTCTTCCCTTCCGCCTTTGCGCGGTTGATTATCTTGTCGTCAACGTCTGTGAAATTCTGCACAAATATTACCTTGTAGCCTTTTGACAAGAGATACCGACGCAGGGTGTCAAACACAATGACTGTGCGCGCGTGGCCGATGTGCGAGCTGTCATAGACTGTGACTCCGCAGACGTACATCCTAACGGTGTTGTTGTCATGCGGCTGCAGCTCTTCGACTTGCCGGCTCAGCGTGTTGTATAACTTCACTGCAGATTTTGCGACCTGCCCGGGCTTTTTACCTTTGCTAGGCAGACAGAGGAGTTACTGCGTATTGCATGGCATGAGAAGAGGGGAGCGGACTCTAGATTCTCAATGCATATATCAAAAGCCTGCGATATCAGCGCATGGCAAAGCTGATACAGGCTGTGCCCAGCATGTCCAAGCCTGTGACTGAAGCAGACGTTGAAAGATTGCTTGGAAGCAAGCTTAACCTGCAGCTGGCAACACTTGACGAGGAAGGTCATCCAAACGTGGCTCCTGTGATGTTTTACTACGACAGGGATTCTGGAAAAATGTACGTCAATGCCGACAAGAAGTCAAAGAAGGTTCAGAATATTCGTAGAAACCCTGAGAAGGTCTACTATTCCATTGATGATGAAAATCTCTCCTATGAAGGAGTAAAGGGAAGGGCGCGGGCGACCATAATTGAAGATACGCAGAGGAATGTCTCCATCCTGGAGAAGATCAACCTGAAGTACTTGGGAACGCTCGAACATCCTGTGGCAAAGGAGCTTGCGGAAAAGACTCGAAACGGAACATGCGGGACAATTGAAATCACGCCCAAGTTCTTCTCTGCATGGAATCTTGGGAAGGTGCAATGAGAGAGAGCTGGTGTGCAGGTTGTTCCTACTGATGGTTATGGGGCCAGCCGGCACCACAGCACAGCGATGACGTTTGATAGCTAGATTTCGATGTAAATGTCGTTTCCACGGACGTCAACCTTGTAGGTTGTAAGCTTGACTCCCGCAAGATAGTCCAAGAGCTCACCAGTCCTTATGTTGTAGTGCCAGGAATGCAGCGGGCATTCTACCACCTCGCCGTCAATCTTACCCGGCGCAAGCGATCCATCCTGATGGCGGCAGAGCGCCTCGATGGCGTAATACCGACCGTTTGCGTAAAAGAGCGCGACTCTTGTGCCGTTGACGTTGATCTCCTTGCCTCCATTTTCCTTGATCTCGCCTATCTGCGCGACCTTTACAAATGCCAACTGTATTGTGCGGTAAATGGTGTGGCTATTATAAATTGGTTATCTGGAACTTCGCTCCTGACGCGACTCACACTTGGCTGTCATCAACCGGTATCAGTTGATACCGGAGGTTGTCCAGCCCCTATCAACAGCAAGGAAACATACAGACAAGACGGTCAAGAAAAATGGCAAAAAGGTAGGGGCTTGGAGCAGACGGGCCAGCAAATGAACCTGTTAGTCCACTGCCAAAGCAGCAACGCTTGACTATGCACAAGACCTGTGGTGCAAAAAATAGAGAATCCCTATAGAATACGAACAGAGTGCATCTCAAATCAATGACTGCCAAGGGACGACGCTCGCCTCAGCAGAGCGAATGTTGCTCCGCCACACCTAAATACCGCTGGCGGCGCTATACATTCCGCATGGCGTCTTCGTACAGGCTCATGATGGCAGCAGTTGCGGCCCTGATTATCTTTGGAGTCGGGATCGGGCTCTACGGCTACTACGAGGCTATCTACCCTGTAGACAAGGCGAACGGCTACTTGGCAAGGGCCGAGTCTGCTCAGACGCCAGGAGAGCTGGCAAACTTTGTAAGAATGGCAAAGAGGGAGCTTCCAGATAGCGGCAACCCTGTGTGGTCGTTCCCTACCGCAAAGACCGACTTTGGCCTCATCCACAGAACCCTTGATGACATGATTGCACGCGCAAACTCGGTCTCGACGCTGGAGCCCTATACCACCGAATACAACACAGGAATGGCCGATATGCACGCCACGCTCAAGACCATACAGGAGGATCTGATTGAAGCGACGCCGTACCTCTATGTCAGCATCAACAACATGATGTTCTCAGCCGTGTGGATAGCCGTGATACTTGCGCTCTTTGCTGTTATGAGAAGGGGAAGGGCCAGATACAGAGAGGAATACGAAAGCCAGTAGATTTTATTGCTCCGGCTTTTTTGAAAAATATATGCCCGGCAAGATAGCGGACAGCAGGCTTGCAGAGAGAGGGAGGCAGTCGCACGAGTGGGCAGCGCTCCGAATGGGTATCATCGAAAAGATAGCTGCTAAAAACGAGCGTTCCCAGCCGCTTGCCGGAATGCGACTTGGGATCTGCTTGCACATTACAAGAGAGACGTCGGTGCTTGCAATGACAGCAAAGAGGCTTGGCGCAGAAATCGCAATCTGCTCTGCAAACCCGCTGTCGGTGCAGGACGACATCGCAGCTTTTCTCTATGATCAGGGCATGCACGTCTATGCCTGGCGCGGTGAGACAAGAACACAATACCAGCAATGCATCCGTAGCGTCCTTGCATTCAGGCCTTTGATAGTAACCGATGATGGAGGTGATCTGCACACCGCCGCTCATCGGAACAACAAAACAAGCGGGATGATACTTGGTGGCACAGAGGAAACCACGTCTGGAGTAAAGAGGCTTGCCGCACTGGAAAGATCGGGAAAACTGCTTTACCCTGTCGTTGCAGTCAACAATGCGCGGACAAAATACCTTTTCGACAACAGGCATGGTACCGGCCAGAGCACTCTTGACGGCATACTGCGTGCAACTGGCATCCTGTTTGCAGGCAAGAATGTAGTCGTGTGCGGCTATGGATGGGTGGGCAAAGGCGTGGCATCCCGGGCAAGAGGGATGGGCGCCGCAGTAACCGTGACCGAGGTTGACCCGGTAAGGGCGATAGAGGCCAGAATGGATGGGTTTGAGGTGAAGAAACTGTCGGAGGCCGCGCCTGCCGGCGACGTGTTTGTCACGTGCACTGGGCAGACGGGGGTGATAAGGAAAGAGCACTTCCTGAAAATGAAGGACGGCGCTATCCTAGCTAACGCGGGGCACTTTGATGTTGAAATTGATGTCGGAGCTCTATATTCACTAGGGGGCAGGCCAGTACAAGTCCGGCCAAACGTCGAGCGCGTCAAGGTCAAAGGAAAAAAGCTGTTCCTGATAGCAAAGGGCCGCGTCGCCAATCTTGTAGCAGCGGATGGCCATCCACAGGAAGTGATGGCGCTGTCGTTTGCAAACCAGCTGCTGTCCATTCTGCACGTCGCAAAGAACCACGGCAGGATGGAGGCAAAGGTGTATGACGTGCCTGAAAAGATAGACAGCCAGGTGGCAAGGTACGCACTTGACGCAATGGGCATAGCGATTGACGAAATGACAGCAGAGCAGAGGCGGTATCAAAACTCCAGTTAAATTAAATCCTAGTAGATGGATTGAAACATGGTGCCGGACAGGAAAAAAAGCGCGGTCATTACCAGCGCGCTCCCTTATGCAAACGGTGAGATACACCTGGGGCATATAGCCTCCACCTACCTTCCGGCAGACATTTTCACCCGATTTTCAAAGCTCAGCGGTATAGAGGCCTACCATATCTGTGCCACAGACGACTTTGGCACTCCAATTTTGATAAGGGCAGAGAAAGAGAAGAAGAGCCCGGAGGATTATGTCGCGATATGGAACAGGCGCGACAAGGAGGATTTTGAGTCGCTTGGGATCTCGTTTGACTTTTTCTACAAGACCAGTTCCAGGGAAAACGTCGAATTCGTGCAGTATGTCTTCAAGAAGCTGCGCGAAAACGGCCACATCTATGACCAGAACGTAATCCAGTTCTACTGCACATTTGACAACAAGTTCCTGCCCGACCGCTATGTCATTGGCAAGTGCCCAAACTGCGGCGCGGAAAACCAGTATTCTGACCTTTGCGAAAAGTGCGGCAAGGTTCCCGACCAGATATTGGAACCAAAGTGCGCGATATGCGGCAGGCCGCCTGTCAAAAAGGAGAGCAAGCACTACTTTTTCAAGCTGTCAAGCTTTGGCGACAAGCTGAAGGACTGGCTTGCCACCAACCAACACCTGCAGCCCGAAGTCCGAAACTATGTCATAAACTGGATAAATGAAGGGCTGCAGGACTGGGACATCACCCGGGACTTGTCATGGGGCGTGCCGATCCCCCTTGAGGAGGCAAAAGGCAAGGTGTTCTATGGTTGGTTTGACAACCACCTCTGCTACATCTCGTCGCTCAGGAAGTTCGTTGAAGAAGGAAAGGGGCGCGACGGAAAAAAGTTCTGGAACGAGTCTGACATCTACCACTTTATCGGTAAGGACATCGTTTACCACCACTATCTTTTCCTGCCCGCGATGCGCCTTGGAATCGACTCGGAATACAAGCTGCCCGACTATATCCCTACGAGGGGTCACCTCATGCTGCAGAACCAAAAGATATCAAAGAGCAGGAACTGGTACATCGGCCTGAAGGATTTCACTTCGGCCTTCAACCCGGATTACCTGAGGTTCTACATCGCTTCCGTGGTGACATATTCGCAGGACGATCTCAATTTCGACTTTGACGCGTTTTATGAAAGAATAAACAATGAGCTCATTGCAAACGTCGGCAACTTTGTAAATCGAGCCCTGTCATTCACTCAAAAGGCCTTTGGTGGCAAGGTGCCGTTGCCGTCAGGCGCTGCTGGCGGTGACGATTCCATTGGGAAGGAATTTGCCTCTGCTGTGGACGAAGCAGGAGCGCTGCTGGCAAGCAACGAGATTGACAAGGCGCTCAAGAGGATTCTGAGATACAGCAGTTACATGAACCAGTATTTCCAGGCCAACGCGCCGTGGGCAAACAAGGATACTGCGAACACAACCCTGTATGTATCTGTGAATGCGGTGCGCAGCCTGGCAATATTGCTTGCGCCCTTTATCCCGTTTTCAGCTGAAAAGATCTGGACTCAGCTAAAGCTTGCAGGCAGCGTGCACCAGCAGAGGTGGGAATCGGCCAAGGACATCAAGGCAATCGCACCGGGGCACGAGCTTGGCAAGATCGAGCCTATATTCCGCAAGATAGAAGCAAAGGAAATAGAGCAGTGGAAGAGTAAGCTGGGTAGGTCATGACTATGACGACGCGCGGGCTCATGACCGGCAGGTTTCAGCCATTCCACAACGGCCACCTGGCTCTGGCAAAGCAGATCCTGGGCGAGTGCGACGAGCTGATAATAGTAATCGGCAGCGCCCAGTTCAACTATCTAGACAAGGACCCGTTTACCGCGGGCGAAAGGGTGCTCATGATACACGAAGCTCTCAAGGAGGCCAAGGTGGATCTCTCAAAGTGCCATGTAATGCCGCTTGCAAACGACGAAAACAACGCGAGGTGGATCGCCTACCTGAGGTCAATGGTGCCGCCATTTGACGTGCTCTATACGGGCAACGACTTTGTAAAGCACCTCGCCCTCTCGCAGGACAGAGTTATTGCAGTCAAGAGTCCCAAGTTCTCAAGAAAACGGGAGTACAACGGCACAAACATCCGGCGTCTCATGTTGTCAGGAAACAAATGGAGGCTGCTGGTACCGCACGCTGTTGCTAAGGTCATAGACCAGATCGGAGGCGTTGAGAGGATGAAGGTGCTGGCTGGATCGGACACCAATCCCCAGAGGTGGTAATAGTAGACGAATGGCCAAGGGTCTTAGGGCGTGCCCGGTCTGCCCGTCGTGCGGCTCGAAAAAGTTCCGGGTGGTGGAGAACGACAAAAAGGTCGTTATAGTGGAGTGCCGCTCGTGTTCCAGACGGTTATCGATTTAGTGTAAGAGTTTTTCCTGTGTTGTTAGAACTTTTCAAGTTAACGCCTTAACCTGATTCTGGTATCAACAACAATGACAACGATGGAAGTTACAGATCTTGTTGCCATATTGCCACTTCTGAGTGTGTTCAGCTCACTTGGACTTTCGTTCGTATTCAAGGACTATATCGCTGACCTCATTGCTACCGTTGTTATAAAAAAGACGAAGGACATCAGGATCGGCAACAGGATCAAGATCACCTCCGGCGGCTCAGTGACAAAGGGTGACATCATGGATATCGGGATTTTGCGGACGACGGTGATGGAAGTGGGCGACGGCGAGCGCCTGCCTTCTGTCCGCACAGGCAGGCTCATCAAGGTGCCAAACTATATGCTGATCAACAATCCAGTGATGATCTATGGAGACACGATAATCGACGAGGTGGTGTCCTATGTCCCGCGTCCGTACCCGGACACGCAACTGCTGGTGGAAAGCATGAGGGAAGCCATAATTGGTAATGGTCACGGCCTTATTGAGGTCGGGCTCTATCAGAAGGAGGATAGGCTTGTCATTCACGGCGTCTTTGAGGTAAAGACGAGTGAGATGGGAGACGAGCGCAGCAAGATCCTAAAAGAATTCCTCATCAGAAGCAAGCAGATTGGAAGCGAGGCCAGCCAGGCAGCAAACAGTTCCCAAGGGCAAAAGCCGGCAGAGGCGCGGCAGTCTGAGCAGATATTGCCCGAGCCCAAGGTGACAATCCCGCTGCAAAACATCGAAGGGCAGGACTAGCTGGCTTGATAGCTGCTACCTGATCAATGGGTCTGGCAGCTGGGGCAGGCGAAACTTTTGAGTGGCGTTGCTGCCATAGATCCCGTTGCCTTCCGGCAACAGACCTGTCGAACTGGTCGCGGACTCTTCTGCCGGCGCGTCGGCAATTCCGTATATCGGGCCGGTTAGGCAGGCGGGTTCGCCCAGGGTGATTTTGAGCGCGCGCAGCCTGGCAAGTGCGATTTCAACATCAACTCCTGTCAGATTTTCTGAGCCGTTTGCAGTAGTCACATCTAGAATGCCCCTTACCAGCGCTGTGCCGTTTTCGTTTACAGTCACTTCGCTTGAGGTAAGGTTTGACAGCTCTACCATGCGGTACTCGTTCCCGCTTGCGTTCACCATTGCCAGGCTTGCAGAAAAGCTGGACACGACTCCTCCCTGAACGTCAAGACTCCATCTTCCGGTTACTATCACTGGATCGACTGGATCGCCGGCGACAGAGCCTATTGCGCCGGCCGCCGAGAATGTGTCTGACAGGAAAGTATAGTTGCTTGCAGCCATTAGCTCGTTGCCGGGGTTCAGCGACGCCTGCACAGACGTGCCGGCCAGCAGCACAAGACATGCAGCGGCGGCTGCTGGCAACAACAGCAGGAACGAAACTGCAAGCATATCCATGTAAACGAACGTCCCGGAAGCAATTTAAGGAGACACAATTTGCTCTATGAAAAATTTCTTCATAAGTTTCTATAGTGTAGATTTGCAGGGCTCGACAATTTTTCTGACTGCATTTTTGCAAATCTTCTGTCAATGTGAGAGCACATACCCAGCACAAATTATCAGACTATTGACAAGCCTGGCAGAAAGGAGAGTGAAGGAAGGGGGTTTGATATCACATGGTTGATGGATTCAGCGATTTATGCACTATTGAATAATCTGAACCGATCTTTGACTTGGTGAGTACTTGTTCACACAGACTATCTCAAGCTTGAAAGCGGACATATCTGCCATAACCATGGTTAGAAATAACTGGTCCATAGGGTTTGCAGCATTATTTGGCAGGTTCTAACCACCTAATAGTAGTGCAGGGATCCTTTCGATACTGCGGCAGTTTGTGGGTTCAGAAGCGTCAGCATTCAATGTTTAACGTTTACCCCGCCTGTGGCATGGAATTAATCCGAATTCAGCAAATAGGGATGCCGATAATGGATGTAAATTATCACTTTGAAGTGCTAGCAGTTACTTTGAGCCTTTGGCTATTATCCTCATTATTCTTGATATATTTGAGTGCTGGATCACCGTGATGCGTGTAGTCTATCAGGCGGCTATAGAGCGACCCTTCAGCATACTGTTCCTCACAGATGGAGTCCGGATCTCCGCTCCAACATTCATCTCTTTGATGATGGCCTGAAATTGTTTTACATAGTTTGAATGGGAAAACCTGATCACAGAGTCGCTGATTTTTCTTCTCACCTCATATGGAGCATGCAGCACACGGGATATTATGCCAACTGCCTCATGAATGGAGCCGAACTGATACTGCTTGGGTACGAAGTCTGTATGACCGCCTGTTTCAGGCACCACGGGCATCAAGCCTGCGCTCATTGCCTCTACTGTGGAAATTCCAAAAGGCTCCCCGGGCATTGGATGAAAATAGACTTTTGATCTCCTCATAAGGGACTTGAGCCCTTCAAGAGGAACATTAACTTCCAGCCTGACATAATCTGATACTTTGTAGGTATCTATCATGCGCACGATACGTTGGTAATACTCGTGGCTATGGCGATCATCGTGTAAGAGGGTCCCAGCTATTATCATGCCATCACCTATCCCTTCCTTCTTGAGCAAGCTCGCAAGCAAAATCGCAGTTTCCAGTTTCTTGGTTGGATGCATCCGTGACACTATTAGAATTGAATTTGTTCTTTCGCTAGAGTCCAGCGCTGCCGCCCGGTACTCTTCTACGCTTACTGGTGGGGGAATGATTATAGGATATTCTGCATTTGTAGGCGCATCGCTGCTTAGCACTTTGAGGATGGCTTTCTTGCTAAATGACGAATTGGTAATAATTAGCGAGTTCTTTAACATCTTGATATAGTTGTCTAGAAGCTCGTGCCAAATGCCGGCTTTTGGATCAGAAGAGTATGCAACCTGCACTAATCCCAAATCAGCCAAGCGCTTTAGATATGTCCTATCATATTGCAAGATAAACTCGACTGCAACTGGATAATGGCAATAAGTGATAGTGTTCGACCTTGTAAATGATGGATGATAGTACGGCAGCACATCGCCATGCGTGTTTATCGTGATTTCATAATCTTGGTGGGAATGATCAGTCTCCGTCAGGTCGCCAAGCGAGTTGATCTTTCCGATCCGGTTGAAAACTTTGCCGATTCTTTCTTGCCCGAATATTTTTCTGAGTTTTGGAATATCCGGCGTTCTGGCCAGAGTCAGATCAACATCAATGTTCAGATCAACAAGAGCTTGGATCGTAGCAATGGCGACCTGCTCGGCTCCTCCACAAGAATTCAGGTCCATGTGTACGACATTTGCCTTCATTTTGACCACCTCTTCGCACTACTTGATCCAACCCCTTAGCGCAAGTCTTCAAACAACACCCCTTACATCACTTCGAGCCTTCATCTGGCTCCGCATACTTGCAATGATGTTTCTTACCTTGGGTTCTCTTTGGTCCAACATATCAGATAGGGCGGGCATAGATTTTGACGAGTTTTTCACTATCTCATAAAGGATTTCGCGCTCATTTTCTTCAAAATTGTCGATCCCTATTTCATGCAGCCGATGTAGGAACAGCTGCCTCAACGCTCTCAGGTCGTTTATGCGCGATTCCAGGTCAGAAATTTCTTTGTCTATCTGGACTAGATTTTTTTGTATCCAGGATACCGCAGATATTGTGTCATCGGGAATAGAATAAAATCTGTTGTAGAATTTCCTTGATTCTGGACGGCGTGATTCTATAATCTTTTGATTTGTTATTGAAAATTCATCCTCTGAAAGTGAAATCGTCACTATAAATGAAGAACCGATCTTGTAGTACTTCCTGTCAGGCGCCCCGAGATCACTTTTCTTTCCATATGTTGCTATCAATCCGCTTTCCTCAAGCGTCTGCACGTGTCGAAGGACAGCCTGCTGGCCAATGCCTATCTCCTTCGCCAACTGGTTGAAGTACATTGGCTCTTGGGACAGAATCGCCAGTATCCTTCGTCGTGTATCGTTCCCGAGGACATCAAGGATTGTGTCGGAATCGGTCAACATCTATCACAACTCAACCCCCCAGAACAAAAAGAGATTATTGGGCATTTTACATCTCCATATTGCCAATGTCACCACCGCTAGGTCCGCTGTGCTTTGACGGTTCCTTGGATTTTGACGCGGCTATTACATCGTCGATACGCAGTATCATGCATGCTGCCTCAGTTGCGGCGTTTATCACCTGTTCCTTGACAGCAAGTGGCTCATAGATGTCTTTTGCAGCCATGTCTGCAACTTTGCCGTTGATGACATCTATTCCATATCGTACTTTTCCTGTGCTGCTCTTGGAACGCAGGTTCACCTGCGTGTCAAGTGGGTCCATTCCGGCATTTTCGGCAAGAACAAGGGGTATGGTTTCGATGCCATCTGCAAATTTCTCAGCGGCCAGCTGTTCCCTTCCGGAAAGAGTGCCTGCCCATTCCCTCAGTTTCAACGAAGTCGTGGCCTCCGGGGCTCCGCCTCCGACCAGCACGTATGGGTATTCGATGACATCCTTGACGACCATGATTGCGTCATGTACCGACCTCTCTGCCTCATCAACTACTCTCTGCGAGCCTCCTCTCACCAAGATAGAGACAGATTTGGGATTCTTGCATTCCTCGACAAAGACCCACTTTTCTGTTTCAACCCTGCGCTCTTCGACCAGCTTCGCAAACCCAAGATCGTTTGCCGACAGTTCATCAAGGTTGCTGACGATGCGCGCTCCAGTAGCTCTTGACAGCTTGGACATGTCACTTTCCTTTATCCTTCTGACAGCGAGTATTCCGGCCTTTGCCAAATAGTGCTGCGCAATGTCGTCGATCCCCTTTTGGCACAGAAGAACATTGGCACCTGCCGCCACCACTTTGTCTACCATGGCCTTGAGCATCCTGTTCTCCTCTTCGATGAACTTCTGCATCTGGTCTGGAGAGCTGATGTTTATCTTGGCATCAAACTCGGTCTTTTCGATTTCAAGCGGGCTGTTCACGACAGCAATCCTGGCATTCTCTATCCTCTTTGGCATGCCGCCGTGCACGACTTCCTTGTCGAGCACTATTCCCTGCACAAGTTTGGTGTCGTGTATTGAACCACCGGCCTTCTTTTCCACCTTGATGTTGTCCACGTCAACTTTATAGCGATCACCTGATTTTTCAGCGACGGCCAAGACTGCATCGATTACAATGTCTGACAGCCCTTGAGAGCTAGCTGAAACCATCTTGGATGCCATTGAGGTGCGTGCTATCTTTCGCAGGAACGTTTTATCAGCCGGGTCTACCTTGATTGCAATTTCTCTGAGCGCTTCTATTGCTTTCTGCGATGCTTTCTTGAAGCCTTCGACCACGACAGTCGGATGGACGTTCTTTGTGATCAGCTCCTCTGCCTTTTCAAGCAGGGAACCTGCAAGCACTACAGTAGATGTCGTTCCGTCGCCGACTTCGTTATCGGTCGCCTTGCTGATTTCCACCATCATCTTTGCGGCGGGATGTTGCACGTCGATCTCTTTCAGTATCGTTGCACCATCATTGGTGATAGTCACATCCCCAAGGGTGTCAACGAGCATCTTGTCCATGCCTCTGGGTCCCAGCGATGTCCTGACTATTTCAGCGATTGCCTTTGCAGCAGTGATGTTGTTCCTCTGCGCCTGGTCTCCCTTTGTCTCAGAAGTCCCTTCTTTTAAAACAACTACAGGAACTTGCTGTTGCACCGACATAGATTGCTCACCTATGTTAGTAACATTGAGTGTGTAACATGATATTTAGATTTTACTCAATGGGAGACAAGAGCTGGATCTGGACGAACGATCTGGCAATAATCGCAATGAAACCAGTTCTGGCAGGTTTGGATTTACCTGGATCCTTACGACTTTACCTTTCATGCGCCATCACGGTTCTATCTGATTATTGGGTAAAAAATAAGTTGCTTGCTATATGGGATTTCTTGTTGCTCAGCAGCATGTGCGAATGTTCAACTTCGCCTCTAAAATAAGATCTAAATATGAGATTTGCATTTTGATAAGCCGCTGACTTGCATAGGTGACAAACCATGTCGGGGACAGCACAAGTTTGGAAATTAGCGTCTGATGTCCGTAAGCATGAACAAAGGCCCTATCCTCCACACGATCGCTACGGGAGAAAGCCAGAGCGATTCTTTTGCAGAAACTGCATCATTTTCATAGATGTAGCAATAGTTGCTGAGAAGCATAGAGAAGAAACGGACCATGAAGTTATTGAAATTCTCCCTACTACATAGGCCATTTTCTATTTGGATTGGAAGGAACAGGTCGAACGCAAGTCTATCGTCAAGGCATGTCATCTACAACATGCGGGTAGCGATAAATATTTGGGACGTACATTCTCAGATCACGAATCGGAGGCGACATCCTTCGAAATGATGTCAGGAGATAGCGTGGTTAAATGGAACCAACCAAAATCCCACAAATCCTCTCAATACAAAATAAAGAATCCAAGGATGCCCAGACCTCGAATCTCGTGCTGGAAGTGCTCGAAGTCATTCTCGAGCGTGCTCGACCTTGAAGAGCACATAGAGCATGATCACGGCAGAATAATTCACTGACCTACGAAACGCCCCAAATCCTTTTTTTGATGATTGCTTGTCTGCCCTGTGTTAACTCGAAGATTATGGTTTTCCGTCTGCAAAATCTTTACCCCTGCGACGAATTGTTGCGCATTACTCCGAAATGCGAGGCCGAATTTGAGGAAAGTTGGTACGAAAATTGCGGGCCGATTTCACAGAAAACGCTGAGGATCTGTTGAAAAGTTAAATTTATTATTGATATCTGCGTTATTTGTTGTGGTGACCGGTTTCTTGGTGTCAGAAACAAGAATCCGCGTTGCTGAAGGACTCGTCATCGCCGCGCTTGCATTGCTTCTTATCTATGGAGTAGACGCAGGTGCTGCGGCGACAATGACAAGCCGATTCGGAGTGCCGCAGGACCAAGGCTTCCTTCCAATTGATCCCGTGACTAGAGCAGTTCTCTTTGCGGGCGGGGCGGCCTCATTGTCTACCGCGGCTTTCTTCGTGTCATGGAAGAAGAAATCCATCTTTATCCCTGCCCT
This sequence comes from Nitrososphaera sp., assembly GCA_036381375.1. GTDB lineage: Archaea > Thermoproteota > Nitrososphaeria > Nitrososphaerales > Nitrososphaeraceae > Nitrososphaera. Next base: position 25,855 of record DASVCY010000155.1, on the reverse strand, counting down.
GCTGGTAGCCAATGGAATTCTGGCAGCAGTTGAAGGAATGGTGCCGATTCTTGAGAGCAGCGCCCTGGGCCAAGAGATGGCGATGATATCTGATGCAAGTCCTTACATAGGATTGGGACTTGGGCTCTGGATCGCCGCTCTCGGAATCGCGAAGTTTGTAATGCAGGCGAAAGCGATGGGAATTAAGACCAAGGGGCAGACCGCTACTTCGTGAAAAAGGGCGGCGGCTCGACCTTCTCTATTTCTTTTGCATTTCGATGTTTAAGGCAATAGGCGCCAGTATGTCGACAACTTCGCATTCATACATCAAAATGGGTCTTCCATTCATTTCTGCTTAGAGAAGTGTTCCCAAAGACATCGATAGACGGGTTTGTCGCAGCTGCTCTGACGCTATATACGATACCGGGGAGAGTATAACTAGGACACTCAGATCTTTGAGATGCAGGGTATTGGCTATTGCGGGGGGGGAGGACTGGGGACGATATCCTTCTGCAACACTTACGGGAAACAAAACAAGAAATGCCCGAGTTGGAACTTTGTGTTATAGAAGCAAGCGACCACTGGCTAGTTGTATAGAAACGCAAAATGATGCATGATATCATGATGAAATTTTTGGAAGATGTGGCAACGAGAAAGAATCAATGCTTGTACCTTTCGACGGATGGGTTCATAGCATAGTCACACACACTCTGTGAGTAATGGCTAAATATTTCCTGTGCGAATATGATCATGGTGATCTTGATTGCCTGTTCAGCCAAGTTCTCTTCCAAATATGGCCCATACGACCACTTCTTCCTCGCCAGCTATTTCAGAACCACAACTTCATGCAGACAACAAGCTGGCAGTTGCTGATTATCACACCAATGGTAGCAACAAGGTATGTGTAATCTTTTGCACCATGAACTGTGAAAATACTATTGAAGAAGCGATATATGCAGCAAAAGGTAGCCGTTACCATCCTGAGATAATTGTCGTCGATGGTTTTTCTAACGACACTACAGTTGAAATAGCGAAAAGGGCAGGAGCGACCGAAGTCATAACACAACCAATAAAAAAATTCCCCGGCAAAGGGATTGCAATGAGGGCTGGGCTAGAAGTGGCAAAGAGAAGGCATGCAGATGTCGCGCTTTTTCTAGATTCAGACATCAGAAACCTGACAGCCCAGTGGGTGGACTTGCTAGTTGAACCGGTTCTAAAGGAAGGATATGACATGACAAGGGGTTGCTATGAAAGGCATCCAAGAGACGCCGCAGTGACGAAGCTGGTAGCATTGCCGATGCTTTCGGTATTCTTTCCAGAGTTATCACATATCGAGCAACCTTTGAGTGGAGAGGTATGCGCAAGCATGCGCGCATGGAACGACATACTGCGTAGAAACGGGATCCCGGAAGGTTGGGGAATCGATGTCTGGTTTCTTATTGAAGCGGCACTTGCTGGGCACAAGATAAAGGAGATATTCCTAGGCAGGAAGGAACATGAATCCTTTGAGGCATACAGAGAAGACGTAGGGAGACTTTCCAAAATGTCCGAGCAGGTACTATTTACAATACTAGATGAAGCCATCAAATACGGCAGATTTGAGCAATATCGCAGCAGGGCTAGGCCAAATATCGTAATCACAAAATAAAGAAGAACCTTTTCTTTCCTGATGCAACTGCCGAAATCATTGAGTTTTGATCGACGGCGTCATCACCCGAAGTTCAGTGCCGCCTGTCTCCTTTTCAATAGCAATTACCTTTTACCCGAGATTCACGGGTGTTGCCAAAACGGACCCAGCCAAACGCCAAGCGGACCACGGCAAGTGCTGCTGTGCCGGTCAACAACACCACAAAAGCCGAGGTTGTCAGCTGCAGTGCAAGAGCGGACTTTGCTTCTAGCGCTAGAAGAATCGCTGCCAGCGCCACAGCTGTGGCAAAGAGCGCTGCGAGTAGCAGTTTTGCACTTACCCTCTTTTTTACAGCAAATAATGAGGCTGCAGCGGCCGGTGACGTGTATACCACCCCTATGAGCGAGCTCGCGACCGCGCCTGCCAGAATTGTCCCGGCCTCGCTACCTCCAGTGAAGAAAAAAACCTTCTCCGATGCAAGTAGAATTCCAAATAGCGGGTACAAGGCTGCCCTTACAGTCGCCTGCAGCCAGGGCTGGTGACGCTCATAATCTGCAACTTGTGGGCTGAACGAGTAATAGACCGAATTGAAGGCGCTCATGAAGGCTGAGCCGGAAGCAGACTGCATGATGAAGTTGTCGCGAAAGCCTCGGAGGAACTGCACCTGCGGTGTCAGCTCTGACCCGAACGCCGCCGTGGCTATAAGGCAGCCTGATGGCTGCTGCGGCTGCTGCTCAGGAATATTATCTTCTGGAGCGGCATCCTTCCCCTGTAAAACAACAATGGTAAGTTTAGAAGTTTCGCCTTCTCCCTGTATATTCTCCGCCGCTATCGTGTATGTGCCCGGTTCTCTGAACTTGTATTGCGTAGTGAATGTGCCTATGTTATTTGACATGCTTTGGCGGTGAACTTCGCGGCCTTCTTTTGTAATAACAAAGTCAAATTTGGCGAACGGTACAAGATCTGCAGTAGCAGCGTTCTGCACATTCATCACAAATGTTATCGGCGTCCCTGTCTCTATGACTTCGGGACCCCATGCTATCTGCCAGTCGTATTTTTCATTAGTCGATAAAAGGTCGAGCGGGAACTTTGGGATGGCTGCGGGCAAAAGAACAAAGTCCATAGTGTTGCCTGTTGCATTTTCTGCCATGTCCAACAGCCTATTGGTGCCAAGCACAAAGTGCACAGCCCGCCTGTCGACATACGAATAATCGTCTATCGCGAAATCGCCCGCCCGAAGGTCGTGTCCGTTGACCATGCCTGCATAGCCGTTTGACTTCAGGTTCTTTATGGTTTTTGGAAACAGGACTTCAATATGTACAACTGGAACCTGCCCAACATACTGCTGGCTCCAGTCAAAGGGCATGGAAAAAGATATCCTGCCGGTGTCCGGGTCGTACTGAAAGTTGTCCACCTCTGCATAATAGGTCTTGACACCCATCCTCTGGGGTCCCTGTTGGGTCTCGACTTCAAATTCTTGTGTCTTTGAGACGCTCACATAAAGGTCAAATGTCCTGTCCTGTTCCAGCTGCAGTCCCGTGCTGGTCCTCTCAAGTGTAACTGCGATGTGGTACAGCCCTCCGTCTACAAGTATCTTGCTTCTAACATCTGCAGGTTTGTCCCGGCTCACCTGTACTGGCTCGCCTGATGCCGGCCTGCCATTAACCTGAGCTGTTTCAACGTCATCATCTGGCACCAGGTTTGCTACCACAAGCCCATCGGATGATCTGAACCGCTGGTCCAGCAGAACGACTTCTTGTTGGCTCACTACTATCCTAAAGTCCGTTCCCGGGATAGTCGAGTTTGTGGCGGGGTCGTGGGCCCTGACTATGAGCACTGGATTACTTGTCCGTGCCCTTTCGATGTCCGCTGGCGAGAGCGTTGCCTCTACCGACACCCGCTTGTCTGATATTGTCACGGGTGGTGACTCGTCAAACCCAAGTCCGTGGCCGTAGGCTCGCGGAACTGATGCGACGAGAAAGGCTGCCAACAAGAGGACCGCGAAGATGCGCACCATCAAAGGAACCCATATCTCGCTTCCTCTGGTCTTCCATTTATCTTTGATGGATACCCATTCTCCTATTCGCGCCCGATATGCGCACTGTGGCTCTACACGAGCCTCTGGCCTAACCTGTAAATGGCATCTTCCTTTGTCGTCAGGAAGCGCAAGTACCTGACAGTCCTTGTTCTCGAATATCGCCATCCTGTATGGCGACAAAATGGTGCCTCCTTCTGGCCAGGTCGCCTGGCTGCCCAGACGGCCGCCTAGAGCAGACTATGAAGGATGACCGCTGCGTCAAGCGGCAAAAGGTTTGCAAATCTGCATACGCGGTAAGCCCTGGCTTACCAAGGAGGATCAGGTAAACTAACTAGGTAAGGAATTGCTACCATGCTTAAATAGCGTGCAGAGTAATGAAGCGTGTGATCAAGACAATCAAATCAACCGAACATTACCATCACGAAGAGGACTGGCTCTCTACCTACTGGCACTTTTCTTTCGCGCACTACCGCAACCCCGAGAAGATGAATTTTGGGCCGCTGCGTGTGTTCAGCGATGACGCTATCAAGCCGGGGACCGGCTTTGGGTTCCACCCGCACAGGGACATGGAGATTGTGACCTACGTAATCGACGGTGTGCTGGAGCACAAGGACAACCAGGGAAACCGCGGGCTGATACAACCAGGAGAAGTCCAGAGGATGACCGCAGGCTCTGGGATAATGCATTCGGAGTACAACCACTCGAAGGAAAAGCCGCTGAGGCTTTTGCAGATATGGCTATTTGCAAACAAGCGCGGGCTTGAGCCGTCATGGGAGCAGCGCAAGTTTGACAAAAAAGAGAGGACTAACAAACTGCTACCAGTCGTAGTGCCCGAGGGGGCAAACGACGGCCATGCTCTCAGCATCCACCAGGACGCAGCGATCTATGTCTCGTCGTTGTCGGCTGGAAGCAAGGTGGAGCACAGGCTGGCAAAGGATCGCAAGGCGTATGCCTTTGTTGTTGAGGGCCTGATAAAGCTGAATGACAACGCGATGAATACAAGAGATGCAGCTATGGTCGAAAAAGAAAGCGCCATGTCAATACAGGCCGACAAGCCTACAGAGCTCATCCTGCTCGATCTGCCAGAGAAATACGCGGTCAACAACTGATGGTGGGAGTGTGACTGTATTGCATGATAATAGGCGGTCGATCAATGTCAGCAGCAGGTGGTGATAGCAAAACAAGATGAAAACAACATTTAACGTCCTTGGGGTGGCCGGGAGCATTCGCAATGGATCGTACAGCAGACTGGCCCTCCAGATGGCATTGGAACATGCAAAAAAGCACGGAGCACAAGTGCGGCTCTTGGAACTAGACAACATGCCGCTCTTTGATCCAGATGCATCGGAGTCAAAAGAAGTGGAGCAGGCAGGCGACGCGGTGGCATGGGCCGACGCAATCATCCTTGCGTCACCAGACTACCACGGCTCGATGTCCGGCGCGCTCAAGAACTTTCTTGACCACTTTTACAGGGAGTTTGCAGGCAAGCTCTTTGGTTACATAGTTGCGTCCCATGAGAAAGGGTTGACCGTGATGGACCAGATGCGTACTGCAATACGCCAGTGCTATGGCTGGAGCCTTCCCTACGGCGTGTCTGTAAACGCCGAAGAAGATTTTTCCGATGGGAAGATAGTAAATGCTGGGCTAGCAAAGCGCCTGCAAATGATGTCACGCGACCTGGTGGTGTACGGCACTCTTATCGGCAGTCAGTTCAAGCGGGATCTAGGATCAAGCGAGCAGTATACTTTTGCGGCTCGCTACCGGCGAAAACAGTAACAGCAGCTCTGTATAATTTTCATGGGATATCCTTGGAAAGTTTCCCTCCAGATTTTTTTGATATGATCTAGTAGTCTACTATATATCTGCAATTGTTAAATCTTATAAAATGACGTGCCCTTTCGGTGAACTAGAACGCAGTACCAGACTCTTGTTAGAGCAGTTGCAATAGTTGTTGTGCTCGGCTCTTTTGCATTCAGCATAGCCGGCTATTCTTTTGTAGCTGCACAGAATATCACTGACACAGCTCCAACAGGCAATGTCACGGCACCGTCCAATACTACTACTACCGATGCCACTGGCACCACTGGGACTGGCAATGTCACTGACATGGGCGACAACCAGACTACTACCAGTGCTACTGGTGATGAAATGAACGCTACAGTAGCAGGTGGTGAAATCAATACGTTTTACGCCAGAGGACAGATAGCCAGCATCATATCTGAATCTGCTGGAGGAGACAATGCTTCTGCAGAAGTGGTAGGTGGCAGATTGAGCATCGATGTAATTGACGGACAAGTGCAGAGGGTTGAGATCAACATGACAATGTCAAAGCCTGATGGTAGCGATTTCCATACTGTGCTTATAGACAACTTTACCGCAGGGTCAGGCGAGACTACCATATCTAATGCTACAGGTGGTGACAACATGACTGCTGCTGGAGGAGACAACGCCACCACGGCGACAGACGCGGGCAACGAGACTACTGTGGAGAGTTTCATGCAGGTCATAACTGGCGGTAACGAGACCGGCAATGCTACTACTACTGGCACTGACAACATGACTGCTCCGGCAGGCAATGTGACCGGCAACGAGGCGGCGCCGCCGACAATGACAGCGAATGTGACTGCGCCAACGGACACTGGAAACGAGACTGCCCTTGCACAAGCTACACTTTCTGAAGATGGTACCTTTGAGATTTCTGGCTCTGCGACTTTCTACCTCGACAACAACCCGCAGTGGGAGAACGTCCCAATCACGATAGAAAGCACCGGCAGGGTCATAACCATCAACGTGGATCACGAAATGACTGACAACCACTTCATGGGCATGCCGATCTATGGGTTTGTTACTGCGCTGATAGGCGAGGTGAACGGCCAGAGGCAGTCTGTACTGCCGCCTGTGACGACCGGTGAAGCACCGATTGCGCCACCTGCTGAAGCTCCAACCGCGCCGGTAACGCCAGAGGCTACAGACAACATGACTGCTCCGGCAGGCAATGAGACCGGCAACGAAACGACGACGATGACGCCACCAACAGAGAACGCTACAGGAAACGAGACAGCAGAAACAACAGATAACCAGACAGCAACTACTCCTGCTCCGGCAGCAGGCCCAAGTGAAGGAGGCGGAGGAAACACAATCGAAGTCACAATACCACCGGGTTCGTCAACCAAGACCGATGATGCATTTGACCCCAACCCGGTTCAGGCCAGTGTGGGTGACACCGTGAGGTGGACTAACGAAGATACTACGCCGCACACGGTAACCTCGGGCACTAACGCACAGCCGGATGGCAAGTTCGATTCCTCGCCAAACCTTAACCCATTGCTGGCTCCACAGCAGACATTCGAGCACACGTTTGAAGAAGCAGGTGAATACCCGTACTACTGCGCGGTCCATCCGAACATGGTTGGAACAGTCAGCGTGAGCTGACATCCCCTACTTTTTCATTTTGATTACTCTATTTCTAGCGAGAAAACCATAACCTTCAGGAATGTGGGATGAATCGCCAACGCGTATACCGGATACCGCAAAGCATCTGATTTCTATGCTGGTTGCCCTCCAATCAAGTCCGGCAGTGGCATAGCGGTGTACAACAACGGCTTTTGGAAGACAACAAGGTTGGGAACATTGCACACCTTAAGACGAAAAAGAGGCAATGGGCAACAACAACGACGACGACAATAACAACAAGAGCAACGCATCTCGAATGTGTATATGCAGACAGAAGTGCATGCAAAAAGCCCGGCGCTTCGCATGAAAGCGGCGCCGGAACCCCAAAAGCACAGAATGGGAGCTCTTCCCCAAACACCGCCTCAAATGTCGTGAGACTTGACGGGAGACGGGAAGGAAAGGAAAAAGCATAACCTCCAGTCCTTTTGCGCGGAGAGTATTGTCTGTTCTGTCCGGAAGCTCGAGTCAGGCAGTCATTTCCTTGTTGTCGATGGTAGTAGTAGCAGCCGGCTTTGGGGGCGGCAGCTTTACGAGCTTGTGTTTTGGATATGCAAGGTAATGCCTGGAGGCGCCCTCTCCGCTCAGGTCAATTTTACATTTAAGGCAACGCCAGCGTATCGCCATATGCAAGACTCTTGACTTGATGCGTTAAATCGTTATGTAAACCTTTTATCAGAAAAAAGGGCAGGTATCGGCGCACAAAGGCTGTGACCGGGTTTTGGAACAGCCGGTCAATTTACACTCTGACTTCCAATACAATGGCATGATACCCGTTCCCGAAGACGTGCTTGTAAGCGCGGTGGACAAGGTCAACAAGAGCGTAGTCAACATAGCAAGCGTTAGGATGCTTCAGGACCATCTCTTTAGGGTGTTCCCTATAGAGGGCGTCGGCTCCGGCGTAGTAATCGACGAGAAGGGCTACATACTCACGAACAACCATGTGATCGACGACGCAGAGAGGCTCAAGGTAACCCTCGCGGACGGCAAGGTGCTGAGGGGCAAAGTCATCGGAAGCGACGAGGCCACAGACCTTGCCGTGATAAAGGTAGAGGCAGAAGAGCCGCTGCCAGCCGCAGAACTCGGCAATTCGGACGACCTGAAGGTCGGCCAGACGGTGCTGGCGATCGGAAACCCGTTTGGGCTAACTGGAGGACCGGCTGTGACAGCAGGAATTGTAAGTTCACTGAACCGGACAATACAGGCAAGGAGTGGAGGAGTGCTTGAGCTAATCCAGACGGACGCTGCAATCAACCCGGGCAATTCTGGCGGGCCACTTGTCAACACAAAGGGTCAGGTGGTCGCAATCAACACTGCCAACATGCCCTACGCGCAGGGCATTGGGTTTGCGGTTCCGGTGAATACTGCCAAGTCGATACTCAAGGAACTGATTGAAAAGGGCAAGGTTGCCAGGCCGTGGATAGGAATCGCGTCGATGAAAGTCACTCCACAGCTAGCCCGATACTACAGGCTACCCGCTACCGAAGGGGCGATCATTGCCCGCGTAGAGCCATACAGCCCTGCTGACGATGCCGGCCTGAGAAAGGGTGACATCATAGAGGAGATCGATGGCAACAGGGTGGAGGATCCTTCGCAGATAGCATCGCACGTGCGCAAAAAACGAGTGGACGATCGACTGACCTTGACTGTCAATCGCTACGGGCGCCAGCTCCAGATCCCTGTGCAGGTAGATGTGCGCCCATGACCCCCCTTTTTTTACTCTAATAACAACGCTCAAAAGCAGGGTCTGCAATGATAATCCTAGTGTCCGACTTTGATTCGATGGATGACTTAATTAGAGAGATCGAGAAAAGTGAAACGAGCATAGTTATTACAAAAGACGTTAGGAAATTCCGCAAGCCGGTGACAGTCATTTCTGGCCTGCAGGACGACAAGAACATCAAGGGTGTGACCCGGCAGCTCAAGACAAGCATAGGCACAGGGGGCACATTCAAGGAGGGTCAGATAATACTCCAGGGGGATCATCGTGAAGCCACAAAGGAGCTCCTTGTAAAGATGGGCTTTAAGCCAGATTCGATAGAGGTGTACTAGTAGCATTTTGCTTACCAACTCACAGAATGGTTACTTCATGACTTATATCCGGAGGAGCGCATTATAGTAGATGCAAGTGGAAAGTGGCGCAGAGCATAACAAGGTAGTATCTCTCAAGGATGAGGACAGCAGCAAGCCAGAGGCTTCTTCTGTAGGTGAAAAGGAGGTCATCACCGGCAGATCAGCTCAGGTGCTGGTGCAGGAAAAAGAGCCGCTATTTGCAAACGATTTGCACAACAATGATAGCAAGATCTTGTCGGCGCTGAATGAAGAATCTGGGTCGAACTACTCCTTTAAGGGACTGATGCGCAAACTAGGACTCCACCAGCAGAGCCTGTCGAGGGCGCTCCGCAGGCTTGAAGAAATGGGGCTTGTGGAAAAGTCACAGGTCGGTTACCGCCTGGTCAGGGGCAGCGAATCTGCAATTTCAAGGATCGATTCGCGCAGGCCGAAGGGCAGGGAATACACGCAGCTGTTGCAGACGTACATCCCGCTAAGCGTAAGGACTTATGAAATAGTGAGCCAGCTGATGGGCAAGTGGTTCCGGAACCTCCGGTGGCTTGGCATGATCGAAAGCGGCACTGGCTATACTCTCCAGTGGTCCAGTGAGGATGGATCGTTCCAGATCAACCTCCGCATGATCTCTGACTACATCGTAATCGAGACGAACGCGTCAACCGAGAAGGAGAAGGTGGAGGCGATGGTCGGGTCATACGCAATTTACGAGCAGATAACAAAGGCAATACAGAGCAAGATAGGCGCATATGCAGACAAGTCACTCACATTCAGCCACAACAACTGATGACCGCTTTTTTACGCATTGCCTTTACGGCATGTCAGTGACGACACAGCTTGTTGTCGTTAGGTCAAAATCTTGTGAAGCACCACAACGACCATAATAACGAAGTCAGCTAGCTGTGACTGCCTTCCAGCGTTGCCGGTCAATTTACACCCGCCCTCCTATACTATATCAACATGACAACGATCGTGGGCATAAAGACCAGAGAAGGAGTCGTGCTGGGCTCTGACAAGCGCGCCAGCAAGGGCTTTTTCATCGGTTCAAAGATAACGCAAAAGATAGCCAAAGTAGACGACACACTGGCAGTTGCGATAGCGGGTCAGCTGTCAGACGCAGAATACCTGATCAAGGTGGCCAAAGCGGAGCGCCATCTGATGGAGCTCCGCAGAGGGTTCCCGCTGACTGTCAAAGAGTCCGCCAGGTTGATCGCAAATCTGGCATACTCTGGCATGAAGAACTACCAGCCATACTTTGTTGAACTGCTGGTGGCCGGCGTCGACCAGGAAGGCGGGCACATCTATGCGGCAGACATGAGTGGTGCTATAACAAGCGAGGACTTTGCATCCTCTGGCTCGGGCTCGCCGATAGCGTACGGAGTGCTCGAGAGCATGTACCACAAAGAGATCACGAACGAAGAGGCAAAGCAGGTCGCCACAAAGGCAGTCTCGGCTGCTATGGAGCGGGACCCGGGCTCCGGCAACGGCATCGACGTGCTGGCAATCCCGAACCTGGTAGTGGAGGAGGTGGCAAGGAAGTAGTATGGCCGAGACAGCAGGAGGAAGCTACGGAACAAGGTACCCGTACTTTTACGGGCCCGAAGGCCGGTTGGTGCTGGTAGACAGCGCGCTGGAAGCAGTAAGAAGGGGATCGACTACAATAGGGATCAAAACGCCGTCCTTTGCTCTGCTGGCAAGCCACATCAAGCCAGTCAGGCCGCTGATAGACCCTGCCGAAAAGATCTTTACCATAGACGGACATGTCGGGGCTACAGGCTCTGGATACATCGGCGACATCCTGCAGCTGATAGAGGAGCTGAGGATGGAGGCGCAAAAGCACAAGCTCAGCTTTGAGAGCCCGATAGATGTCGGGTCGCTTGCTAAGCACCTTGGGTCGTTCCTGCACAACTATACAATCTATGCTGTCAGGCCGCAGGCAGCTTCAGTCATTGTTGCCGGCGTAGACCAGATGGGCGTGCAGCTCTACCAAGTGGACCCAAGCGGGACATTCATGCGCGGATCTGGCTTTGCGATAGGCCAGTCGTCAGACATCGCGCTTGACGTGGTGCAGCGCGAATATAGTGCGGACATGAGTGTCGAGCAGGCTGTAGATCTGAGCAACAAGGCAATAGAAAGGGCACTGGGCGAGCGGCCGGTTGTGGAAATAGGCGTGGTCACCGCGCAGGAGAAGCGGTTCCAAAAGTTGCACTAGATTTCTTCTGTGCGGTCACCTTCAATCCCGATGGGTTCTTCCACTTGTCGGCCCATCGGGCCAGCTCTTTTATTATCACTTCAAGCTCTTTTGCCTGGGGAGTCATGCTGTATTCTACCCTGGGCGGAACTTCTGGATAGATCTTTTTGGTTACAAGACCTTCACGCTCCAGTTCCAGCAGGCGCTCTGACAGCACAGTACTGCTGATGCCTGCAAGCGACCTCTTTAACTCGTTGAACCTGACGACCTCTTTGGTGCTGAGGTTCTTCAGGATGTGAAGCGACCACCTCCTTCCAAGCACTTCCCAGACGCCTGCCATTGCGCATGTAGCGCCTTTGCCGTTCATTGGTTCTTCTGGCATACTAGGTAGTAATAATGGACTAACTAATAAAACTATTGCAACCAATTTCTGAAGTAAATTCTTATCGGTATGTTGTCAGGGTCACGCAAGCCAACAACCATCGATTCTTCCCCCTTTTCTATGGGCACGCCGTGGCTCGCAAGATGCGTAGTCGTATTTTCAAGTTCAGAGGCCGGCAATTCTATGCTGAAATGGTTCAGCCCGGGGTTTTGCGGCGACGCGGGCGCCACATCGTTTCCAAGCCACGTGTTTGTGGCTATGTGATGATGGTATCTGTCTGCGGCAAAGAAGTATGCCCCCGGAAACACGCAGGTCAGGTTCAGCCCCAAGATTTCCGAGTAAAAGGCCAGCGACCTCGCAAGGTTGCTGACGTGCAGGTGCATGTGGCCTATAGTCGTGTTGGCGGGCATCTCCTTCCACCCCCGGTCTGTCCTGTCTCTGAGCAGATCTTGCACATCCAGTCTCTCTGTAGCCATCTGGATGCGGTTGTCGGCGGCATTCCATCTCCATTCAGAGCGCGGCCTGTCGCAATAGATCTCGATTCCATTTCGGTCCGGATCCCGGATGTAGATCGATTCAGAAACTAGGTGATTTGCCATGCCTTCAAAGTAGACGCTAGCGCGCTTTTCACTCAGGTTCTCCAGCATGTCTGCCAGAAACTTTCTCTCCGGAAGCAACACGGCAAAATGGTAAAGCCCTGCCCTCTTTGGAACTTTATCGTGATTGTTGTAGCTGCTTTTTGCCTGTAATAGTTCTATGAGTTGCGGGCTGTAGTCGCCATCAGCAGCGCAAGAGAGCAGTGCCCTTTCGCTGGACGGCCTCCCTGTCGTCTTGAACCCCAGGATCGACCGGTAAAAATCAAGGGATCTTTGGAGGTCAGGCACATTCAGGCTCACGTATCCTATCCTCATGGACGGATGAGCCGCAAATGGTGAGGATGGTGGCGACCTAGTTCGCACGATACAATGTATACACACCTGCAGATTAATAGGATGTGACTCGACCCGCCCCTCAACAATAGATCAGAATTTTGTCATTCTGCAAAAATTGCCGTTTTGATTGGATGCATGTACTTACACGTAGGCTAATAGTTCTGGTGCTGGGTCAACAAATGCCTTGGAAAGGTGGGGGAGGAGAGGTAGTCAAAAGGTCGCGCTTGCCTCTATCCAATATTTTTTCATCCTCTACAGGTGCATTTCTCGCTATTGTGGCGCGCATAGCTCGATAGCAGAAAGCCATGGAAGAATTATCGTATATCACCAGCAAAATTTTTGATCTACTGTTTATTCGTGGCTAGTTCACTGATATGGGCGGTGTTGTTGATTACCCCGCTTGTATCACTGTATTTTTCCGGAATCTGCACTTTTGAACCAAAACGTTTTAATTGGTTTTAAAAAAGTCGGATCACGTGCGCCCGGGTAGTATAGAGATACCTGGTTGCTTGTGAGTGAAGAACCAGAATCGTACAGTCCGGTCCAGTATGGGGGACTGTCACTCCTCCGACCCGGGTTCGAATCCCGGCCCGGGCGCTTCAATTCTTCTTTCTTCATTGTAGCTTCTGGACTGATTTCGCTCTGATTTTCAAGGATTTCGTCACTTTGCTGATAAGGGGCGTTTACTATTATCAGCAACGTCCCGAGTTTTGATGCAGCAATGGAGAAGGAACAAACAAGATGAGGAGGAAGATGATGGTGTTGTTGAATTATGTCTAAAGCTCAACTACTGAGAGCGCTCTTGGCAGGCATGTGAGCAGAGTAGTACTGCTCGGCATGCTGTAGTGCCTGCTTCTTTTCTTCCGAAAGTTCATTTCCAAGCATCTCTTCAAATTGCAAGGCGTTGATAACTGCCGCGCCGGCATAATGGTTGTTAAAGTAGATTCGCATCCGCTTTGCCTTTCTGCTTATCTCATTTACCCTTGCAACCCACGGCTCGAGCTCCTCTTTGCTGTAAAGGTAGTTGTACCAAAAGCCTTCGTTGCGGCCATGCAATCTTATTAAGGCGTGCTCTGCAGTCACGACGGGATTGGAAAGGTACTTCAATTTGGGATGAGGCGAATCCGTCAGAACCGACGCAATATTGTGTTGCTCCAACAGTTCCAGCGCACCCTCGGTTTCCCAGGATTCGTGCCGGAACTCTACTGCATAGTCGTATTCTCTAGGCAGTAGCTTCAGAAATCGCTCGATCTTTCTAAAGTCGCCGACCGTAAACCAGGGCGGCATCTGGAACAATATTGCGCCCAGCTTGTTGTATTTCTTGAGCGGTGAGATCTTGTCCAGATATGCTTGAAAATCAGAAAAGGCACCTTCGCCAACGGCCAGCTTTTTCTTGTGCGTTATTGTTTCAGGCACTTTAAGCGAAAACTGGAACCCTTCCGGCGTGGCCCTGCTCAAACCATAAAACAAGCCGGGCTTCATATCACTATAAAATCGCTCATAAAATATCGCGTCAAATTCCGCTGTGTTAAAGTAATGGCTGTAATAGCGAAGGAGCCTTGTCTCATTTTCCGGGTAGAATACTCCTTTCCACCCGCCTTTGCTCGGCGAATCCGGATAGTTCCAGCCAGAACAGCCAATCTGAATTTGGGCACTCAACTCTTCTTCTAACTGGATTCAAATAATAAATAAAGCGAGCGAAAATATTGACGGCCTACTTTTCTCAACTTCCTTTCGTTGGCCAGGACTATTGCCACAACAATGCCAACTGGTACTATGGCTTTTGCGACCAGGTCGAGCATACAGCCAATTCTCCCAACTAACGCTCCTGAGCAACATGAGAAAGATTCCCTGTGTTCAGCAGGGATGTGATGTACTTCCTAGTCATAACCAATCCAAATGCCATCAAAAACGCGATGCCATGGACAAAGACGTTGCTGCCAGGAGCCTTGGAAAGAAAGATGTCCGGCGCTGCCAAGAGCATCGATAAAAAGAATCCGACAACGATTGCATTTACGAGAATTACGCCTTTTATTTTCTTGTGCGGCGTTTCAGGCACGGTTCTTGCCTTTGCAATTGCATCCTGGATATCTGCTATAGCAAACCCCAATGCCGAGCCTCCAACAGCATATACGATCCCGGACGCGCCAACCGAAGCGAATTGAATATTAGGGTTTACAATTTGGAAGACAAGAGCCCACAGAGCATCGGCAATCACCGCTGAGCCAATAACCACTGGAACCAACGACACGGCCCTGCCTTTCCGTTCGCTGTCCGGTGCTAGCGAAACCGATAGGAGGATGTATGATGTAAAGATCCATAAAGCGCCAATGTTTGCAAGGAGATGTTCCAAGCTGCTGTGCAAAAATATCGAGGTGAAGATGCCCCAGGGAGTTGCGGGGGACAATTGAAACGTTCTTGTTACTTCGCTATTGGCAAGCTGAAAAATATACGTAACAAGGCTAGCTGCAGTTACGATTGCCGCCAAAACAACTGCTGGCCGGTTCAACCGAACTGATTTCAAGAGCTCCTTTCTTGCCTGGTACGTTTTCATTCCGACTCACCTTCTTCGTTCCAGGATATTGCACTGGTGCCGTGGACAAGCAGACTGCAGTTGTCACAAAAATACCTGCAATTTTCAAAGCTATCGTAGGATTGTTCCAGCAGCGAATCACAATCTGGACATAGTGCTCCACGGTCATGATCTTCCGTATCCACCAGCAATTCTTGGTGGGCAAGCTGCTGTTCTGATTCTCTTGTTATCACTAATCCTCCCTCCTATTGATAAGGTCTAAAGTTGCCCGGAGTGCATGTCATGATTCCTTCCATCCTTGCAACCTTTCGCAAATTATTGTAGTATGTCACAAGTAGAACGCCAAGCTCTTTGCAGTAAGCAAGGTAGATATCGTCCGGTGAGTGACAAAAGCGCGGATACTTGGCCTTTAACTTGTCAGCTTCAGATGCTATCCTGTCATCATCTTCGATGATATAGTCAATCTGCCCCATCTTGGAGAATGATTCTACTAATTCCAGGACCTGCTCGCCGCCGACCCCGACGACCTCCGCTACTTCTCTAACCTGGGTGCCAGGGACCATTATCCTGACGTCCTTGCGATGAGCAAGCTTTTTTCTCAGCTCCAGTGCTTCCGGCCTGTTCTCGTATGCACTTGCTATCATGCAAGTATCGAGCATTATCGGTGTCTGATGCTGGGATGACTGGAGCTTTGCGAACTGATTCATCATGACAGCGGTAACGGCGATAATTTATTTATTGTTGTTGACGTCAATAACGTCAACAAGGTTTAAATGATTAACAATATGGCCATTAGCTGTATGCCAGTAAACCTTCGCGTTCATATCGCACCGGTTGGATTCGACCCTCAGGAACGGGTTACGGCTCCTCTAATTGAGTATCGCGCTGACAAGGTCTATCTTGTATCAAGAAGCAAGAATGATTCTGCCGTTCATAGAATGAAGCAGGTCCACAAGGCTCTTGAAAAGCATCCTCATATCGAAGTCCATGATGTTTATGTGAATATCTGGGATCTTTTTAGCTGCCTTGAAAAATTTCGGACAATCTTTGATTCAGAGAAGGGTAACCATATTTACATCAATGTCTCGACCGGGAGCAAGATCGTATCCATAGCTGGGATGCTGGCATGCATGCTCTGGGATGGTACTCCTTACTATGCAAGACTGAACTACGATGACAATGGGCCTTCTTCCAATCCAGAGGAACGCAAGGTAATTGCTACTGAATTCCTGCCGGTTTATCAGATAAACATGCCGCAGCCAGAATCGCTTCAGGTATTATCGATTATCCATAGCAACGGAGGCAGGATCAGCAAGAAGAAATTGATTGAACAGTTGCAGGGGCTGAAAATGATTCCGGTGTATGGACCATCACAAACAAAGAGCGCGCCACATAGTAGATTGCGAGCGATACTAGAGCCACTCGAGAGCCACTGGCAGTTTGTCCAGGTGGATGCCCGGGGAAGAAAAAGCCAGGTTTTACTTACTGATCAGGGAAAAAGGGCCTTGAGAATATTTGGTACAGGCGGAGGTTGACACAGGAACAATGTCCCAAACTGTGGCAAGCACTAGGCAGACAGACGTCAGACCCGATAGAAAGCAAATTTGTTTTCAAATATTGTGTGGTGAATGACAGCCTTTACCTGAGTGTTGTACCTGCTCTAATCCAGGCACTTGGCTACAAAATTCTTTGTGGAGACAGAAATCATTTCTGTCTGTCCGAATGCCGGCCCGGGCGCTTTAATCATCTATGCTCGTTTTTTATAGATCAGAACTGCCGCTTTTTCCAGATTCTTGACTGCGTTTGCCACTGATATCAGCGCTATGCCAGTCAGTACTCCTGCCATGCCCAGGCCCAGAATTGTTACGGAACCGAAATACAATCCATCCTTCAGAGCCAGGGCACCATAGCCGACAGAGTGGATCAAGTTTACTGTATATCTGAAATCGTCTCCGATATTTTGCATGTTGCCCGCCAGGGACTGTAGATTTGAGCCCATGTCATTCAGCTGGCTCCTCTGCGATGACAGATCAATCAGTCCTACACAACCCCCGTTCTCAGAACAGGGGAGGGAATTGCCAAAATTCTGCAGCTTGGCACCCACATCCCTCAGCCCGCTTGAGCCGCTATAGAACTCCCCCTCTGTGCCGGGGTTGTAGTTTATCAATTCCCACCCTACCTCATTCATGCTGTCCAGGGCCGGAGGCAATACTATAATGAATGTGTATGCGGCAAGTCCTGTCATTCCGATGCTGAAGATGAGGACCATGACCGCCAGTACTGCTATTGCACTATTGGGTCGCATGTTGCTATCCTCTATCCTCCTCTTCTTTTCTTTCGCCGTCTTTCGCCTTCATTACAATGATAATCCTCTTGCCAGCTGATGTGGCTGGATTGGGTGGGGTTAATACTAATTCTGCTGACGTTGTTTTGGACCGGATTGTTGATGTGTACTGGTCGCTATCGTTTAGCATGTTCAACTTACTTTGCTAGAGCTTTTACGTCATTCGAAGAAAAAATAATTAAGACAATCCTGATACAGAATGGCAGAACGGTTTACTAGGATGACAGGATTGATTCTGGCTCTGGTTCAAGTGTAGACACAATTTTCCTTTAAAATACTAGAGTTCATGTTAACACGAGTTCTCTTCAAAGTCCTTGCATGAAATAGAGCATCACTCCAGAAGAATATAATACGAGTCTTGAGATTCAAATGAAAGGCAGGCAGACGGTCATCAAATGCATTATCGATTGCTTTTTGCTGTAATCGCAGGATTGCTGGTCGTTGTCGTAGGCGTACCTGGAGCTTTTGCTCAGAGTGGGCCAGCATTTTCCACCTACCAGGCGTGGGAGTTTGGGGCACTGGGAAATGCTCTTGCAGCATCTACGATAGGGGATCTTTCAGGTGATAGCGTAGACGACTTGGTGGTGGCATCAGAAAGCAGATCGATCTACCTTGTGGACGGGATGTCGGGAGAGCAAGTCTGGTCGTATAGTAATGCCAACAGGACTTATCTATGGAGAGCAGTAATGGAATCCCCAGATGCAAATGGGGATGGATTGCCTGATGTCTTGGGTATGACATACGATGCAATTGTTGTCATGCTTGACGGGTCCACCGGAGAAGAGCTGTGGAGTTTCCGAACCAGCAACAGCAGCGGCTCTTCCAGCAACGGCAATAACCCCTGTTCTCCATTGGCGCGGTCCATGCATGTCCTGTCAGATATCGACGGAGGCGGGGTACGCGACATTGCGCTAGTAACAGGGTCGGGCGACCGGTGTGTGCAGAACGACAAGATTGCAGTAATAGCGCTCAGTGCAGAGGATGGCTCCAAGATATGGGAGTACCTGTACGAGGCGGAGGGTCATGGTCTCAAAGATGGAAACAGAGGCAGCAGCCCGGCCGTGGCCGTGGACTTTGACGGAGATGGGTCAGAGGATGTCGCTGTAATCGATGCACAAAATGTTATACACATGATAGATGGGCGGACTGGGAACGCCCTTGGAAGGGATGAGCTTGATGATGTATTTGGAGTGATCTGGAATCTGATCCTGATGCCGGACATTTCAGGGGACGGAGTTGAAGACGCCATCGCATTGGAATTCATTGACGGCGGAGGCGGTCCTGATTATGCCAGCGTCAATGCTATAGATCTGGCTGAGGCAGAAGTGATCTGGCAGGCAAAAGCCGGCGACGGGTTGTTTTTCGGGGGTGCCGTATACTCGGCGGCATGGCTGCCGATTGGCGATGATTTGACATATGTTGCGGTAACCCAGAGGGTCGAGAATTACCTCCATCTTGCGGTGCTGAACGCGCATACTGGAGAGCAGGCTTGGCGGTTTGACCTTGGAGAGGAGAGGAGCAGGAACGATATTGAAAAGTACTATCCAGTTGCGAGGGTCCCCGATTTATCTGAAAGCAGGCATGACGAGATAGCGGTCGGAGACATCGGTTCCAGGCTGTACCTGCTTGACGGAATGAATGCAAACGTCATATGGTCATACCCGATAAACGAGCAGATAAGCGATATCATGTCGATCGAGCTGCAGGGCGGGCAGGCGTATGTCATTGTCGAAGACCGTGACAAAAGAATTCATGCCCTTGCAGGCCTGACACAGATCGAAACTGTACTTGAAATTAGCACCTCGGACCAGACGCTTGCCCTGACTCCGCTCCCAGACAGAATAACGGTCGTCGGCTCGCTCACCCCTGCATTAAGGGGGGAGGTTGTAGAGCTCCGCTATGTCGACCCTACTGGGAAGGTCACGACCGTGCCACTGGTGGTGGCAAGGGATGGCTCATTCTCTCATGTCCTGGAGCCGCAGATCGCGGGAACCTGGAAGGTGACGGCCCAATTTGACGGGGAAGGCCATTACCTTGACTCAAAGAGTTCTACCATCAGCTTCACCGTGACAGAACAGGAACCCGGAAGCAGCATTTACATGCTGGAGGTGGAGGGGAGCGAAGTATCTTACCCGATCTCCTACAGGATCGAAGGCGGCCACATAACCGGCATGTCAGTTGATAGGGAGAGCAAGTCGCTTAATATCGCGATCTCTGCTACACAGGATGGAACGCTTACGATAAAGCTACCAAGGAACGTGGTAGACGCATTTGATTCAAGCTATCTGGTCCATGTTGACGGCGATCCAGCTGACTTCGAGGAGACAGAGGCAGAGACCGGTTTCAGGACGCTTGTCATACCATTCTCTGCCAGAGCGGAGGAAGTGCAGGTCTCAGGGACCTATGTAGTGCCAGAATTTCCAGTAGCTACGGTCATGATGGCGATTGCAATAGCCGGCAGCATTGTTGCTGTTGCTGCATATGGCAGCAGGCGCCTGAAGGTTTTCAGTCACTGACGAGCCGAAATGAAGCATTCCAGAAACTATCCTGCTAACTGAATACCAGTTCATTCTCGTAGTTCTGTTATATGTGATGGAGCGCATGGGAGCATATCGTCATGGTAGAGCGCGCCGGGGTGGTTTGTCCAAATTGTGGCGACGGACAAAAGATAACTGACACTGAAACGGGCGAGCTCATATGCACCAAGTGCGGCTTTGTTATACGGGAACGCATCGGCAGCCAGGACCAAGACTGGAGTGTCCTTGCTAGAGAGCCAGGCAGCAAATCGAGGACAAGCCCAACATCACTTGCTCGCACCGGCATGGGCCTCGCTACGGTCATAGGGAGGCCGGATGGGAGTGCTGGCAGCGGGCTCAATGCGGCCATGCGATCCACCTTTGATCGACTCCGAGCGTGGGATTTCAGGATAAAGGGCCAGGAGGAGCGAAGTCTCCGTCGTGCATTTGTAGAGCTTGACAGGCTGCGGAGCTCACTTGGGCTGTCGGACGCCATAGTGGAAAAGGCAGCCTACATTTACAGACGCGCTCAGGAGCGGGGGCTTGTCCGGGGCAGGACGATGCGGGCTGTCATGGGAGCAGCGATCTATATCGTGCAGAGAGAGATGGGGATTTCCGGCACGCTCGATGACGTGATTGCTGCAACAAACACGAAGGAAAAGGACCTTGCAAGATCTTACAGGATGCTCCTGCGCGAACTCGATCTGAAGGTACCGATGTTAGATCCCATAAAGTGCGTTTCCCGCGTGGCAGGCAGGGCCCGTATCAGCGAGCGTACAAAGAGAAAAGCGATCGCGATCGTTTCCAGCGTGATAAAGAAGGGGCTTGCGACTGGCAAGGATCCAATGGGTCTAGCGGCGTCTGTCTTGTATATCGCCTGTACCAGTAGCGGCGAGCCGAAGAGCCAGGCCGCGATTGCAAATGCCGCTGGCGTCTCGGAAGTAACATTGAGAAAGAACCAGCAGATGATAATGCGGCAGAAGGTATGATAGCTGGAGGTTCCTGGCTTTTCCTGTAGGTTCTTGGGTGCATAACCAGTCGCTGGATTGTTGCGTCACCTTTTACAAGTACCGTCGTGGAAAAGCCCCTGCCATTCGACGCGGTGCGATGAACCGCCAGCGCACGTGTCGCGATACCGCAAGAGCATCTGACCCCTATGATTGCTGCCTGGCAATCAAGTCCCGCAATGGCCACCGATGTACAAGCACGATTTAAAGTCCTCGGAAGACATCAAAATTGAGAACACTGTACAAATTGAGACAAAAAAGAGGTGTGGGCAACAATAGCAACAACAGCAAGGCATCTCGCTTGTGCATGAAAGGAACACAGGACAGTGAGACCTCTCGAATGGGTTCTAGCTCTCTCTTCTCTTTTGGGCTACCTCCATCAGGCTGAATTCAAGGTCATTGTCGTATTCCCCCTTCATTATCTCGGTCCAGCATCTCCTGCAAAACGAATCGTCCTCTACCAATCGCTGCTCAAACGTAACATCAGACGGATCAAATTCATACAAGCACATCACGCAGCAGTTTGCCATTTTCTCCTCACTACAGCTATTTTTACTTGCTTATCAATTTGGTGCAAGCTTGTTCTATTAATAATGGCAGCATCCGTGATAGCATCCTAATTTCCAAAGTAAGTTCGATGAACAATAATAATGTGCTTTTTGCTACAAATTTTGCAAGATATAATGATATATTTCCTCGGCTAGCGGTTGCAGGAAAAAGCCGCTTTTTTACCACCGCTCCCAGTGCACAATCCTATCCCTGGCAATCCTCCCAAGTCCTGATGGTTCTTCATCGGGGTAACCAATGGCAATTATCCCAACTGGTCTGACAGATCCGTCTTCTGGAAGCCCGAGTATCTCTGACACCTTGTCGTCGTCGAATGCGGCCACAAACCCGGCACCTAGGCCCTCGTTGGTTGCAGTTAGCAAAATTAGCATCGACGCGAACGCCCCATCAACAACACTATAGAACTCTATTCCGCGCCTGCCGTAACGCCCTACAGAGCGGGACGTGTTTGAGCACACGACGATGAGCACTGGCGCCTGTTCCACGTGTTCTTGGTTTACCGAGGCCAGCCTCAGCTTTCTCTTCGTTTCCATGTCTTTGACAATGATAAACTCCTGGACCTGCGTATGGCCGGCACTGGGAGCCCTGCTGGCGTTATCTATCAGCTTGTCTATTAGCTGCTCCGGAACGTCCCTTTTCTGATACTTCCTTATCATCTTACGCCTTCTTATGACTTGGTCGAGTTCCATGCGTCTTGTATCAGCATATGGGAAGAACACATGCAATAAAAAATGCATCACTGCAGACATGCTGGAAGAAATGCATCATGCACAGATGCAGACGTCTGCCCGGGATTTATTGATACAAAAGGTAGAGTTGGTCGACCCAGTATGCGGGGAAAGAGATGACGCATACCATATGGCGACAGACTAGTGACCACAGATGCAACTGGCTCGAAGGAAATGATTGATGATGGTGATATGAAATGGAAAGGGATTTGGTAAAAGGACTCTGAATTTCTTTTAATCCCGTTTCACCAATATATAGCTCAATGAGAGGAGAGGACGAGTCCCGGGCCTTGTTAAATCACATTTCCAGAATACGGGAAGAGTGGGACACACAGAAACGGCTTCAGATGCTGCTTGAGCTCAACGATTCTCTACCCGAGATACACAGGCTTCAGATGCCCTCACTTATCACCAATGCCTATGTCAGAAGGGCACTGGATCTGATCGAAGAAAAAGTCTCGTTGCTTTCGATGAGAGGCAGCAATAGTAACAATAACACTCTCGCTTCAAGCACGGCGTAAGATAGGATCGGTTCCGGATTAAAACAAAAAAAGAAGGCTGGTTGGCTTGCGTTGTGCGATTGAAACGATGTACACTACCATACAAATCTACTACTACTGGTAGTAGAAAATACTGTTTTTTTCATAGTAGCTCTAAAATGCTACTACAACATGATTGTGGTTGCAGATGCCACAAGTGAGTAGGACATTCCATGCAGCCAAAGATACCAAGGTAGAGATAGACGAAATCAAGGATGGCATCTACAGGATATCCGGTTTTATCAATGAGTTTGGGATAACATTCAACCAGTTCCTTGTCAACGACGAGCAGCCGACGCTCATCCACACCGGCCCGATAGGGATGTACGAACAGATAGAGCAAAAAGTAAAAGAGGTCATTCCGCTGGAGAGGCTGACCAATGTCGCCTTTTTGCACTTTGAGAGCGACGAGTGGGGAGGCATGGAGTTCTTAAAGGCTCCAAAGGCTAGACTCATCTGCAGCGACCTGAGCTCAAAGCTCAACCTCGTGGGGTGGTACAACGTGCCTGCAGACCACATCTCGTTCTGGGACAACGAGACCTTGAGCACTGGAAGGCGCACATTCAGGTTCATAATGACCCCGCACGTGCACCACTGGGACAGCATGATGATCTTTGAAGAGAGCACAAAGTCGCTTTTCCCGTCCGACCTGTTTCTCCAGCCGGGGCAAAACAAGCCCGTCATCTCTGAAGACCTGTCAGAGGATATGATCATCGTGTACCGTAGCGCCGGGATCTTTGCAAGCGAGCAGCCTGTCAGGCAGACAGTGCAGAGGCTGGCAAGACTAGAGCCGGAGATGGTCTATCCGATGCACGGTTCGTGCTTTGACGGATCACTCTTCCCGAAATACGCCGGAGCGCTGATGAAGAACGAGTTTGCATATGCCGGAACGCTCCTTGGACAAAAGATGGAGATCAGCTAAAACCTGTATAGCCTATTGTGCGCACAGAGCCGCATGGGTAAAGGGGAAGGGATGAAGATAGTCGTATCCGACTTTCAATGTTTTGTTTGCGGCGCGGTTTTTACCACAGATCAGGACAGGCGTCAGCACCTTGAAAAAGAGCTGGCCGGCGAGGCTCATGACGGCACTACCAAGCAGGACATTATGATTGCAAAAAAGCAAACAGAGCTGGCCGAGGCCAACTGGCAGCCATACGAGTCTTTCTGACATCCTCTTCCAACCCTGAAGGGCTTCTTGAAGTTCCTGCCTTGCCACTGGGTTCCTGCCCGTTTCCAACATCACACAAGAGATCCAGGGGCGTGCCAGCGAAGCCCTGACACAGAGAGAGGCCATGTGTGCCTGTACCTCTGCAGAGAAACCGACATTCACGCTCCTTTCTCTTCGTCCACCCTCTCTGTCTCTGTGTATTATCACACTCATATGCTGCTCTCAGTCATCATGTCATCATCTTTCTTGCGTGAAAAATAATCGAAAATGTGTAGTAAATAATAAGTGCCGATCAGTCATTTTCGTGCTCAAGTTGGATCCGCAAGAGCCATCGAGGAAGGATTTGTTCTCAAAGCAGTCAAAGGAATATGCGAATTCAAGGCCGACCTATCCTCGCGCATTATTCGAGTATATTATCAGTCTGGTTGGTGAAAAGAACCTGGCATGGGATTGTGCTACTGGAAACGGGCAGGCTGCAATCGCGCTAGCAGACTACTTTAAGCAGGTTGTTGCCAGCGACATTAGCGCAAAGCAGATAGAAAATTCTCAACAAAGAAGCAATATCTCCTACCGCATTTTTCCTGCAGAAAAGACTCCTCTTGGAGACAATAGTGTAGATTTGATTACTGTCGCTCAAGCTCTCCACTGGTTTGACTTTGACCAGTTTTACAGCGAAGCAAAAAGGGTATTGAAAAAGAAGAGTGGCGAATCAGGAAGAGGAGGAATTATAGCCGCCTGGGCATACGGCCTTCACTCGATTTCTCCAGAGATTGACAAGATCTCGTTCCGTCTGTATGAAGGTATTCTGGGCGACAGATACTGGGCTCCAGAGAGAAAATATGTCGAAGCCAAATACGAGACGATACCTTTCCCATTTGAACAGGTGTCAGCACCGCAGTTTCAGATAGAGTTGAACTGGAATATGCTAGATCTTGTTAACTATTTTCACAGCTGGTCCAGCGTCCAGAAATTTATGGAGAAAAACAAGTATGATCCTGTCAGCGATATCCTCGATAGCCTTGAAGATGCTTGGGGCGGGAAACATAGGGTAAATGAAAAGAAAAAAGTTGTGTGGCCGCTATACGTCAAGCTGGGAATGAACTAGTGATCAAGTATCTTCTGGATCGGCGGTGTGCACTCCTAGTGACTCCCCAGATGTTAAGCGTGACAGCGTCAACCATTAGAGAGGGGAATGTTGAGGGGGCAGGATGACGAGACTGATAGAGTGGGGGCAGGTATGCGTATGTGTGATATATTCGTCGCAGAAGAAACTGCGAACACCATCAGCTCTACTGCAGGTTCCGGTTGAAGAAGAACCAGGGACGGTTTGGCGTCATCAAGGCCACCGGGTGGAACACGGAAATGCTAAACCGGCTACAACGTGTGTGCAATCAGATTGGGATTCAAGGCTGGGAGCTATGCGATATAGAATCAGGAAACAACCGAGATTATTCTTTTAAACATTTAACAGTCCCGTCGTTGCGTCTTCTCTACCCAAAACCAAAGAAAGACAAAGGAAGAATCAAGATGGTGGTAATAACGGGCGCAAGCAGGGCCGGGCGCACAAATTATTGGCAAATCTGTCAGTCTGCATCCGGTATTCCAATCTTGAAAATTTGGGTGCTATTGTCCAGATAAAGTGCAATGCGAGCAGGAAGACTGTGCGTCCAACTAGAAATTTCTCCGCTTTCATCCAACCTATAGAAAATCCTAGAAGTATAGGGGAATTCATTAATCGGATCTCGCAATCAGGTTTTACAATCGAGTTTTAGAATAGCGCAAACTAA
>DASVCY010000154.1:0-15499 GCA_036381375.1 Nitrososphaera sp. | reverse complement strand
TTCTATCAAGCGTCAGCACCGTACGAGGTGCATTTTTGCGGGCATCGTCAAGTTTCTCCGGGTCCGCCGCACCCGTTGCAGGAAGGGGATTAGTAACGCTCTTGACTCCAAGCGGGCGCTTCATCAAAAGTGTCAGCCTGTCGGCATCGACAAGTCCGTCCATTCCGATGCCCACGCGATACTTGGCTTTTATGTTCTCGAATCCAGAAGGAGGGAGCATGCCATTTGTGCCATCGCCAAATATTACACGGGTAATAGAGTCGTTGTCCGTGCGAATGACATAGGCGTTGTCGGATTTTGACAGTTGTTCAAACGACAATGCCTCTTTCCAAGTCACGCCGTCTACCTTTACTTCTAGTGTACTTTTTGCGCCACTTGGCGACGAATCTTGCACAAACGTAAGCGGTCTCTGTTTCAGCTCAAATGACTGGAAGCGCCGTGAAGGATCGCCACTTCCAATGGTCTCTTCTTTTGTCTCTCCATGCGTGGCCTCGGCCACATTTGCATTAATGGTGACAGTGGTGCGCCTGTATGTGTACGCAAGATCCGATTCTAACTCTATAGTCGTTAGAAGGGTTGTCATTGAGTGAGTTACATTCTTGACAAAGGCTATTTCGCGCTTTATCGTGTCATGCGAGTCAGCGAGTTCCCCTTCGACAAGTATAGGCTGGCCCTTCCGCAACCAGCCGACTATTTTCTCGAGGGTTAGATTTCTGCCGTGGACAGTCTGTTCTTCGACCGGAGTATCGGCAAGTGGCAAATGTTCCGACTGTGCGTATATGGTAGTCTCGCGGAAATCATAGTCGTCGATCTTGCCCAGTATCTTAACAAGCTTCCATACTGCTCCTCTATCTGTACTGTTTATGGGAGGAAAGTTCTCATCTAATTCCAGTTCTATTTCCATCTCTTCTCTTGTAGGTGATGGGGCAGCACCACCTTTTGTATATCTTGCAAAGGCGTATACTCCGTGAACGGGGGACTCTTGCCCGGTTCTGAATTCATCTCCAATTTTTGCAGGGCCTGCCATCGCTGAAGGCTTGAGAACAAGACCAGTAGCCTTGCCGGTTAGTGAGAATTCAGTGAGGCTGTCTTCTCTTGTTTCTTTGACAAAGAATACAGATGATTTATTGTAATCTTTGAGTGTTATCCAACTTTCGGGGAGAATTGCAGGATATGTGTTGTCCAGATAAATGAGGTTGCCATGCTTTCCATCGTAATAATCGTTAGAAGTGTTCTTGTTAATGGGCCTGCCAGTATCCCAGTTTGATTTTTCAGGATAAGGTGGAGATACTTCCCTTGTGGGTGTTCCTTCAAAGTTGTATTTATATCGCATTTCCGGTGGCAGGCTATTCCACATCGGGGCGTTATGTCCAAACACTCCGCATTTGATTCTGAATGCATAAATGCCGTCGCCAGTTTCTTGTTTCTGTTTTGCAAGCGAATTCAAGATATCCACAATTACATCCAATGACCACCCGGCCAGCTCAGCTTTCGCTTCCAATCCCGACTCTGTCCAGATATTTGCTGCCAAAATCTCGTTCAGGTTCTTGCCTGTAAAATTAGTGTCAGAGTCTATGATTGCATCATCAGGTACCGAACGCGATATCGCTGTGCCGGTGGTGTTCTGGGGATCAAACGTTACTATCGTCTGCTTGCTTTCTGCATCAATCTCAACTTCTTTTGCTGTCCTAAATGCAGCCGGCGCGCCATCCACTATGAACAGCAGACCGTCGCCAGCACGAACTTTGGTGGCTATCCCTTCAAATATCGCCCTTCCTTTTGTAAGTGCCGCTGCCGGATCTTGCCTCATTTTCTGCAGTGGCTTGATCTCGCCCCATTCTTGTCTAGCTAGGATATACGCGGAGGTCTCAAAGACTTGGGGCATTTCATCTTTGCCCGGGATGCTCTGAACCTTGGTTCCCGCTTCGATCGTAATTGTCTTTGGGGAGGTTGGAGAGCTATCCATCTTGAACGCAAGGTATGTGCTTGCAGATACTCCGGGGCGTAGCTCGTAGCCAATGCTCCTTGCAAGCTCAAGCACGGATCTCCTTTCTGTGGACGTGCGGAGAAATCCCTCATTGGCTATCCGTTCCTGGTAAAATGCGAGTACGTCGGCAATTGAAGCCCAAGAGTCAAGCAGCGCAATTGAAAGATCAGTGTCAGATCGCGTAGTGAGTTTCTCAAGACCCGGTTCAGAAGCAATTTCCGATATCATCTGCTTCTTGAATCGGGCATGGGTGCCTACCCTGTAGGAAAGTGATGAAAGCCCTGAGGGATTGTATATCCTGACAGGCGTGTAGCTCTTCACACCTTTGCATTCGCAGCTGCAGTCTTCCATCGTCATTTGATACCTCCACAGAACTTGAACTCTATCATGCCATTTTCAGCCTTGCTCGGATCGTTGTCAAGTCGGATTATCTCCGTATTTCCTACGCTTATCACTCCTGCATCCAGCTCGCCAGACTCGGTCTTGGCCCAGCGCTGAAATACCTTA
Organism: Nitrososphaera sp.; assembly: GCA_036381375.1. GTDB lineage: Archaea > Thermoproteota > Nitrososphaeria > Nitrososphaerales > Nitrososphaeraceae > Nitrososphaera. The sequence continues at coordinate 13,005 of DASVCY010000154.1, read as the reverse complement.
ACTTCAACCGACGAAACGCCTTCTACTGACATTGCCGCTTCATAGACCCTGCTTAGATACAGTGGCTGACCAAAGGTAAAGTTGTCAGGATGGAAAAATCCTCTGCTGCCATCGGGGTTGATGTGGTTGCTGAATGCCCACATTAGTCGCTCTTTCACTTCTCCCTCAAAGTAGCCTGTTTTTATGCAAATATCGAGGGAAATCCGCACTGGCACATATACTGGTGGGTTTATTTCAAGGTCATATCCTGCCAGTCTATATTTCTCAAGGAAAGCGACTATATCATCTTCAAACTGGCTGTCGAATTCGAGCTCACCCAACCTGTCGACAGTTACAAACATCGTATACCAGCTGCCTGTCCAACGCTTTACCGCAACGGCATGCTGCACCTGTGGGTGTCTCTTTAGGACTTCGGTATAGTCTTCCTCAGTCACGGCCCTTTCTTGCCTCCTGAAGGCTTGGGGTGCATGCTGACGTATGCTTTCAAGTGTCTCTGGGTCGCGACCGCCTAGCGCAGGCATTGGATTGGTGATGCCAGTTATGTCAGAATAGCCACCTGTTTCATCCAGTATTCTTGATATCGAGCATGCGCCGACGTTGCCCTTTGTGCCGTTTCCTATTCTGTATGTGGCCATGAAAGGGCGGAAACTGCCATGCTTTTCAAGTTGGCGTCCCCAGTCTTTTCTGTCGGCGTTGCCAAACCTTATGTAAGATGTTCCGTCCCTTTCAGTCTCAACTACAAACTCGGGTGCAAACTCGTCGCTTGATATGAGATCCCTTTGGGGCTTCCAAGGAGGCCTGCTGTCATCCATGCGTGTAAGCGATATTGCAGGTTTTACCTCTGACGGCTTGTACGTAAACGCAGAACGAGCTGAACCCTGCGTACCAGGATTAGGTCCAGCGTTAGTAACTGGTTTTCTTGCAAGGCGCGGATAATACCTGCCGCTTGCCACAGCAAGCTCGAGGGATTCTGTAATGGTATAACCATGGTCTACTAGAACTATGTTGCCGCGGGCGACGCTTATTTCTTGGCCATCCTTTGCCAGACACAGGGGAAAAGGAAGGGCATCTTCAATTCCCCATGATATCCTGATAATTGAAACCTTTTTCAGCTCATCCGTAAGTGTGTTGACGGACGTCAGTCGAACGGCATGCCTGTGAGATGGATCCGGAGGGCTTCCTTCGGATGGCGACAAGACTTCTTCAAATACAAGCACATCGCCAACTCTAAGGCTGGACGATTTTATTACGTGCTTTGACGCTACTTTTTCTACATCAAATTCATAGGCTTGCTTGTTGTTGATGTAGAGTTTTGCTTCGTCATTTTTCAGCTCTATAGCGGTGCTCTCGTTGCCATGCATGATTTTAATCTCATCTGCCTGTTTTGTGACTTCACCCATATCCAGCCAGCCAATCGCAAAAGTGTCTTTCAAAAATGCAAACAATTCCTTGTTGTTGGTCCCCACGTCTTCCCAAGTGAAAGCCTTCAAGTTTGCAATCGTATTCACTAATGTGGCAGTTGTCGCGCCTGCAGGCAACCAACAGTCTCTCTCGCCCCATGCGTAAAATGACATGTTGTGTTTGTTCTTGTAGAGATTGATTTCGTGCATTGTTTCAAAGACTTCACTGCCTCTGGCTATCTCTTCTTCAATACGTGCAATCTTGTCCTGTCCGGTTTCTGGGACGACTAGTGGAATCCAGTCTTTACGCAAAAGGCAGTCTGTAGCTTGACTGCCATCGCCAGTAAAAAGGACCTCTCCCTTTTTTATCTTGACTCCATCGGCGCGCGTCTTGAAACACACCCATGCCCTAGCATTGCACCCTTCATCGACATAGTAGTCTAAAAGCCGCGCGTGTCTTGCAGCTGAAACCCGTCTTCGGGCAGTTCCCAGATAAGCCTCTGTCGCTACGGCGTCCTGATAGTAGCTTAGGTGGTCCCCAACATAAGCCAAAAGCTCAACTAACATTATGCCCACATCAGCAGGGTTTCGCTCCTTCCAATCCGGCATTATGAGCGACAGTCTGTCTAATACCAGCTTGCGGAAGCTGGAATAGTCCTTTGCCATGTAGTCAAGAGATGGCTCGTCAAATTCCTGCTGATCGACCTTCTTGCAGGCACAGTCAAAGTCACTTGGGCATTCTATCTTGAATGAGAATTCTACCTCAGATAATATACTGTCAAAATTATCTGCAGGCACGGTCGGATTGGATACTGATTTGACTACTTTGAGTTTGTAGATCGAAAAATCTCCCCGGCTGCTTGCCCGAGCTACGATTACATTTTCGGGTTGTTCAAGGCCATCCAACACCAAAAGTTCTTCTGTCGACAACAACTCTGGATGGTTGACCTTTAGATCCTCTGCACCATAGGCCCATTCGGCTACTACATTTTTTATCCGCGTGCCTCCTGTGATTAGAATATTGTCCTTTGAAAGGCTCGCCTGCTTGAAGCAGTGGATTATCAGAAGCGGATTGGGATAGGTATGATCAGCTCGCTCCAAAGTACGCACCTCAAGGTAATCTATGCCATTTATTACAGGGTCGTCTCTGACGGCTGCGCGTCGGGCATCGCTTCCGCAAGTTATCAAGTCTTATACTTCCTCCAAAAATTCAGCCAGTTCCCTCTGCTGAGTGCGCCTTACAACGTACTGTACAAGAACGTGTAAGCTTGACTCTTCACTTGTAACTTTGACAGACTCAACATTAATGATGCTTCCAAGCCATTGCTGCAGCGCTCCCTGAACAAGGTACTGCGTTGCACTAGCTAGCTCGTTAGAGTTTGGCGCAAAAACTAGTTGGTTGATTCCTGAGCCAAATGTCGGCCGGTTCACCCTTTCGCTCAGGGTGGTAAAAAGTACCTGTCGCACAAGATGCTTTATGTGATCGGCGTCACTGGCTGTTGCCGTACGGCCCTGACCGTCTATGCCAAAAGGAAACCTAAACTGGGTCAAGTCCCTTTGACCCTCACCTGTGTCATAACGACGTTTGGCGGGCCTTGCGGGATCTGTTCGGCACTTTGACATATTCCGGTACTGGTCTGCAGGATAGCCGGCTTGCCAGTAACCATCACGCGAGTCGCTGGAACTATCCACTTGACCATGACACATGGCTGTGGCTTGGGTCCCGGAACAGTAAAGGCACACCCGGCAACAGTATAAGTATCAGTCTGCGTGGCAACGGGCTGTCCACTCACAAGCACTCGCGAATTCGTACTCATGATCGCCACCTGACCACCATGCGGACAGATTGTTGTAGCACCGACATGTAGTAAGAATCCGCCCATTGCATCATCCCCACAATTTAATCCATTTGACAAGATAAATTATCATGAGATCGCTCCCTTTTTTTCTCGGAAGTTTTTAATGGTTCTGCCAGAACTTTTTCGGCGCCGAAAAACTAGAGTGATAGCAGCCGCCTATCGAGCTTGCGTTTTTCCTTTATCATAAGGTCTATCTGCTGATGAAGCATATTCTTGTGTTGCATAAGTACTTCGCGAAGGATCCACTCTTGTTCGCTGTCCCCAATCAGACCACCGATATTGTTCAGGGCAACCCGCAGGATCAGTATCGATTTGTCAAGTGTACGCTGCGAATGCTCTATGTTGCTATCCAGGCTAAAATGAGAGTTATCATCTCTGTATTGGTTTACTAATTCCCTAGCTTTTCTCATAGACAGATGTCGTCTGATAATGAGATCTGCGAGCTCTGACTGCTTAGAAGGATCCTTCAGGGAACAAAGTTCTTCCGCGACACTTGAATTGAGCGAATGTCCAGCAAGGGAATTGATGACATCTTCTGGCAGATCAAGGAGTTTGATTTTTTTTGTGATATAGCTCGGGCTCTTGCCTATCTTCTTCGCAAGTTCTGAAATACCGCCCCATCCAAAATCGGTTACATAAGCCTTGTAGGCTTGAGCTTCGTCTGTAGGTGTAAGTGTTTCCCTTTGAAGGTTTTCAACAAGCGATGTCTCGAAGGCTTGTTTATCGTCCAAGTCGACCACATGACACGGGATTTTTTTCCATCGCAATATTTCGCATGCCTTTCTCCTCCTGTTGCCTGCAACAATTTCAAAATACGAATCCACTGGTCTAACGACTATTGGTTGCAAGAGGCCGTTAGTCCTTATCGAGCTAACCAGTTCTTCTACGCCGAGCAGGTTGGTGCGAAGTGGTTTCGATGAATACTTTATCTTCGTTATTTGAAGATCCTCGATGATTCCCGGGACCGATGAAATTATGTTGAGGGACTTGGACACGCAGATACCCAATTAAGGTTACTATTATGCATTTTTGCAATTTTCAAGATTTGCTTCTATAACAAAATTATAGAATTATATTTTGTTATATTACTGTATGATACTAACACACATTTCATTGTTCTCTGATTATTCTCGTAAGCTGCCAAGATACTTGTTCTAAATATTACAGGATTTTGGATGTAGTGTCAGAAGGGAATTTGGTAGGATATTGCCTCTAGAAAAGAAAAGTCATGGAGTGGGAGAATGGCGCTAGCCAGCACCAAGATATGTTACTAGAAAACACACTAATCGGTTTCCAGCAACGGTGTGCAATATGAAAATGGACAAGGGTGACATAGCGGGACATTAGCAGGATTTTAGGAAGGGATTTTGGTTTGGTGTCATGCCCATTTAAGTTGCCAGAACTGAAAAAGGATCAAGCTCCACCATCATTAATTGCTGTATTTGCAACAACATCTACTTCAACATCTCCAGCCCCTGACGGAACGATTGAAATTGACAGAACTAGCAGCAGTCTGTTCAGAGAGCTAGAAGAATTTTTAGTTCCATCTGGATATCAACAAACCAGAGAGGATCCGTGATACGTAGTTACTATACCATTTGCTGATTTTGGACATTCGCAATTTGAACCGCATACAATATCAATTCCTGCCAACATGACTGTGATCTGGTTTAACGAAGATGATTCGCCACACTCGGTTACAATTAACTCTTGGAGCTCAGTACCCGATTTGGAGAAATTCGACTCGGGTGCAATAGGCCGTGGAGGCGGATCGTTCTTTTATCCGTTTACGGTACCTGGCGTGTACGACTATTTTGACAGTCTGAACCTCTCGCTGAACAGGAGGATCAATGTGGGAGGAGAATTTGAACCCGGAAGGAAATGGACATGTTGGTAGGCGGCGACGCCCTGCCTTTTTAAGCAGCAAAAGTTGGAAGGACGACATTTTCATTCGGGCCAAAGGACAATGTTACCGCTATCCCTCCGTCCTTGAGCATAACCTTCGATGTGACCATTTCCAATTCTACAGATGTTCTATACAGAAACCAGTTTGAGGACTCGGCATACTTGATGTGGAATTAATCCCTACAAACAGATCCTTGTCGAACCAAACTGGAGCACTACCGCCATCACCTTTTGTAGCATGGGGCCCTGATCTTACTGATCAGGAAGGAGTCACAAGTGATGGCACGTATCATGTCCAGGGTCCAGTTTTAGTGAATGATGAAGATTATACCATTGGTGTATCTATCGTGGCAATTGATAATGGAATATAATCCTCTCCGCAGAGTGACAACTTTCTCCTCCCAACTGTAAACTCCACCACCAACTCTTTGGCGTCTTTTGCCAGCGGCGAATGATTCTACCAACAATGATTGTCAGATCAAAGAGGAAAAAGATTCACCCGTGCTCTTTTGCGCCGCAGTGATCTTGAGAATATATACATACATACATACCTCCAATCCGAAAAAGAGAATTATTACACGTTCAACTATTCTCCAAAGACAGGGCTTATGGTTGAATTTGCCCAGATTATTCTTGTCTGCATGACACAATTATGGTAGAAGAAGTACTTTGATTTGAGACGATAGATTGTCCTTACAATAGGAGTAATATCTCTTGTTTGTCGCCTTTTCCCCAATTGCGACAGCCGCCATTTTGCTTTACTAACCTTCTTGCGTATGTGATAGGATATTGTCGGTTATTGCGGTCGACTGTGAGTGTTCGTACCAAAAGTGGCTGCAATCCAGAATGGCCATCGCATGTGCGCTGTAATGAGGCTGACTTGACCAAGCTATAGCTTTTGCCGAAATATCATTTGAACATTGAACTTGATTTTTTCGCTTTTGCCAGAAGAGTCTTCGTGGTTGTTCCCATGCGCGATCTTTTTGTTTTTAATTCACCTTTTTGGCAACCCTGAGAAATCTGTGCTTGTGCTTGGTTGCCCTTGGACTCAGCCTTGGCCTGCGGTGGCAGCAAGGGCAGAGGTTTCCTTCTATCACTATAAGGATGCTGCAAAACTGGCACCTCTTCTGGCCTGAAAGATAGTGAAAACCACTTGGACGACTGGTTGTGCGAAATTTTGCAAGACCTTTACAAATCAGAATGAATCATTTCTCCACTTTCCTCGGTATTTTTTTCCTCTCTTGGTGGCCAATATGTAATATGATATATTTGATGTGTGAAACTCACTCAAATCACGGGACGAGCTAACCAAATCAACGATGATAAAAAGAGTAGCTTAACCACGTTAATCGGTCCGCAAATACGAAGACAAGACAAAAGAGATTGTGGTTGACGCGGGCATCGAGACATACTGGATCGGCGCAGACAGGGTGTCCTACTACTGGATTCACAAAGACGGATTTGGGGCAGAAAGGTGGCCCGCCTATTCCTTTACGCCGATTTTTCAGATTTCTCGGCGTATCAATTCATTCACAATTGTCTGCTCCGTTTGTCGTGGCCCGTGTGCAGGTGCGTCTGCAGCGCCGTGGTTTCTGTGTGATCCGAAGTATCCGCTATCTGTGATGTGTATTCTAATTTGGGATAGCTCTGGATGTCTTCTAGCAGCTCAAAATCGAGCTCTGCATTCGTCAAATAATGTGTCCTGTGCTCACAAATTCTGCAGGAGCCTTGCCTGTTTTGCCGATAAAGTAGTTTTCTTACTTTTTCTCCAAGTGCTCTCTCATTTGCCAGCACTTCTAGTGAAAACAAATGGCTCCAAAATCATATGTACTTGAAGAATTTGCAGGAAGACATCACTCTATCTCTAAAGCTCAAATGAATCTGTGTGGACAAGTACTCACCAAGTTAGAGATTGAATTTTCATTATTCATGCTGTGGTAAATATCGTTGAATACATCGACTATGTATTATCAAGCTTCCTTGGATCCGTTTGGCTTCGATTACCCATACGCAACTTGGTCGCGATGATGCTACTCTTTTTACCATATTCACAGGGGCACTGTTGGCTTCGACGATCGAGATGAAGGTGGACCTTTCATGACTGCTGTGAAGGTGGTTTTTCGGTCATATCGATTGCGCCTTAGCCCATCGCGGCCCTAATCTTGGCAGCCACCACTCCTTTGTCTTTGCACACCTCTAGAATGACAGGCATTGCCGAGCGCAAGCCCACAAGCTTTACAGTAGATCAAAAAAGCTAAGGGGAACACCCCAACAACTTGACTTATGACTACACTGAAATCAAGTCGTTGGAATGCCCCTCGGGCAATCGATAGGTCGAATTATTACATAAGCGCTAAGCAGACAGTTGCTCAGGCAATGGATGTACACGCCAGAAATAGCGACGTCGTCATTGGCACTGTCATACTAGCGCATCCATTACCAACAGCTATGTAGAAGGTTCGGCAGGGTTCCTTGGTGCTGTGAGTGGACAAACTCTGTACGCAACCACCTGAAAAAGCAAGATCCGTCTGGCATAGTCCGAATGAATGACAACATAGTCGCACAACTAATGTCAGCAGGAGCGTTATCGAAAAGGTGCATAGTCGCAATAGAGACACACACGACATAATGTATTATGGTCGTCGTCCAGCAGACGCACATGATGTGATTGGAACCCAGCCAAAGAAGGGATCACACTGGGCATACAAATTTGGAAGCATAAACATCCTTCTGGGAGGAGAGAAGCTGACGCTTGCAGCAGTTCCCGCAATGCACGAGCCAAGGGTGGAACATGTAAAACCGCTGATCAAACACGCCATTTCCCTTGGAATCCGGCCAAAAATAGTCCTTCTAGATGGTGCGTACAACTCGACTGAGGTAATAAAAATTACCTGAATTGCAGCGGCATGAAATACGTCATCCGCATATAGCAGCTCCGATCGAAATCAAAAATGGAGACGACTTTGTCTATAGGTCAAGGGGGCATAGAAGAAAGGAAGAAGAACAGGCAATAACATTCCGACTTGTCGCCATCAATGGAAGGGACAGGAGGGGGATGGCAAGGTCAGACTCTGTTTGTATTTGCCACCGACACCAATTTGAAGCCCAGAAGGATGAGGAGAGATTGTTTCGAAAGAGGTGGGCAATTGAGACATCCTACAGGATGATAAACAAATTCCTTGCCAGGACTACTTCGAGGCTGCATTTGATACGAATCCTGTACTTCTACCTTGCAGTCCTCCTATACAACCTCTGGGTAATGCTGAACTACCACCAGATGATACAGTCCAGGATAATTGCAGATTCACTGAAGGCGGCGTGTGTTGCCCTGGCTTCCGCCCTTGCTTTCATACCTAAACTGGAGAAATGATTATGCGGTGGGCCGATTTTTGATCTACTGTTTAGGCGTGGGAGGAGTCACAGCGAATACATACAACAACTCCAACCTGAACATTCTGCAGAAAGGTTTGTGTCACCATTGCTACCTGTGGAGTGCCGGGAAGTTGCGCCTGTAGAGGTCTCAGTGTAGCAGTCAGAGAAGCAGGAAGAAGCCCTGTCTCTATGGTGGATGAAATAAATACAAAATAGCTGCGAACGGGCTGCTCTGTCTCTTCAAAGCGGGCCGATGGTATAGCAGAGATTTCTGCTGCTGTTGTTGATGTTGTTGTTGATGATGATTGCATAGCTCCACTCCCTGGTGTTGAGGTGGGAATTCACCTCTGGAACCTCATAATCCTCAGAAACCTAGAACGGGCTAGCGCCGAGAGGATATCGGGGAAGCCTGTCTACAAACTCGATAAAGGCACTGAACGAGGTCTAGGTGCTGCCACCTCTTATTATAGATAGGATTTTGTTGAAAACCTCATCGCTTTGCGCTAATTTGAGATGTTCCGAGTAATCGCCGGTGAAGTATATCTTGTTGTTGCTTGGAATGTCGTCTTTAAGGCTAATCCAACTGTCACTTGCCCTTGTCACAGTGCCGTCTCCTTCTCCAGGGGTATATTGAATCTCTTTGGGCTTATTGACATCGCCAATGATGTTGATGTGTGAGATGGTTGTGTCTTTTCCTTTTTTCTGATATTTTCCAAGTAGCAGATACAGCTCTGAAAAGGGCTCTGACTCCCACTCGTGCAAAATGTCATCATGAAAGCTACTCGCTTCTTGGAGCATTTTCATATTGAATTGAGAATCTTCAAGTTTGGCGTATGCTTCCAAGATCGACACTTCTTTGCCATTTATCGAAAGAAAACTTTTCCCGTTGAATTTTTGGTACATGTCTGTTGGAAGCATCATGTACATTCCGGGCATATTGCAAATTATTGACCGGAACTGGCTTTCGCTTGGTAAAAATGGAATCCATGATGGGAGCGGGCTCTCCTTTCCATATCTGAGGCTTGCAAGGGCCTTGGGCGCCCCGTTGATCGGTGGGCCTATCAGAATGGCTTTCCCAACGTTTTTCGCCCCGTGCAGGACCGTCAGGTAGTATAGCGCGACCAGAGAACCCATGCTGTGGGCAATAATTATGACCTTCTTCGCCGCTGTGAGTTTCTTGACTTGCTCGATGAATTCCATTAGTTTTCCCGCCGCAAACCTGAGATCTTTGCGCCAGTCGTACGGAAACCCAAATATCGCCCTCCCGAGGAGCGGTATTTCTTCTCCTTTTGTCTCCAGGGTGCATCGCTTGTACCGATTTCTCTCAAAGAAATCAAAGAGAGGCTTGTATACCTTAACCACATCCACACCAACGACCTTGACTGCCATCAGTACTTCACCTGCGTCTGCCTCCTCTCCGCGCCGGTCGTTGCCGGATGGGTCCAGCGCTAGTCTGCAGAGATTGCTGGCTGTCATGGCAGGCCATATTCTTTCTCCATTTGCACGTGTCACAATGGAGGAACCGGATAGCCCCGGAATGAACACGATTGGGCCTTGGCTTGTTGACGGTGAAGATGAATTGCTCATGCTTTTTTCCTTGGTCAGAGTTCATGAAAAAAATGCCTGTAGTGAGGAATTTTCCTTGGCGAGGCTGGAAAATGCTTTTAATAATACTAGTATCCGCGACACGGATTGCTCAGCATTGGGATATTGTTATGTCCGTTGCCATTAAATGCCAAAAACGGTTGCGTTAGCCGTACTAGATATTAAGCATTATATTGACTCCAACATCTAATAAAAAGTGCTTATTATGTCGTAAACGTGGATCTCGGGTAATTTGGTAATTACACACGTATATGATTCTACTACATCCAAAGAATCTGATTCATTTGTACTCAAAGGCGTACTAGAGGACATACTGCTCAGCAACATCCTGCCGACCAAGAACCCCCTCCGGGTTGGCGAAGAGACCGATCAGGAACTTGTGCTCTCAATAAAGAATAACGGCCTTCTCAATCCTATCTTGGTCCGGCCTCGCGATGACGGCCGTTTCGAGATTGTCGCGGGGCACAGAAGATACCTTGCATGTAAGGCGCTCCGCTGGAGGAAACTCCCATGCTTCATTGTGGACCTGGATGACAAGAGCGCGTTTGAGGTCTCACTGATCGAGAACATTCAAAGAAAGACTCTCAACCCATTGGAGGAAGCAAGGGCCTTCAGGGATTATGTCTCAAAATATGGCTGGGGGAGTGAATCCGAGCTTGCGCAAAAGGTGGGAAAAAGCACCAGCTACATATCAAAGAGAATGAACCTGCTTGAACTTCCTCCTGATGTCCTCGTGTCTCTGCGGGACCTTACCATCAGCCCGAGCATGGCAGAGGAACTGCTCGTTATAAAAGATAAGGAGAAGCAATCCAAGCTTGCCGAGCTGATAAGAAAAAGGCATCTGTCGACAAAGAGGGTCAGAGAACTCTTGAAGGACCTCGACCTCGATGATGGCGAATCATTACAGGGTTCCGATGTCCTGCCTTCACGGTACGAGGATCCGAGGGAATCGGAAATAGCGCAAGTGCGAAGGGCGCTGGATAAATCTATCCTCCATCTCAAAGTTGCGATGAACAGGCTGGCGATGGTTATTGAAAGTATGGAGGAAAACTGGCTGGTTTATGAAATATTGATGCAGCACAAGAACATGTTACACGAACAGATAGACATCCTGTTAAAAGAGAAGCGAAAGTACAGTCTGCAGAGCAGACGTATTGCCTCTACCATTCTCAGCCAGTAGTTTGCCGGCAAAAGGTCCAAAGTTTTTCGCCACCGAAAAATTTTCTGTAATCCGAATTTATGGGCCTGCTTTTTCAATCTCTCAAAATTTGGAATTGACTGCAAGGCGTTAAACAGGCGCCTCATTGATAGGGCAATGGCAAAAAGGCTGTTGTTGTAATGCTGTCAGTCTGCAACTTCTCCTTCTCAAGAACAACAATGAGAGTAAGAAATGGCGTCGAAACGCGCGAAACAAATTAGCAGGGAGGAGAGTTGGATGGGGGAGAATGGGATGCATGGTATCCTGGGCTCCTCCCTGCTATCACTTTCTTTCTTTTTCTTTCTTTCTTCCTTACAGGGCGCCAAGAACAAGCGGGGCTGCCGTACCGATTATCTGTCCTGCCGTCTGGAGGACCTTCTGCCCTTCTGGAGAAGTGGCAATCTTTACGGCAGATGAAGCTATGCTCTTGACTGTGCCAAACACGTCATCGAAGAACCCTGCCTGGTGCACGTGTCCTGGGCTTAGGGCGCCTGACTGTGCCATCGAGATCATGTTCATGGCCTGCTTGGCCACCTCCTTGTTCGTCTGACCCGAAGCAATCCGTGACACCGCGGTATACATCTTCGATGCGTCCTGCGATGTTATCTCCTGCTGGGCAACCATTTGCTGAAGGTGTGCATTCAGCATAGACAGATTGTTTGAAACACCGCTACTACCATGCGGGGCCGGCCCTTCAACGCTCATGGCTGCTACCATGGGCCCGACAGTTCCTATCACTTTGCCAATGGTTTTGATGACCTGCTGCCCCTCTGGAGAGGTTGCGAGATTCACAGCTGCCTTTGCGGCCTTTTTGACTGTGCCAAACACGTCATCGAAGAACCCTGCCTGGTGCACGTGTCCTGCGGTCAGGGTTCCTGCGTCAGCCTGGCTGAACACATTGGCGACCTGCCTTGCAACTTCACTGCTCGCTCTGCCAGAACTGATTCTGGCCAGCACTTCCATCACTTCGTTCTTCGTCTTTGGAGTTATCTCGTTACGGTCCACAAGCTGCTGAAGCTGGTTATGGATCGCCGTCACTGGAGCACTGTTTTGTCCTGCCATCTCTGTTGTTTCAATGAATGGATTTGATGCCATCATGTCAGACAGTGAATGATCAGTGTGGTAGTTAGGGATGTTTGTGCCAGTCGGACATTCAGCAGTTTAAGTACGCAGAGGTTGTAAAAAATACTAAATAATTTTCTTCTAACTTTGGTGAACATATATGACTACAAACGAAAAAAAGTCAAACAGAATTGTGGATCCCCACTTGATGGCTACAGTCCATGCCCCGGGGGCGTTGGACGAGCAGAGGTTCCATCGGGTCCTGATGAGATTCAACAGGGAACACTTGATGCAAATCTGGTCCAAGCTGTCTTCAAGAGCGCCTACCAGGGTCACCGAAGATTCCAGCGAAGCCCACGCCTTGCATGGTGTCATTCTCGGAGACGTTGTTGACGTAATCACATCACATCACGAGCATGTGAAGCAGGCCTTTCGCGAGTCACTTGTGAAACATGGCAGGTCGGCAGCGGCCGCCCTGACAGGCCAAGTATCGGAGCAATCGATCGTACAAGCCCATGCAGAGCATGTCGGAAAATATGTTGTTCCTGAAACCAACAAGTTGAACCTAGTAAATGTCATAGCCACTGATCTGGATAACCACACG
>DASVCY010000153.1:0-19566 GCA_036381375.1 Nitrososphaera sp. | reverse complement strand
TTGCATTGCTATGTTAACTAGACGCTCTATACCCGCGCTGCCTGCGAGAACTTTGCTTATCATCCCGGACATCAGTTCCCTATCGAATCCTACCTTGCCTCCGCTTACGCGATCCATTATGGCATATACAAGCGACAGCTGACCCGTAAAGCTCTTTGTCGCGGCTACTCCTACCTCTGGTCCTGAGTTGATACTCAATGAAACATCAGCTGCTCTTGCCAGTGATGATGTGGGCACGTTGACTAGGGAGAGTATCTTGGCCCCGGCAGCCCTTGCAAGCTTGACTGCGGACAGCACGTCTGCAGTCTCACCACTCTGCGAAATTGCAACAATGACTGTGTCCTTGTCTATCGACTCCGTGTTGTACTTGAACTCACTTGCCATTACAGGCTCAAAGCGCTTTTTGAGAAAACGAGATCCAAGCATCGACGCAATCAGCGAGGTGTGATAGCTCGTGCCGCTGCCTGTGACAATGACATTAGCAGCACCTGCAATCGCGTCACAGAATGCCGTTAGCTTGCGCTCCTCCTGGTACGTGGCAGCCTTGATGCTCGCGACCTGTTCGAATATCTCCTTGATAGTGTAATGGGCGAATTCTCCCTTGTTGATATCAGCCAGCTCCCATGCTACCTTGGTGATGTTCCTCTGCACCGTCCCGCCGCTGAAGTTAAAGATGCTCACGCCAGACATATCGATTATTGCAATGTCACGGTTGTCAAGGAACATTGCTTGGTCAGTGTACTGCAGAAATCCAAGCACGTCGCTTGAGGCGTAATAGGCATTGTCAGACACGCCTATCACCAGCGGTTCGTCAAGCCGGGCGCACGCGAGAGTTCCACTTGCAAACATTGCGACAAACGCATACGAGCCATCAAGTCGCTTCACCGTTTCTAGCATTGCTGTCTTGACATCATTGTTACTTGCGTTGTAATACTCTTCAAGCAAATGAGCGATGACCTCCGTGTCCGTCTCGCTCTGGAACCTGTGGCCCTTTTGCAAAAGCTCTTGCTTTAGCGGCAGGTAGTTTTCGATGATGCCATTGTGCACCACCGCAATGTCGTTTGTGCAGCAGGGGTGCGGATGGGCGTTGTAATCGGTGACTCCTCCGTGGGTGGCCCAGCGTGTATGGCCAATACCGATAGAACCCTCCATTCCAGCAAGGTTGAGGGTGCTATTCACTTGGCTTACCTTGCCAATACCTTTTCTAACTGAAATCTTGTTGGTGGACAAGGTGGCAACCCCTACGCTGTCATAGCCCCTGTATTCCATCCTCTTCAGGCTCTCAACCAATGAGGGTGCTACGCCATTCTTGCCAAAAATTCCGATTATAGAACACATTCACTGATCGACTGGACGGTGGACTTTTATCCATTGAGTATTTGTACTCTGGCATCTGCCCACTGAAAAATCAGAAATCATTTTCCGCACGTGGCATCAAGTGTAAGATTCTTCTGTCAACAAAATGTAGCGCAACTCTAGAATCAATCTTTCTTAGATTTGAACCTAACACGAACCAATCAGATTTTTTCTTCCGGGTTATTACTGCCGGATATTTGGTTAGAGTGTGTTGTCAAACCATTCAGAGCAGGACGAGGAGCAATGCTCGTCATGCGGAAGCGCGCCAATTACCGACAGTTTTGCGGGAGAAATAGTATGCAGCACGTGCGGAGTGGTGGTCAAAGAGAGGGTCGAAACTCTATCTCCAGAGTGGAGGCCATTCTCTCCTGCGGACGGCCGAGAAAGGAGTGGATTTCCGCCGTCGCTCCTTATACATGACAAGGGACTTTCCACCTACATCGGAAATTCAACAGCGGCGCCTGGAAATACTGCACAGCAGGATCAAGGGCCGGAGATGCAGGAGAAAAGAATGGAATACTCTTCTGTCTATGTGCACAGGGCATCGCATCCAATCCCGGTCAACCGCCTGCGCAAGCTGAACACCATGTCTCTTTCAAGCGTTCCAATATCCAGAAACCTCAAAAAGGCCACATGGGAGATCAACCGGGTCTGCGGGGGCCTGGGGCTTGCTTGGCAGGTAGCAGAAAGGTCGGCGTATTTTTACAGAAAGGCCTTGCAAAAAAGCCTGATAAAGGGTAGATCGATCTCCGGCTTTGTGGCTGCCTCTATCTACCTTGCATGCAAGGAGAGGATGATACCGCGCACAATAGACGAAGTGTGCCGGGTAGCAGGAGTCAACAGGCCTTTTGCGACCCGCTGCTACAAGATCCTGATAGGCGAGATGCGCATCGAGCCGCCCATCACAGACCCGTTCAGGAACGTCGCCAAGATTTCTGCCAGGGCAGGGATCGAGCAAAGGGTGTCAAGGAGGGCAGTGAAGATTTTGTCATTGGTTTCTAGCCACACTGCGACAACAGGCAAGAACCCTCTCGTGCTAGCCGCCGCAGCTCTCTATCTTGCAACGGTGGAGAGTAAGATGGGCATAGCCAAGACAGTCATTGCAGATGCAGCCGAAGTCAGCACTATTTCTCTCCGCAAGAGGCTTGCAGATATTACGCGTGCTCTAGAAGATGTCCGCAGCACACAGAAATAACAAGCCCGGCATGGGGTGGATGGCAGTAACACGGCAAAGACCATAAGGCCGACAGAAACAGCACCGCCTGAACGCGATCCTTTTTTTTCTTCTTTGAATGCTACTGCCCTGCTACTGTATACGATACCATCACTCTGCAAAAATACACATTTGACAGCTAAATGACGGGGCAGTCTATCAATGCCATCAGATTCCTTTTCATGTGGAGCTCAGGCAGGTACCCAATCGGACCGTGCTAGATCATCGCATATGCGACTTCATGCCGGTAGCCCTGGCAGTTTGCGAAAATACAGCTACCAAGCTCGTCTGCAACCAAGTTGACATAACGGGCTGGGACCTCCGTGTGTTTCAACAGGCTAATCCGTCTCGTCTGTGAGCCATCGTCCCAGCTTTGAAAGTCGCAATATTCATTGCTTGACGCGGCTATTGAATGCTGACCGTGCGGGAGTCGCAAGCTCAGCGGTGTAATGCCTTCAGCCACTTTGCTACCATCTGCACTATTGCTAACTGTCACATGCATTCCTCTTGTCATGTTGCCCAACTTGTCATATATCTCTCGATTATCAGGTTAGAATCTTCACTCCTGTAGATTGCAACAAGCTCTGTGTCGCCGGCTAATGGCACCTTGTGCTATGGCGATGTTTCTCCGTCCTGCCATATTGAAAAGGTAAAACTCTGGTAGTATCCTGCGCCGACTTCATAGTTGCCCTCAGGCAGCAGAAATTCGGCAGGGCTAAAGCCAGTTATAACCACTCTGTTGTCCTTTTTCGCTTCTATCCGCAGCCCCCATATCTCGCTGCCGTCAGAGTGGACAGTTTTTACGCGTAGCCCCTGCAGGGTTGTGCCAGATGAAATATAGTCTTCAAGCGCTCTCTGATGTTCCTCAAACCAAGATGCAAGCGTGGCGTATGTGTCGGTGGAATAGTGATATCCGGTGCTCCCCTGCCGCGCTTCAATTGTGTCTCTGGGAGCAACCTATCCGTTCACAATGTAGCCCATCACGTTTTCAATGTCGTTACTTGAAATCCCCATGAAACGGGTCGCAGGGTATCCTGAGAGCCAGCCAATATAGGGTGCTAGCCGCCACTGGTGCTTAAACGAAACGATGTCGCTCGCAGTCATGACCTTTTCGCTAACCAATTTGCTGCCGGGGTTGGCTATGACAATCCTGTCACTTCCAAAAGACTTGACATGATCATAGATCTCTCTGTAAAGGTTTACCTGCCTGTCAGAGTGGAGCATAGCGACTTCATCAAGGAACACACCGTCCGCGCCAGTGTCAGGCCCAGTCCCGATATCTCTTAGCACGTCTTCAAGGTCTCTGTTACCGTTGCCTGTGGTCACGTATACCATGATCTTTACACCAGCCTAATGTAACCTGTCAATGACTCTTGGTGACATGTTGACCCGCCCATCCGATGTGTGGTAGGGACTGATGACAAATTCTGGCTGTGCAGCAGCAATCCTCTCTATCTCCGGCGCCAGTTCACCACTGCCGTTGGAATACCAGCCATAATAGACGACAAACTTGCGATACGCCCCTGTTGCTGCTGGTGATGATGATGGTGGTGCCTGCTGCTCTGGCGCAGCAGCCATCACTGTTACAGGCGATGAAAGAAACGATAGGAAGATCATGGCTAGGAATCCTTTTAGCTTCAACAACCGGCAGCTCCCGACTTTTGAGGGTATTTAAGAGGGAACAAACTGTCTTGCAGAAAATTGTCATTGTATGACACGCTTTTATTCGCGGACTACCCTATTACGGCGTTGAAGGTCTTTGGCTTCAAGTGCCAGACGTGCGGCTATAATTCAAAGCACCAGCTAGGAACGCCGGATATGGATCAGACTCTGACGGATGTCAACACAGAGTTTGCTCAGTATAGACTCTTTGTGTGCAGGAAAGAGAAAAAGTTTGTGCACATCGACATACTGGATTCGCATTTTGACAACAAGTGCCCGGCAGACCAAAGCGAGCTTGAGCAGGTCAACGATCCAAAGAATGCATTGTGCCCCGCATGTGGCAGAGAGCTGGAGATCGAAGAGGTAAAGCCACTTGCAACAGCTGACAGTGCGGCAGAATAAGGTATTAAATATCCAATCGTCGCTAAAATCCTCAGATAATGGCATTAAATCTCGCTCAAAAGATAATCTCGGCACATCTGGTTGACGGCAAGATGGAGCCCGGGCAGGAAATAGGCCTGAAGGTTGATCGCGTCCTAATGCAGGACGCGACGGGCACCATGGCATGTCTTCAGTTTGAAGCCATGAGCATACCGCGAGTCAAGGTAGAACATGCCGCGATATATGTCGATCACAACATTCTCCAGACGGGATTTGAAAACGGAGACGATCACCGTTTCCTGCAGACATTTGCAGCAAAGTACGGCATACATTACAGCAAGCCGGGAAACGGCATATGCCACCAAGTGAACCTTGAGCGCTTTTCGATCCCGGGCAAGCTCCTGATAGGCTCTGATAGCCACACCCCGACGGCTGGCGGCGCAGGGATGATGGCAATAGGAGTAGGCGGGCTTGATGTTGCAGTTGCCATGGCTGGCGCCCCATTCTATACCAAGATGCCCAAGATAGTTGGCGTAAAGCTGACCGGTAAGCTTAGGCCGTGGGTCACAGCCAAGGATGTTATCCTAGAGATGCTCCGCAGGCTCACAGTCAAGGGAGGCGTCGGCAAGATCTTTGAATACTATGGAGAAGGAATCAAGAGCCTCGGCGTGCCTCAGAGAGGCACCATTTGCAACATGGGGGCCGAGCTTGGTGCCACGACTTCGCTGTTCGAATCTGACGAGATCACACTGGATTACATGACACGCCAGAACAGGGCACAGGATTACAGGCGCATGGCTGCAGACCCCGGCTGCTCTTACGACGAAAACATGGAGATCGATCTTTCCGAGCTCGAGCCAATGATTGCGCTTCCAGGTTCGCCCGATGCAGTGCACAAGGTCCGAGAAGTGCAGGGTCAGGAAGTGCATCAAGTGCTTATCGGTTCATGCACAAACTCGAGCTATGTCGAAATGATGACGGTTGCACATGTCCTAAAAGGGAGAAAGGTGCATCCAAACGTCACTATGGCCATAAACCCCGGATCAAAGCAGGTGCTAGAAACGGTGGCTCGCGACGGCTCTATCTATAACATCATTGCATCAGGCGCGCGCCTGCTAGAGAGCGGCTGCCAGGGCTGCATAGGCATGGGCTCTGCGCCGGGGACCGACTGGGTTTCGATCAGGTCGTTCAACCGTAACTGGCCTGGAAGGAGCGGCACAAAGGACGACAAGGTATTTCTGACTTCGCCCGAAGTATGCGTTGCCTGTGCGGTGACAGGCAAGATAACTGACCCTCGCGATCTGGGCGAATACCCGAACATTTCATGGCCCGACAGGTTTGTAATTGACGATTCTGGGATTGTGCCTCCAGCAGCTCCAGAGCATGCGGACACCGTCGAAATTTCAAGGGGGCCCAACATACGGCCGCTTCCGCTGCGCGGGCCAATGGAAGCCGTGCTGCAGGGTGAAGTACTCATCAGGGTAGGTGACAACATTAGCACCGATGCGATAATGCCTGCAGGAGCCAGGATCCTGCCATTGAGAAGCAACGTGCCGGCGATAAGTGAATACGTGTTCTATTGGCTCGACCCAGACTTTGCAAAAAGGGCCAAGGAAAAGCATGGCGGCTTTATCGTGGGTGGCGAGAACTATGGCCAAGGATCAAGCAGGGAGCATGCTGCACTTGCACCAATGTATCTCGGTGTCAAGGGCGTCATTGCAAAGTCGTTTGCAAGGATCCACCGGGCGAACCTGATAAACTTTGGCATTATCCCCTTTGAGTTCCAGAACCCGTCTGACTTTGACTTGCTTTCTCAGGGAACGCCTGTGACGATTGAGAGCGTAGTTAAGAGCCTAAAGGAGGGAAGCAAGACCATGGAAGCAACCACCGGAAAGAGCAAGATCGCTCTCAAGGTTGACCTGACCCCGAGGCAGAGGGACGTTCTCGTAGCAGGAGGATTGCTTAACTACATCAAATCAACCCAGAACCGATCCTGATGGTCAACAAGTTCATCGTCATAATCGCAGGCATTGTCGCGCTCATGGCTGCGCTAATAGCAATCCCGAGGATCGGAAATGAGCCAAATGCCCAGGAGGCAGATTTGACCATTGAATATAGCCGGCAAAATCTTACCAGACTGGAAGACGGCAGGTTCAATGCGATAAGCATCGATGAACTTGTGATCAGAAATGATCGTTCTGCTACTTACCGCAACTTGACAGGTGGCACTGACACAAAGCAATTCACGATAAGCAGTGAAGAGCTAGACGGACTGAAGAGGCTGGTGTTTGAAACTGGTTTTATGCAATTGCCCGGTGACGACTATTCGCAGAAGGAGGGCCTTTCCAATGTCACAAAATACAGGCTCGCGCTCTCATCAGGCGAGAATTCAAAGACAATCACATGGGTCAATCTCGAGGCTTCGGAAGAGGCTGTTCCATCTATAGTGAGGAACATAGGCACGCAGCTGGACCAGATCATTCAAAGGAACGTCTAACAGAAAATATATAGAGCATTTGACCGCATGAGTTGCATACAATGACGATATCTCTCGTGGCCACCGAGCCAAAACCCAAGGGCGTCAAGGTTGAGATTGTAGATAATGCCCGCATGGTTCGCGGCACCACATTGCTCAAGCGCGGTTTTGCTCATATGTGTAAGCACGGCGTTGTCATGGACGTTACAAATGTCGAGCAAGCTGTAATCGCAGAAGAGGCGGGTGCAGTTGCAGTCATGGTCCTCGACAAACTTCCTTATGATGTCCGAAAGGCAGGCGGAGTGGCAAGGACTGCGAGCATCAAGGTAATTCAGGAGATAATGGACGCTGTCACCATTCCTATCATGGCCAAGTGCAGGATCGGCCACACGGATGAAGCAAGGGTGCTTGAAGCGACGGGCGCCGACATGATTGACGAAAGTGAGGTGCTGACACCTGCGGATGAAGAACGCCACATCTGGAAGTGGGATTTCACCACTCCGTTTGTCAACGGTGCCAAGAACCTTGGGGAGGCGCTCCGTAGGATCGAAGAAGGCTGCGCCATGATAAGGACAAAGGGAGAGCCGGGCACTGGCAACGTGGCTGAAGCAGTCACGCATATACGCATGGTCAACAGCGAGATCCGCAAGCTCCGGTCCCTTTACCAAGATAACGACAAGCAAGAGTTGATGAAGGCTGCGCGCGAGCTCAAAGTGTCGTATGCAATCGTAGAAGAGACAGCGCGCCTTGGACGCCTGCCGGTGGTCAATTTTGCTGCAGGCGGCATTACCACGCCCGCTGATGCAGCGCTTTTGATGAACCTCGGATGCGACGGCGTGTTCGTAGGGTCGGGAATTTTCAAGTCTGACGATCCTGCACAGAGGGCAAGGGCGGTAGTACTAGCAACTACCTTCCACGATGATCCCAAGATAGTGATGGAGGCGCAAAAGATGGTCGACGAGAAAAAGTCGCTCTTGGGCATGGACACCAAGAACCTTGAACTTCGAATGCAGGAAAGGGGTCAGCACGCTTGAGCAGCAAAAAGAAATCATCACTATCAATCACAATAGGAGTCTTGGGATTTCAGGGCGATATTGAGGAAAATGTTGCAGCGACCAATCAGGCACTCCGCGAAATGGACATTGTTGATGGAAATGTCGAGCTTGTGCGCTACCCTGAGGAAATCGAAAAGATTGATGGCATCATTATGCCAGGTGGCGAAAGCACCGTGCAGAGCACACTTGCAGCAATCCAGCGATCACTGCCGGTAATCAAAAAGCGCATCTCTGAAGGGATGCCTGTTTTGGGCACTTGCGCGGGCATGATAATGCTATCGCGCAGGGCGTTTGACAGGGTCGTAGGGGATACAAAGCAAAAGCTGATAGGAAATCTCGACATTGTAATAGAGCGCAACGCCTTTGGCAGGCAGAACGACTCATTTGAGGCGGATCTCGCCATTGACATGCTAGGCAAGGAAGCGTTCAAGGGGGTGTTCATCAGGGCGCCGGCGGTAAGTGAGGTTGGTAAGGATGTTGAGGTCATTGCCAAGCTTAACAACAAGGTGGTTGCGGTAAAGCAAAAGAACATCATTGGCACAGCATTTCACCCAGAGCTCTCTGGAGACTCAAGGATGCACAGGCATCTTGTGAAGATGGTTATGGACTTTAAGAAGAGAAATGGCGACTGACCCTGCGACTTTTATGGCCGTTAAACAGGCGTAGTCTCCCCAAAACCAGATATTGTCTTGCAGTAACAAGCTCTACACAAAGTGGCAATGATTTCTAGACGCGGCTGCAATTACTGGCTCAAAATTTCTTGAAAGATGATGATGAGTGTTTAGCCGGCGAAGAAGAACGCTATTGCGATAATGATATAGACCGCGGTTAGCATCACACCTTCAAACCAATTGGTTCTCCCATCGTGCACTATGAGGTTCAAAATTATGGCCGCAAGGAACAGCACTGCAACCTCCAACATCGTGAACACAAGCGTAAATGGCTGACCCAATGCGACTCCAGCAAACACCAGAATAGGGACTGCAAAAAGTGCGATCTGCGTACCAGAGCCGGCAGCAATTCCTATAGACAGATCTATCTTGCCCTTTCTCGCAAGCATAATTGCACTGCTATGCTCAGCTGCATTGCCTACAATGCCTACGATAATTGCACCGACAAACAGCTCTCCGAACCCTAGCTCTTCACCTGTGGCTTCCACAGAGCCAACCAGTATCTCGCTTACTACGATGACGCCCGTCATGCTGACGGCAAGAAGGAGGAAGGACTTTTTCTTGCTCCAATGGTCTGCGTGAGCGTTATCGTGAGCGTTATGGAAAGCGCTGTCATGGATTTCTGTTTTGGGAACTTTACTGGTCACTGTCGTTGGAGTGGTCACTGGCTCTGTAGGGATGACGAACAGGTGTTTGTGCGTAAAGAACGTGAACACTATTCCAAGGACATAGACGATAATCAGAATGATTGCAAGTGCGTCGCTCAGCAGCTGAACCGCGCCTTCGTTACCTTCACCTGTCAGCACTGTGGCAGCAAGTATTGTCGGAACTGCGAGGGCAATTATTGCTATGAGCATCATCGACGACTGGATGCTGATGTTCTCCTTGCCAAAGGTCTGCTCCTTGAACCTGAAACCACCGGCGACCACACTGAGGCCAAGTATGAGGAGGATGTTACCGACGATTGCACCTGTGATCGACGCCTTGACGAGATCAAGCAGACCTGCGTTGATGGCGGCAATTGCAATAATGATCTCTGCCGCGTTGCCAAAGGTGACGTTTAGGAGCGACCCTGTGGTGGCGCCATAGTGGGTGGCAAGGTGCTCGGTAGAGTCTCCTATGAGCTTTGCAAGCGGAATTAGTGCGATAGCCGCCACCACAAATATGACGATATGGTCGGCATGGGCAAACTCTAGCGCGACTGCAATAGGGGCAAATATCATCAGAAAATAGAGTATCGACGATTTTGTGAGCGTGATCGACTTCAGCAACTGCAACTTTTCATCTTCCATGCCCCAGCATGATTTAATTGCTTTTACAAGGACTGCTGAACAATCCTGCGCTTGTTGGCGAAAAAGGTGCGGGGGGTGGGATTTGAACCCACGAATCCCTAAGGAACAGGGTTGTAGGAACCAGTCCCGTTCATTCTAAGCTTCGCACCCCTTTTTCTTTTGGAAAGAAAAAAAGAGACCTGCGCCGTTGACCGGGCTTGGCAACCCCCGCGTCCAAGCTGCAAGAACCAGCAGCCAAATTTATCTATTTATAGGTTGGCTGCATTTGAAAAACGGATGCAGCAGACATCATCTAGCCCACGGCTCTTTGGAACAAACGGTGTAAGAGGTGTTTATGGTGAGGAACTGACAAATGATCTGGTAATTGATCTCTGCTATGCTCTTGCCACATATTTTGGCAACGGCCCTATAGTCGTCGGGTACGATGGCCGCAAGTCAAGTCCTGTGCTGTCAAAACTGGTAAGATCCACTCTAAACTCTGCAGGACTTGACACTGCAAATGCTGGGCTTGTACCGACTCCGTGCCTACAATATGCTGCAAAGAGGCTTGGCTATACCGGCGGAATCATGATCACTGCATCCCACAACCCGCCGCAGTACAACGGGATCAAGCCGACTGCTTCAGATGGTGTTGAGATTCCTAGAGAAGACGAGCTGAAGGTGGAGGACATCTACTATTCAAAAAGATTTCCCAAGATAGATGGCACGGGCCGCGACTATGTCGACGAAAACATTGTCAGCAGGTACATCGATGCTGTTATCGGGCTGGTAGATGCCGACAGGATAAGACAGAAAAAGTTCACCATAGCGATGGACACAGGCAACGGCGCGCAGGCAGTCGTTGCGCCGCTTGTTGCAAAAAAGCTGGGCTGCAAAGTCATAGTCATAAACGGCCAGATTGACGGAGAATTTCCAGGACGTGGCTCAGAGCCCACACCGGACAACCTCGGACTCCTGTCCGACACTGTCAGGTCCGCCAGTGCAGACTTTGGGGTCGCGTACGACGGCGACGGCGACAGGAGCATCTTTTGCGACGACAAGGGCGCGGTATACATGGGCGACAAGACCGGGGCACTTTTGGTAAAGCACCTGCTTGCGGGCAAACACAAGGGAGCAGAAGTAGTCTGTCCTGTCAACACTTCAATGATACTGGCAAAGGTGGTGGAGCAGGCTGGCTCCAGATTGGTCTACACCAAGGTCGGCAGCGTCGAAGTTTCGCGGGAAATGGTGAGGCGCAGGTCGCCGCTTGGACTTGAAGAAAATGGCGGGTTCATGTATGGCGCGCTTAACGAAGTAAGAGATGGAGCTATGGCAACTGCTCTGGTGCTTGACATGCTTGCCGCTGACGCTTCTAGCAACAAGTCTTTCTCTCAGCATGTTGCAGAGCTGCCGCAGACCTTCCAGTACAAGACAAAGTTTTCATGTCCTTCAAGGGAGGTGGTCGAAAAGGTGATCCAGGCATGTGCAAGCCATGGCACGCCGAAAAAGGTGGAGACTCTGGACGGTGCAAAGGTGTGGATAGACGAGGAGACCTGGTTGATGGTGAGGCCAAGTGGGACAGAGCCTCTCATAAGGATGTATGCCGAGTCTACTGACAAGTCACTCTTGGACTCGAAGGTGGACGAATATAAGAGACTCGTTCAATTGAAGATGGGCTAACGTTTTTAATACGCCTACTATTCTACAGAAGAAAGATGATCCCGATGGGTGATACCAACATTGAGTAAACCATACTATGTAAAGATGGAAGTTTCTAAGGATCTAGTAAACGCAGTTTATGAAGCGGTGCGTGTGGCCAAGCAGAGCGGTAAGGTGCGCAAGGGTACAAACGAGACCACAAAAGCCATTGAGCGCGGCATTTCAAAGCTTGTAGTCATTGCCGAAGACGTCGAGCCGCCAGAGGTGGTCGCACACTTGCCGATCTTGTGTGAGGAAAGGAACACGCCTTACATCTTTGTCCCAAGCAAGCAGCAGCTTGGCATGTCGCTTGGAATTGACGTAGGCTCTGCCGCTGCGACGATCATCGATACAGGTGAAGCGCAGCACATTGTGGAGCAAGTCGTCAACTCTATAGCCGACCTAAAAGGCGCTGCTAAGAAAGAGTAGAGAGACGGTGGCTGATAACAGATGAGCAAGGCTGCTGAAGAAAAGGTCGTTCCTGCTGAAGTCATCCAGATCGTGGGCAGGACGGGCATCGCCGGCGAAGTCATCCAGGTTCGTGTAAAGGTTCTAGAAGGCAAGGATAGGGGCCGCATCCTGACCAGAAACGTCAAGGGCTCTGTACGGATGAACGATATCTTGATGCTGAGAGAAACCGAGCGAGAGGCTCGCAAGATAAGGTGATGTGTGACAGTATATGAGCAAGACATCAACATCGTTGCGTAACTGCTTTTTCTGCGGCAGGCACATTACTACAGGCCATGGGATTATGACAGTAAGGAATGACGGGCAGGTGCAGTGGACCTGTTCTAGCAAGTGCAAGAAGAACCTGCGCGTTCTATTGCGCGATCCAAGAAAGCTAAAGTGGACTTCTAAATATGTCAAGGGCGGTCTGCGCGTAAGAAAGCAATAGTAGTGGTGTGGGGTAGCAGCTATAGTAGGTAGATGCAAGAAATGGCAGTCGAACAAACACTAATTGTGGTCAAGCCGGATGGGTTCAAGCGCCAGCTGACCGGCAAGATTCTGGCAAGATTTGAGGAGAAAGGCTTTCAGATAAAGAATCTAAAGTCGTACAACTTTACCAAGGAGAAGGCTCAGGAGTTCTACTCGGTCCACAAGGACAAGCCATTCTTTGACGAGCTCGTGTCATTCATCACGTCTGGAACTGTGGTTGCCTGCATTTTAGAAGGGAACAACGCAGTCGGCACTGTGAGGCTGATGATTGGGGCGACCAAGTCATTTGAGGCAGCTCCCGGTACGATAAGGGGCGACTTTGGACTCGGCTTTACTGACAACATCATACATGCATCTGACTCGCCTGAAAGCTTCATAAAAGAGTCGCGCGTCATTTTCAGCTGACACACTTGTGGCACTCCGTCAGCCGGTAGTAGTTGTTCTAGGTCACGTAGACTCGGGCAAAACTTCCCTACTGGATAAGATTCGCGGCACCGCTGTTCAGGCCCGGGAAGTGGGCGGGATAACACAGCATATCGGTGCCAGCTTTTTCCCTGTTGAAACGATCAAGGAGATAACCGGACCCCTGTACGCAAAACTTGCCAAATCCGAGACCTCCATACCGGGCTTGCTGGTAATCGACACTCCCGGACACGAAGTGTTTGCCAACCTGCGCGCACGCGGCGGATCTGCAGCAGACATTGCAATTGTTGTGGTGGACGTCAACAAGGGCTTTGAAGCACAGACGGTGGAGAGCATCGACATTTTGAAAAAGCGCAAGGTGCCTTTTGTGATTGCGCTCAACAAGGTTGACATGGTTGCAGGCTGGCGCGCCTCTGGAAGCAGATTCATTTCTGAAGATGTGAGAAAACAGGGAACAAGCGTCCAGACGCTGCTGGACGAAAAGATCTACACGGTTGTAGGGACCCTCTCGACTCTTGGCTTCTCTTCAGAAGCGTTCTGGCGCGTCAGAGATTTCACAAAAGAAGTTGCGATAGTGCCAGTAAGTGCAAGGTCTGGCGTCGGAATACCAGAGCTTTTGGCCGTACTGGTCGGCCTGACCCAGCAGTACCTTGCGAAGAGACTAGAGCGCCACGAAGGACCTGCTAGAGGCATCGTGCTTGAGTTCAAGGAAGAGGTGGGGCTTGGACCCTCTGCAAACATTATCCTTCTGGATGGCACGCTCCATCAGGGCGAAACCATTGTGGTAGGCAAACGCGATGGAGCAATTGCGACCAGAATAAAGGCACTTCTGTTGCCAAAGGCACTCGACGAGATGCGCGATCCTCGCGACAAGTTCAAGCCGGTCAGTGAAGTCATTGCAGCCGCAGGTCTGAAAATAACTTCACCCGATCTTGAGGGCGTGCTTGCGGGAAGCCCGCTTTATGTTTACGACCAGAAAAAGGGTAGCGAGGAGCTTGAAAGGCTCAAGTCACTTGTAGAATCAGAGGTAAAGAACGCAATTGTGAGTAACACCGAGACCAGCGGAGTTATTCTAAAGTGTGACACGATAGGTTCGCTTGAAGCAATAACCGACCTTTTGAAAAAAGCAGAGGTGTCGATAAGGATGGCAGACATTGGCAACATAACAAGGCGCGACATCATAGAGGCATCTGCAGTAAAAGAAAGTGACAGGTACCATGGAGTCGTGCTAGGCTTCGGTGTCAAAGTGCTTGAAGATGCGCAAAAGGAAGCACAGGACCGCGGTGTAAAGATTTTTAACGAGCAGATAATCTACAACCTTGTCCGCAGCTATACCGATTGGGTCTCCTACCAGAAAGAGCATGAAGAATCGATACTGTTTAACGAGCTGCCGCCTATTTGCAAGTTCCAGTTCATGAAAGGATTTGTTTTCAGGCGCAACGACCCTGCCGTTTTTGGAGCCGAGATCCAGGTAGGCAGGCTGAAACAAAAGGTGCAGGTGATAAACGAAGAAGGTAAGAAGGTTGGAACTGTGCACCAGATTCAAGAAAGCGGCAAGGCTATAGACGAAGCGACAACAGGGATGCAGGTAGCCGTATCAATAAAAGAACCTACTATTGGCAGGCAGATAAACGAAGGCGATATTTTTTACACTGACCTGAACAGCAAGCAGGCCAAGCAACTACTCGAGAGGTTCAACCATCGGTTAAATGAAAGCGAAAAAGAAATCCTCAACATGCTGGTGGCTATGAAAAGAAAGAACGACCCCACGTTCGGATACCTCTGATCACTCTGGCCCATAAATAGTGTGGTCTTGCCCGCCACAAATTGGTAATCCATGGTTTAGGTTTATTTTTACTGGTATTTTTGCAGCAGACCTTCTAAGCCCTTTTCGCCGACTGCGCCGACTGCCCTGTCTACTGCTTTGCCGTTCATGAACATGATGAATGTGGGGATTGCATATACGTCATAGCGCATGGCGACTCCCTGGTTATCATCAACATTCAGCCTACCAAATGTCACCTTGTCTCCATATTTCTTGGCCAGCTTGTCAAATATTGGAAGCATGAACTGGCAAGGGCCACACCATGTAGCCCAAAAGTCAACAAGGACGGGCTTGCTACCTCCTACCACTTCGTCAAAGTTTTTTTCTCCGAGTTCGACTAGGCCGTTGCTGGCGGCGTGCACGCTTGTTGCCGCTTTCTTGTCCTCACTCACACCATAAATCTGAGTTATTTCCTATTTAAGATTTATTGGCAGACCCTATCCTGTGCCTTCCAAATACAAGCCATGCGATGCTTGCGATCCCTCCTCCGGCAGCAAGGCCTGCAATGATCGCTCCGGTTACCAGTGGTGCTGCATTGGCCACTACTATTGGCAGGACTGCTGTCGATTCGTTGCCCGCGATGTCTGTCGCTACAAGCTTTAGATCATAGCTCCCATCAGGAATCTCTGTAGTGTCCAGCATGTATTCGGACATGCCAGTGACGTTCACGCTCGCTCTACTGCCTACCTGCAGGAACATGCTATAGATATTAGGGTCGCCGGCGTGGAGCACTATTGTCACCAGCCCCCTCAAATCCTGCGGGTTGGAGTTGGAAACTGACATAGCTGGTTCGGGGTCTGTAGTGTCTACAATGACTTCGATGTCGCGCGTGGCACGGTTTCCTGACGCGTCCGTGCCCTCAAAAGAGTACAAGTGTGTACCTTCTTCTGCCAATCCCGGGCGGATTGCTACTGAAGTTGACAGGTAGGGCTCGATTCTTGGATCGCTAGCTTCTGCAGAAGTGGAAATGATGATCCCATTCTCGTCGGTAACATTCCATATCAGGGTCGACTCTTTTGAAATCCCGATCTTGTCTCCTGTCACCTTGTGCAGATTGCCGTCAGAATCCTGTACAAACGCGTCGATCTGCGGCGGAGTGTTGTCCACTTCAAACACTGACTGGAAGGTAGAGACATGCCCCACCAAGTCAGATGAATCTATGCGCAGGATGTGCTCTCCTTCCGAAAGCGAGCCAGTGTCGATCAGAATGTCAAACCCTCCGTTAGTAGCAAGTCTTGGTGTGAAGGATTCGCCATCTATGTAATACTTTAATCTACCCGGATTCTCTTCCGCGATTGTGACAGGTATCCGGTGCTCCTTTCCCTCGCCAAGGTACCTCGGCATGTCTATCTCTATTTCCGGCGGCACGCTGTCCGGCATTATCGTACTGAATTTGGCCTCAATCTGCAGTGGTTCGTAGAGAGTATTGCCATGGAATATTGTGTTATGAAGCAGTATTGAATACGTACCAGTCCCGTTCACAGGGACATGAAGAAGTGTCGCGTTTTCGCCGGCATTCTGGCTAAAGTAGAACGCGCCTCCTTCGCTGAATGGGGTTGTGCCCAGCCAGTCGTTGCTGGGCCAGCCTGAAAATGTCTCAAACACGCCCGAGGGTACGGTCGTCGCTATCATGCGGCCGTCCGGGCCAAAGGCCATTGCGCTTATGCTGGTCGAGTTATGCGGCCAGGATATCTTTAGAGTCATCGAGGTTATCGTATCGTCCGTTACACTGAAGTAGTATGATCGCCAATCACCTGCCGAATACCTTGACGTCATATCGAATGTGCCGCCGACATAGCCGTTTGGACGCAGACCCAGATCTTTTTCCTCGACATCTGCGGCAGGAACCACAACAACCGGGACATCCTTTGGCACAGGCTTGCTTGTCACGACATAGCTTACCGGCATGACAATTGAGCTATCGCTTTCTTCTGGTCTGACCAGTATAGAGCCGTAATAAATTCCCGACAGAGCTCCATCGTCCACATTGATTGTTGCCCGGATCTCTTCTCTGCCTCCTGGCTCTATCTCAAGCGTTACCCCACCGCCATCCTGCGCCCCGTCAAGCGTTATTGCAGGGTTTGGCTGCCTGTCGTAGAACTCAATTGTAAGCGTATAATTCATTGCAGTCGAGTTTATCTGCCTGTCGCCCTGCCAGAATGAAAAGATTGTGGGAACGGGGTAAACGCCTATGAGTGGGACGTTTGTGAATTTTTCTGCCGGGTCTGATACCCTGAGCTCTTGCAGAGTGCCCCACGAGCCGCCCCTGTTTACCATTGAAGTCTCCGTGTATGTGATCTCGCCGTCTCCATCCGCGTCAACCCAGTTGTACGCATAGATCGAAGCGATGCGAAGATAGTCAGCATAAAGTTCTGTCGTGTTCATAAAACTTTCAAACGGGAAGTTGACCTTGACCACCATGAGGTCAGCCGCTTCTGGGATGCCGCCCAGCTCATCGAGGTTGTAGTAGTTTGGATTGTAGCCAAACTCGGGGGTGTTGTATATCGGATCGGTTTCAAATGGACGCGTTGTGTTGTGTATCTCGTACCTGTCAACAAGCCTTTCTTTCGCTGCCATGACCTCGACTTCGACCGTCTCGTCAGAGTGGTTCTCGATCACGATTTCAGTTGATTCAGATCCGCCCTGAGCTATCTGGCCTGCGAACCACCGCGAATCTTCAAATTCCACGTCCAGCTTTTGCATAATGTCGCGCCCGCCTTTGATTATTGAAAGTGCGTTGCTGTATGAGCCGATCGCTACAGACATGGTTGACAATATGTTTCTGATGGTATCTTCAGTGTAGACTGATAAACCAGATTCGCCTTCTGAAAGGTCTATAGCGGCTAGTGCGTCGACCCTGCCCGAGCCCTGAACGAACGGATCGTTCTTCAGATCGACAGCGGATGACATGAGCATCGTTCTTACTTTAAACGGGTCTGGCTCTTGTCCCTGCTCTCGGAGGCTTTCGATTACAAGCGCCGCGGCGCCAGAGACCATGGGCGCGGCCATGCTCGTGCCACCAAACAATGTAAATGCAGAGTCATTCTTTGGATCATTCTGCGTTGTCTGCAGACTTCTCAGGTGCACGATCGTCGGCGTGAACCCGTACGATCCTACTGCCATCAGCTCGGGCTTGGGGTCGCCAAGGAGCCCGGGGCCCCTGCTTGAAAAATCGGACACGTCGTCAAAGTACGTGGTCGCGTTACCAAAGCGAGTGACGTTCTGGAAGACGCTGTAACCAATATGCACATTGTTGGTGGTTGCGCCGACAGAGATCGTGAGTGGAGAGGCATTTGGAGTGCCAACAGATCCATAACCAAGGCCATTATTTCCAAGGCTGTTTACAAAAACCGTGCCGGGGTAGTCGTCGTCAAGCATACCCGGGACCATAAGAAGCGACGAAAACACCGACAGTATGTCGTATCCTGGCGCGTACCGGAGGAGTGGGAAGGATGTCAGGCCCCAGCTGTTGCTGACAATGTCTGCCTTGTGTTCTCCGCTGTAGATCCAAGTGCCATCGACAAGGTCAAAACCGGAAGCATAGAGCCACCCGTAAAGTGAGTCTCCGACCCAGAGCGCCTTGACGGGGATTATCTTTGCACCCGGCGCAATGCCTGCAAGTGAGTATTCTGTTCCGTTGCCATAGATATCGTACTTTTGTTCGCCCTTTGACGCTACAATGGCAGCAGTGCTCGTTCCGTGTCCTATGACATCATACATCACGCCAAAATAGTTGCCTTCGGGATCGAGCGGCTCTAGAAGGTCTGCTACCACCACCCCGCTGTACCCTGTCTCCTCTCCGGTTGCCGGATTGGTCTTGTTGGTTAATACCTGCCACAGATCCACAACCCTTGCGCCGACGGTTCCTGCGCTAAAGTCCGGAAATCCGTCTTTGTTGTAATCAAAACTCAGGATTTCGTTACCATCTCCGAGTTTTATCGGAGTATCGTCAGTGAAGTCATAAGCTGGCTCTACGAAAAGGTGTTCGATATCATCAGGGTCGTTTGCCAGACGGGCAAGCTCGTTCTGAGTGAAAAAGTACCATCCAGAATGCATGTCAGGGATTATCGTATCATACACACCGGGCTCCTCGCTGTCCACCACTAGAACAGGCACTAGCCCGAACGTTATGGTGCCAAACTGCTGTTGCGCCTGATATATCACGCCAAAGTGGTATACTCCGCTTGCAGAGTGGATATAATCACTTGGACTGTTCCCAATTATCCAGTCGACAGTTGCGGTTGCGTTAACCTCTGGCGTCCCAATGATAGGATAGAGCGAGTTGTACGTAGGTATGTTGCCAAATGATGTTTTGAGCATGACCTTGCCCGTATCGTTGACGTAGACCCACGAGGTGTACTTCTCAGGCGGATTTTCTGCAGTGTAACTGCTGTTTATCACCCTCCCGCTACCATCTATCTCCGCAATGTATGTCGCCTTTGTGAGCACGATGCCTTGGGCATCGGCATCCAGCATTATTGGGATCCCGTTTTCGTCTCTTGCAAGCGAATCCATCATGTCAGGGTTTGAAAAGTCTGTGCCGCTGTCCACGATCGCAACCATCACGTCTTCGCCGGTGATTCCGTATTCTTCGGCGAC
>DASVCY010000152.1:0-9711 GCA_036381375.1 Nitrososphaera sp. | reverse complement strand
TAGCACGAAGGAAAATATAAACGCGGCAAGGCACACACCAACTCTTGATTCAGAACAGATCAACCGCGCTATAGAAAAGGCGAACAGCGATCCAGACTTTGTCGATTATGCAGTAGGACAGCTTGACGGTCTTCGATTTCCTGGATTCAAGCGAAATATCATCGAATATTCAAAAAGCAGAAACGTTGCCAAAGATGCTGTCGCTCTTTTTGGAAGCCTGAACGGGTACATGGAATTTCGGGATCAGTACCATGTGGCAAAAGCTCTTCACGAAAACGTGACTGCCAAGAAAATGGAATTTCAGATTAGCGATGAAGAAAGAGAAAGCCCTAACGTGAAGACGCGCTCGACAGCAGTCGATGCAAGCACGAAAGAACGTGAAGCAGTGAACGCAAACGAAGAACGCAAGGACTATCCCGAAGTAACCCCAACGGCAATGTCAAATTTCATAGGCGACAGGTGCGGCAAACCCTTCCAGAACCAGCAAGATCTGATTCAACATCAGCAGTTTGAAAGCGGAACTGTGACATAAAACCCAAAAATTGTGATATATTCATAAATAGGCCCGACAAATTGATAAATAATATGAAGAGATTAGATCTTATTATACCGCACGAGCGCCTAACGGAGGTAAACGAGCTTCTGCACAAGCACAAAGTCGGTGGCATCACCTTTTACGACATCAAGGGCAGAGGCAGAGCCAAGAGGGAGCCTGTCTCGGTCGGCAGAGGTGTGATGCGTTATGTCCCCGAATTTGGCTTTCGTACCAAGATTGAAGTATTGGTACCAGACCAAATGGCCAAGCCTATCATTGACGACGTATTGAAAGTGATAAGCACAGGCTCCGCTGCTGACGGCAAGATCTTTGTCTACGATGTTGCAGAAGCTTACGACATTGGAAGTAAGGAAACGGGCGACGCAGCACTCTAGGCTGGACTGGACACAGTTAGCCGCCTTTGCGACCCCTGTATCTACTGCGCCAGGAGGAAAGATGCATTGACCATCTCCGAACCTCCGGTGATTACAAAAAGGAACAAGCCGACTACAGGGGAATCGAGCATGCGTTAGCTGCGGGACTAGTCAATCATAGCAGAAAGGGTTATAGTTTTTCTTTTTTCTTCACTGCCATGATTGAACCGGCGATAAAACCAGCAAGGCGGAAATACTCAGATGTGCCTGGTCACACAGCATTGCTTGGGCATGTTGTATCTGTCCTCTTCAAAACGGACAGAAAAATATCTTGCACCAACAACAGCATCTTGTAGTTGCGGCTAGAGACATCAAATGGGCTGCCGGAATTTGCCAACAGGTCCTGATCCATCTAAACGTCTTGGTAGTATCACTCTCTGTTCTGGTTATAGGCAGTGATGATCGTATTTTGGCATAAACATGAACCTGGGAAACGTGAGATTGAAACCGGCAGTACAAGGCTGTATGTTTATAGTTGGGCTCACAGGTGTTGCACAAGCCCGCCTGACAGGGGCTGAATCTTGTATTGTACATGTCTTCCACAACTATTAAAAAGTTAGGCTAGCCTAATTCTCCGAAAATCATCATGAAACGAACCGCTGCACGTCAGCATTTTCAAACAATTGGGATCTTTACAATGCTCGCCCTTTTTGGATCCACCCTGATGGCGTATATCCCGACCTCGTTTGCTGCAATACCTGGCAATGCGACTATTGGCGATCAAAGCAGTATGCCGGCTAACGCTACTGCCAGCAATGGCACAACATCAGCTGCCGCTTCGGCGCCAAACGCTACTTTGACTGAGTTTGTTTCAAATATAGAGCAGATTAGAGGCCACCTAGAACAAACAGTGGCAAACAAAGAGTCTGGGAACAATACCTTGGCACAAGCCCATACGATGCATCCAATAGAGGAGATATATTCAAGCGTCGAAGGACCGATTGCAAGCCAAAACAGTACATTGAACCAGACGCTCTCTCAAGCGCTTCAAGAGCTGTCGTCCAGCGTCTCGACTGCCTCAGCGCAGCAGGTTGAAGACCAGACAGATTCGATTGATTCGCTGCTTGACCAGACTGTGGTGGCCGTAGTGCCAGCCAGCGAGATGAACAGCACTTCCTTTAATGCAAGCGTAGTAGCAAGCCTGCTGGATGTCGCAGGACATGAATACAATGAGGCCGTGGCAAACGGCACAATCAAGGCCGTGGTAGAATATCAGGACGCACAGGCATTCATATACCGGGCAGAGGCCGTGTTTAACGCTACGTCAGACACGATACCGCAGACAATGGCGCATGAAGTGGAAGAAGTAAATGAGTTCTTTACAATCCTCAATAGGGCGGTCAATACCAAAGGTGACCCAGCTACTGTTGAAACTACTGTAAATGGCATAATACACGAGCTGGAGGAAATAACTGGTCTATCTTCAGGTCAACTGCTTGGAGAAGAAGCAGGCGCGACGCAAGAGCAAGACCCGTTAGCGATAATAGATAACATCAAGTCGATGCTTGGCCAGCTGTTGACAGCATACCAGTCACAAAACTATCAAGAGGCGGAGAGCATAGCCATAGAGGCGTATCTGGAGAACTATGAGTACATAGAGGCGCCGATTGCAGAGCATGACGAGGAATTGATGGAACAGACGGAAGTGATGCTAAGGGAAGAGCTCAGACAGATGATAGCAGATAGAGTTCCTGCAGAAGAGATCCAGCAGCATATTGCAGAGATAAACGCCAATCTTGATGAAGCTGCGAGCCTGCTGCAGCAGTGAGCAGGATACGAACTGAAAGTCCAACTAGCCTGTAAGGGCTCTTTTTTATTTTTTGATAACAGAAAAGCTACAAGAAGGAACAGGGAATAAAGGTTGTATGTTTTTGCCGACTTGAAACAATCCTCATCAGATAAATGAATCGCGGGAATTAAGGCCATTTCGAGTCGATTGTTCGCACTTGATTTTTCAGACGTTTGCTCACTTGCAACAGCAGGTTCAGTAGTATATTATTCATTGACCAGTCGGCAACGGCAATTCCAACGCCGGCGGCAGCAACCACAGCGGCGGCGATTATACCATAGCTAACAACCCTCCGAATATCGTTTCCCGGTCTGCTGCATTCTGATACAAAAAGACGATTATCAGGCATGATTCCAACTTCAGAGGGCAGCAATGGCGACTTCGGATACCAAAACCAAATAGACTCGAACCCAGATGAATCAGAGTTCATTCGGGCGCGCTGAGAGCTCTCATCCGAATAGTTTCAAAATACCCAAGCTTTTTGGTATCCAAGGGTGTCTATAGCTGAATAGACATGGCGGGAATACTGTCAAAATTCGAGCTCGACTTTCTCAGTGACGAGGTGCAGCTTGACGAAAATGCAACTTGTAGCGTGAGGTATCGCCTTAAAAAGAAGCTCAAAGGCCTAGCCTACTTGGATTTGACAGGTATTGACGAGCGCAAGACCACAAGCTTTACAGTAGATCAAAATTTCTTCTGTAGAGGACGTATGGCGATTCTTCCAAAGCTCTGTGCTATCCATACATATACACACCACGAAAAAAGCGGCAGAGCTATGCGTATAGAGTGGAAAATATGGGATGGAGGAAAACCCGTCCCTTTGACTACCTTGCCACCCTCACAAGACATTTGCTGGCCAGGCGCCAGAATTAGCATACATGTACGTGCAGGCATTCAGAAACGGGTAGAGGCTCTGTCATCCTGCAAAAAAGGCAGGATTTCGATCTACTGTTTAGGGGTGGGATAAGTCACATCGCTAGTCGACTATGAGCGAAAATCGAGTACTTTGCTAATAAGGAAAAACGAAAGCGTTATAATCTTGCGTCCATGATATTCGGTCATGAACGACAAAAGAACAATGCCAGTATGCTTCACTCCAGAACAGCTGAAGGAAGTTGAAGAGTATGCCAGAAGAAGAGGTATGCTCAACGCGAGCCAAGCAATAGAAGATCTGGCAAAGTGAACTACTACCTAACAATTTCGGTAGCTTCCATTGTCATCATCGGGTTCCTGTGTACCCTAGCAATGGTTCTGGGCAGGTTCACGGATACGGCTACCCCTAGCTTGGACATGTAGCCCAAGCCCCATTTGGCTATGTTGAAAGCGGCGTTTCTGTCTGCGTTATCTTCAGTGTTGCGATGAGGACAGATGAACAGACCCTGTGTCTTGCGCTGACCTCGTTCCCCGCAATGGTCGTTTCTGATAGACAGGGGATACTTCTTTCCCTTCTTGACGACTTTGTAGAACCTGTCAGCCTGTCGCTTGTTTGCCGAGTATAGTCCTCTATCTTCTCCTGCCTGCAAATAGTGCTGCAAGTATTCGTATTCCTGAGATAGTGCCAATTGCTTAATGTTTGTAAGTCCAAATACCTTGCAATGATGGCACTTCTTTACTATTGGCACTGGGTTTATCCATATTCTAGAGATCCTAATATAATCAACGGGAGCAAGATCTGTGTATTCATCCACTAGTTTTTGACTGGTGGATGAATGCCGACGCATTCTATAAAGAATTTTTTTACAGCGCGCTTTCGCCACGCTGCTTCGATCCAATGTCGATTGCTTCCTCGACATCAGAGACGAATATCTTTCCCTCTCCTGCCAGCCCGGTGCTGGTACTCTCCAAGATCTTTTCGATCACCTTATCAGCCATCGAGTCCTTTGTGACAACCACTATTGTGGAGTTTACGTTAAATTCGGGCCGGTATGTGCCTGTGCCTCTTCCAGAATGGATCTCTGGGCGCGGGATCTGACCTTGGCCCTTAGAGTCGTAATAGGTAAAGCCCCCCAGATCCAATTCATTCAGCGCCGCAAACGCCTTGTCAAGTCTCGCAGTGGGAACGATCGCTTCGATTCTTTTCATAATGTAAACCCAGTCAGCTAGGCATCACTTTTATTAAAGCATTTTGTATTAGTCAAAATATATGATTTTTTCGAGATAGTGATGTAAAATGTTCAATTAAACAAAAAGGAAAGTGGAGAAAGTCAGCTAGTGCTGACTGTTGCTCCCTTTTAGCCAGTGCTATTTCCAGCAGTAGTACCTGT
This sequence comes from Nitrososphaera sp., assembly GCA_036381375.1. Taxonomy (GTDB): domain Archaea; phylum Thermoproteota; class Nitrososphaeria; order Nitrososphaerales; family Nitrososphaeraceae; genus Nitrososphaera. Next base: position 4,689 of record DASVCY010000152.1, on the reverse strand, counting down.
CTGGTTTCCTGTATCAGTGGCGTTGTCATCTGTTGTGCCGGTCTGGTTTCCAGCGTCAGTCGCATTCGCGTTCGTGTCTGTCATATTCCCTGTAGCGTCTGTCACATTCCCTGTAGTATCTGCCATCATTGACGGGCCCGATACCTCGCTGCTTCCTTTTGGAGGCACCCATGTCCCTGCTGGATGGTCGTTGTCAGTTGCTTCTTCGGTTGCCTGGACTACAAAGGCACCTCCCTTCACCACGTCGTTCATCGCATGGTCGACACCCACATAGATGCCCTCTTCGGGGAACGTTGCCTCGATTACTGAGGCAGACCCTGGTGGTATCCACCATGTCTCGTCATTCAACATTTGTGTGCCCAACCTGTTTTTGACAAATCCATCCCGTACATCAATAATGCCACTGATGAAGTGAAATGCCACACCGTCATTGGGTCCTGCGTTGACTATATACCATCTTGTAAGTTCACCCGGCTTCACCTTGAATACTTCTGCGTCAGAATTCAATGGCAGCTGTGCTACTGACCCTAGAGCCGGGACGTACTTGTGTGCCATCCCGTTTGTCATCACAATGTCGGGGTCGCCTGTAAGGAACTGGCCTACGTCGAACGTACCTGTGCCATTTGATTCGACAAAGACTCCTTCGACGTTGTTGCTGTAGATTTCGCCAAAGACTACATAGAATTCCTTTGCTGGCTCTTCATTCTGCGGATGCACTACGACGCCACCGTACATGCCGTTGGCAATGTGTTCCCATACGCCGTTGAGGCCGTCAGCACCGCAGTGGTAGAAGAATACGCCTGCATACGGAGGTTGCCAGGTCCATGTCACGGATTCACCGCTCTGCACTGTTGACCCTTTGTCGCTTGCGTTTGCTCCAATCGCAGCCGACGGGCCATAACCTGCGTGGAAGTCAATGCTATGTATCACATCGCCTTGATTTATCAGGGTGAATTCAATCGTGTCTCCTTGATCAACTGATATGACAGGCCCTGGAATTGTTCCATTGAATACCATTGCTCTATACATCACGCCGCCCGGATGCAGTGCATTATCGGGAGATATTTGCAAGTCCATTTCGTCCGCTATTAGAGTCACTTTTTTCGTCGCTCCGGTGGATTGCGCCTGTGCGCCCAAGTTGATTTGGCCCAAGGGGCCAAAAACAATCAATCCAACCAGGAGGACGCCTGCCGCAATTCCTGCTATAACGGGTTTGTTCATTAACGGGCAATGAACTGTTCAAGGATTAAATATTTTTGATTTTTTTAACTGTTTTGTAATTATAGTATAATCCTTGGTATGCATCAATGTAATATTTATGGATAACATAGTACTGAATCTATAACTCACAACTCGCGATGGAGGTTTGCTACCTAATTCGGTATCGTATGATGCTCAGCTTGTCCCAAGCTTGTTTGCCGATTATACCCTGCTTGGCAGTTGCTGGCTTTTTTCCATCCGATGAACTTGATAATCACAAAAACCTCTTCTGGTTGTTCTTTAGCATGAACCTGTAGCAAAGCTCTGATGATGATGTTCACAGTTTTTCTTGACCGCCGAATCTATCCCACATACACATATCCTCTCCATCAGTCTCTCCTCATGCTCTCCCAAACTCTTCTCTCTGTATTGGTACACGCTGTCGTGCTGAACATCTTGGAAGCTATGATAGGGGTGCCTATACGCCCCTGCCGAGCAAAAGTTGATTCTATGAGGCGTCGTTTACTGGCCGTTAAAATGAATTAGGAAAGAACCCTCTGGCGACGGCATACATTTTTGTATTTGTGCAGGCAAGTAAATTTCACTTGCACATTTTCGGTAAAAAACAGGTTGTATACTGCGCAGTATGTGGCAAAGAGCTAGGTCGCCACAAATACAAACCAGACAAGGACTGGGGCATAGAAGGTCTCCTCTGCTCTGATTGTCACATCGAAAAGACAAAGGAGTTTATGATCAAGGAGGAAGAAACACCTGACACTTGCGCAATCTGTGGCAAGGAGCTTGGTGATGTTGCCAATAAACCAAAATGGCAGTGGGAGATGGAACCGGGCACTCTACTATGCGATAGCTGTTATCGCAAAAAGGATGCAGACTATAACAAAAAGACGAACTTTTGCGCTATCTGCAACGGAAAGTTGGGCATGTTCTACTACCATCCAAAACCAGCATGGCACATCGAAGGGAACCTGTGCAGGAAGTGCTGGGATAACAGGAACAGAAAGGGTGGTGATTAGCTGGCGTGTTTTTCAAAAAGCACAAATGCGAAAAGTGTGGAAGCAAATTCGGCAAGATCGAGGAACTCATGCACCACCAGCAAATCGCGCATGAGCAGCGGCTATACATGTGCAACGAGTGCAACATGGGCTTCGAAGGAATGGAACAGATGCGCGACCATGCAAAGAAATTCCATTCATACAACAGGACAAAAGAAGAAAGGAAATAATTAGTCGCTAGATTGCTTTTAGCTGCTTTACTATGGGCGGTCTGGCCTTGCGAAATACCCTGAAACCGCAGATGCACTTTATCTCAGGCAGCCTTGACAGTTCTTCTACGGTCACCGGTGTGCCGCAGCGCATGCATTCATAGGTTACGCTACCGCTTCCGTTTGGAGCTGCCATCTTCTTGATTTTTGGATTGTTGCCCACATTTTAAGCTATAGTAGAGTGCTGCTGAAGGCGCTTGTTCTGCTGGATTGCAGACTGGGCTGCCGCGAGGATGGCTATTGGTATCCTGTGGGACGAGGCGCTCACATAATCAAGTCCTGCCGCAGCGCAGAATGCTATTGAGCGAGGGTCACCTCCGTGCTCGCCACAGATCCCTATCTCAATGTCCTTCTTTTCGTTTCTCGCCATATCTACCGCCATCTTCATCAGCCTGCCCACACCCTTTGTGTCTATGCTCTGGAATGGGTTGACGTTTACGATCCCCTTTTCCAAGTAAAAGGGAAGAAACTTTCCCTCCGCGTCTTCCCTGCTAAAGCTGAATGTGGCCTGAGTAAGGTCGTTGGTGCCAAAGCTGATGAAATCCACCACGTGAGCAATGTCGTCAGCCACAAGGCATGCGCGCACGACTTCGATCATGCTGCCGAACTTGATCTTGAGTTTTATCCTGTGTCGGTGTTCAACCTCCCGCTTTACAGACTCGAATATCTGTCGAACTGCCGCCAGCTCTTCTACTAGGGCTACCTGCGGTACCATTATCTGCGGCTCGACTGCTATGCCCTCCTTTGCCAATTCGGCGGCGGCTTCGCACACCGACCGGATCTGGATTTCATAGATCTCGGGGAATGAAATGCCCATCCTCACTCCCCTGTGCCCCAGCATCGGATTTATCTCTGAAAGTTCGTGCACGCGGTGGAGAACTTTTTCAATGCGGGCAATTTCCTCCTGATCCTTGCTGCTGGCTGCTGATTTTAACTCAAAGATCTTTTGCATCAGGTCTTCCTGCTTTGGCAGGAATTCGTGCAGAGGCGGGTCTAGCAACCTAATTGTCACGGGCAGACCCTTCATTTCTTTCAGGATCGCCTTAAAATCAGACCTCTGTAACGGTTCAAGCTCTGCAAGTGCCCTCCTGCGCTCGTCCTCGTTCCCTGCCATTATCATGTTGACAAACTGCATTATCCTGTCGTGTTGGTTGAACATGCGCTCTGTTCTGCAGAGCCCGATTCCCTCTGCGCCGTACTTGCGTGCAAGGGCAGCACTTGACACCGTGTCGGCGTTAGCCCTTATCTTGATCCCTTTCATTTCGGAAGACCACTGCAGGAGTTCTTTCAGCTCGGATGTGATCTCGGGCTCTACTGTGGGGATCTCTCCTGCGTATACTCTGCCGGTGGAGCCGTCTATGGTTATTTTTTGGCCTTCGCTGATCACCTTTTTGCCGTTGATACTAAAGCTTCTGTCGTCCTGGTCGATCTCTATCTGCGAGCAGCCTACCACGCAAGGCTTGCCCATCCCGCGCGCTACCACTGCCGCATGAGAGGTCTTGCCGCCGCGGCTGGTCAGTATGCCTGCCGATTGGAAAAATGCCTGCACATCGTCTGGCTTCGTGTCCTCCCTGACTAAAATGACTCTGTCGCCTTTCTTGCCAAGCGCCTCTGCGCGTGCTACGTCAAACACCGCAATGCCACTGGCGGCTCCGGGTGACGCGCCGATCCCTGTTGCGATCGCCTTTTGCTTTGAATGCGGATCGATGCGCCTATATAGGATCTGTTCAAGCCCTTCAGGATCGATACGCTCAAGGGCAGCAGTCTTGCTGATCAGCCCCTCATGGTAAAGGTCTATCGAAGTCTTGACGGCCGCAACGGCGTTCATCTTGGCAGCCCTTGTCTGGAGGATATATAGCCTGCCTTTTTCGACAGTGAATTCGACATCTTGTGGCTCCTTGAAGTGGTTTTCCAGCCTTTCGCACACCTTTACCAGCTGAGCATATACACCTGGCATTTCGCTGACAAGAGAATCAATGTGGTTTGGGGTGGTCTTGCCCGAGACAACATCCTCTCCTTGTGCGTTTACAAGATAATCGCCATAGAGCCTCTTTTCCCCTGTCTCAGGGTCACGAGTAAACACTACGCCGGTGCAGCTGTCTTTTCCCATGTTGCCAAACACCATCGCGACTATTGTTGCGGCGGTTCCGTTGGCCATGTCGGAAGTGATATTGTACTGCCGGCGATATTCAACGGCGCGCTTGCCC
>DASVCY010000151.1:0-8069 GCA_036381375.1 Nitrososphaera sp. | reverse complement strand
CATCAAGAACCATTGCTCTTGCCAAAAAAATTGACTTGCAAAAGTATCTGCGCAACCATGACAGCTATCATGCCTTCAAGAAACTACATTCTTTGATTATTACTGGTTATACTGGCACCAACGTAAATGATATTGCAATAGTATGCAGGGCTGCTATAGCTAGTACCGGACGCTAATATCACCAGATACGATGTCAATGTCGCCGCCGTCTGTGCGGAGAAGCAGAGAGCCATCATAATTGACATCCGCAGCTAGGCCCTGAACAGTCTTCCTGTTATTCTGGATAACTGTGACTTCGCGTCCTATCATGTCAGAGTTTTCCTTCCACTGCTGAATGATTATATCTGAGCCCCGTCGCTCGAGCTCTAGATAGTAGTGCTCCAGTCTTTCCAGGACCGTCCTTGTCAGCTCCAGCCTGTTGACGGGATGGCCAAGCTCATCACTTATTGATGTTACCTTCAGCCCATCAAGGCGTGCAGAGATCGCTTGGCCATCGATATTCGCATTTATCCCTATTCCAATGACTGCATAGTTGATCTCGTCTACTTCTGCGCTTACATCAAGCAGGATGCCAGCCACCTTTCTACCAGAGATCGTGACATCGTTTGGCCATTTTAGCCGAGCGTCAAGACTGGTGGTCCTTATGGCGTCGCAGACTGCTAGTGCAGCCACTAATGGCAGCAGCGTCATCCTTGAAATTGGAATTTTCGGCTTTAGCACTACAGAGAGCCATACGCCGCCCTTCGGAGACAGCCACTTTCGTTTTTGCCGGCCCCTTCCACTTTTCTGCTGTTCTGCAATTACCACCATACCATTAGAGCCTGACTTGCCTGCGAGCGACAGCGCTAGGTTTTGGGTCGAGTCTACGATTTCACGGAAAACAACCTTCCTGCCAACAAATGAGGTATTGAGAACCTTTGTCAGCTCCCAGGGTACAGGCAGGTCAGTCAGACCCGCAAGCCTATATCCAATCCCATGGCGCGATTCGACGGAATAGCCAAACCTGCGCAACGCTCGAATCTGTTTCCACACGGCGCTTCGTGAAATCCCTGCCCTTTTTGCCAATTCTTCACCTGAAATGTATCCAGATTCTGACCGAAATAGCATGAGGAATTCGCCGGGATGTGGCATTTGCGTTCTATGCGTCTGCAGCAGCTAATATACTGATCAAACTAATTCTACCAGCTTGTTTGCGAACTTGCTTCAATTATGATTTATAGAGTCAAGGCACACTCTCTCATCTGTGAAAAATAGGAGCAGGCCCGATATCATGGCCATCATCTTGGAATCCGCTAACGGCGGGATAACAAAGACAAAGCTCCTTACCCGCGCGAATTTGACCAGCGGGCAGTTAAGACAATATCTGGACATCCTTATGGAGAAGGAACTTCTGATCGAGCTTGCCGACGAGGATAAAAGGCACATCGCTTACAGGACTACTGAAAAAGGCATGCACTACCTCTCGATTTATTCATCACTGAAAAACATTGCGGTCTTTCAACAAGAGAAAGACTAGGCCTGATTCCACTTGTAGTAGACAGTCCCACCCCTGCATTTTGCGTACACGGCCGACTTGCTTTCGGCAAACGAGCTTTTAACTTCTAGCTCGGCTAACAATTGCTCGATTTCTTTATCCTTCTTTTTTTCAGCAAGGAGATTCAGGATTTCTTCTCTAGAATACATTCTTGAAGGGTTATCTTGCAGTATCTTTTCTATTTCATTCAAAAGATCTGTCACAACTGTCTCACTTTTTCTTTGTCCTTGCAGATACTATCGACAACACGTCTCTATCTTTTAGGTGATAGGTGGTCGGCAAACGTAGACCATCGCGGGCATCCAGTGCATACAATATACCCTTTGCGAGATCACTATGGATCTCACGTGCAAGATCCTCCACAGTAGATCCAGCTCGCATCAAGTAGACATCAGGCAGAACGTTCCCATGCTTGTCTGAAAACTTTTGTGCGTCCGCAACAGGATAGACTGCATTCATCTTCAGCAGCTTGAAGACTGCCACATTTATTGCAAACTGGACGCCAGTTCGCATATATTCGCCAAGTATATCCTTGCGTATGAAATTGAGTGCCCATTTTTGCTTGTCGTTCAATTGTGTCTGGTCGTTAATTTCAAAGCGCTCGTCACCTGGTAGGTATCTGATTATTCCCCGGCTTTCAGCGCGCCGCAGCGTAAGTTCGGCATCGGCACTTGCAGGCACAACTATCATGTCCTTGTATTCTTCACGCAGCCGATTGAAATTTTCGGTTGCTGTAGGCAGATCCACCTTGTTTGCGACGATGAGCGTGGGTTTTGAGATATCTCGCAGGCTCCAGCAAAAGTCCTTGCTTTCCTGAGGGCCAAAGTCGTCAAATGACACATTGGTCAAATTGTTCTGGTCAAGAGCAGCCTTGACATGTTCTTCCCTTACCCCGATGCCCCGAAAAACTTCGGTTATCGCAGGAACTACTTCAGTACCGGCGTTGATTGCATGGGATATCTTGTCGCGGTTTCCCTCCAGTAGCTTTAGGTACCACATAACAAGCTCCTCTTCAATGTCTGCAACATCGGCCACAGGATCGCCTGTGCCAGGTTCAGCAATCTTGCCTGACGCGTCGATGCTACCAGAGGCGTCAACAATGTGTAGCAATGCGTCAGACTGAGCTGCTATTGTTAAGAACTGGTTACCAAGCCCCTTGCCCTCCCATGCTCCCTTGATCAGTCCTGGGAGGTCGACAAGCTCTACAGGTATAAAGCGCCATCCGTCTATACAGCGCGAATTCCTTGGTTGGTCCTGCAGGTTGAACTCTTTGTGGACGCAAAGCGTGATGGCGTGTGCGTTGCCCACTGCGGGCTGCTTTGTGGTAAAAGGGTAGTTTGATATCTCGGCAGACAGCAGGGTGGCGGAATTGAAAAAAGTCGTCTTGCCAGTATTTGTCTTGCCAATCAGCCCGATCTTTATCATGAGTTTTCCACTCCTTGTCATTATATTTATATACTCTTATTAGTGGATGTGGTGGCACATCACCGCAAGATATCCCACAAGTCCAACGAATCCACCAAGAAGCGACGCATGAACAATGAATCCAAGGTTCACGGCAGACACAGATCTATTTCGCTTTAGAGTCGTATTCGTTGTCGAGGCTTGCATAAAGTATTATGGAATCGCTGACGAATAAGACTTTCTGGAAGAGGCGGAACCTTTTTCCCGACTAGGACCCTCAAGAAGCCGTGCTTTTCGCCTTCAGCATTATCCTGCCGTAGTTCCTTGACCTCAAGGTCGCAATATTTCGTAATTTTTCATGCCATCTTTGGTGCTGCTGGCGATTGCCCTGCTCCACAGTCTCGTTCTGAGCCTCTGGTGCAGTTTCAACAGGAATAATCATGGAGGACAGCGGTTTCCTTTTTAGATGGGCTTTTATTTATTAGTCTCAACCCATACTTTTCCAAAGTCATCGTTGCGCAAGCCTGTCAAGAGCCATCTTGATTTCGTCGCAGCGCCATGACATTTCGCTCATCTGATCGACCGTAAGCTCTGATTCCCATCGTTCAAGCACCGCCTTTGAAATTTCGACGGCATGGTACAGGATTGCCCAGTAAGGATGGTGTTCTGCAGTCGTATAGGCGAGCTCAAGCATCTCTCCGAGCCCGGAGGAGGCTCGCTTGACATAATCCGAGCCCGCGCCATAGATTCTGATAATGTCTGCGTCCTTGTCGATTCCGACCTTGGTGGAAATCCCATCTTTTTTCTCTAAATCCTCCAGAACTGGCTTGACTCTTTCCAAAACTCTCTCGATGGTTGTTGACATTCAATCTTGATTGGATGTACTGTCTAATTTAACCTAGTCAGTCCTTAAATAACCTGGTATGCTCTGCTAGCATGCACCTATTGTAGACTACCTCAACCCCTTTCTCCCTTGCCATGCGCTCGGCTTCAGGACTATAGATGCCTTCCTGCATCCAGATCACCTTGATCCCCTTCTTTTTTAGCGCATCTTGTACTACTGCAGGAACATCCTCCGAGGGTCTGAAAATGTCGACGATGTCTATTTGCTCCGGCACGCTACTTACCAAAGGGTATGACTTGCGCCCCATGATTTCATTGGCAGTAGGGTTGACTGGAATCACGTTATAGCCATGCTCAATGAGGTACTTGGGCACGTAATTGGCAGCCTTGCCTTCGTTCTTGGACATACCCACTACCGCGATGTTTCTCAGATCATAAAACTTCTTTATCTCCGCGTCCGAGTGAGAGTCCCTATCCAACAAGTCTTGTTGTCTCTCAGACTATTTAAACGCAATCACGAACCTATCATGCCAGGCAGCTTTATAGGACTCCGGTATGGTTGCACTATCTTTATTCCGGGTTCCGCCGTGACTGTAACATGGTCGATCTGCGCACCTTCTGGCGGCGAAAAGTTCAGTGTTTCGCCGGGCTTGAGGACAGGAACTACGGGCTCTTTGTATCCATCTCCGTAATCGACCAACACATCCGTAAGCTGCATTCTGCCAATGTTCTTTACCACCACTCGAGCATTTGTAAAAAGCGACTGTTCGTCCTTTAGTGCATCAACACTCAAATCATAATCTTTAGTCGGCAGTGCAGAAGCATACATTGCAAGTAGCGCTACCGCCACGATGCCTACGGCAGCGGCCACTACAAACACAAGGCGCATTGAATCAAATATATGGCCCGAGAATATTTAAGCAATTGTCTATCTATTCGCCTTTCATCTGTACACGCGATTTAAAGACGGGCCTTATGCCCAAGGGCGCATAATTGCCGGTTGAGCATGTAAAGCAGAGTTCTTCTTCAGGCATGCCTATGGCCCTTGCAAGATTGGCGGTATCATTGTACAATACTTGATCCGCGCCTATCACCTGCGAAACACGCACTGCGATCGTAGCATTCGAATCTTGGTTGTCGCCGTGCTGGTATGCAACAAGCTCTTCTTGCGATGGAAAGTCTATGCCGGCATAACAAGGATAGCGTATAGGCGGATAGGTGACCACAAGGCTCACCTTGCTTGCCCCTGACATCCGCAGGGTCTTGATTATCTCTGCAGAGCTCGTGCCTCTCACGATGCTGTCGTCTACTACTATCACGTGCTTGCCGGCTACCACTTCCCGGATAGGTATTATGCCCTTGTTTATCTCGACCCTATCACTCGGGTATGGTTCGATAAAGCTTCGCATTGAGCCTTTCTTGCTATATCTGTCCTTGAGCAGACCTTCTTCAAACGGCAGCCCCAGCTCTTGCGCATACCCAAGCGCGGCAGGGCGTGCCGAGTCTGGAACTGGTACTACAACATCAGCATCTGTTATTGGGAATTTTTTAGCAAGAAACTCTCCGATCCTCTTCCTTGCTGCGTAAATGTTAACCCCTTCCATTATGCTTGAAGGATGTGCAAAATAGGTGTATTCAAAGGCACAGTGAGCGTGCGGCTTTTCGTTCGCAAACTGTTGTGAGTTAATGCCACCCTTGCTCATTTTCAACAACTCGCCGGGTTCTACGTCGCGGACAAGGTGGGCCCCGACTGCAGCTAGTGCACATGATTCGGATGCGACCATGTAGGTGTTGGTCTCTTTGTGGTGCCCCAAAACCAGAGGTCGAAAACCCTTTGGATCCCTTGCGGCATAGACAGAGCCATCATCTGTTAGAAATGTAAAGCAAAACGAGCCGACCATCTCTCCCTTCAAAATGTGCATTGCTTCGGCCATGTCCTCCTTGTCGGCAAGGTGCATGACCAGCCGCTGAGCTGCGATAAGGGTGTCGCTCATGGTCTGTGGCGTAAAAGTGCAGCCGCCAACCATGCCGGACAGTTCCTCGACGTTGGCGATGGTGCCGTTATGGGCGACGCATAGATCTTTCACCCTCAGAGGCTGCGCGTTTTCAAGTGTACTTTTACCAAAGGTGGAGTACCTAACGTGTCCTATGGCCGCGTGAGACTTGTACTTTTTGACGACAGTCGGAAATTCTGGTGCTGCCGAGGAGACCAGACCAAGCCTCCTGAAAGGAGTCTTGCCAGGTACCGCAATGCCCCAAGATTCCTGGCCGCGGTGCTGCAGAGCGCGCAGCGAATCTATCACAAATGGTATAACATTGTGCCCGTCAAGTGAAAATATCCCGACTACGCCACAGTTTTCATGAACCATTTATGCCACCCCAAGAGATACACAGGCAAGCTTCGCGCTATGCGTTAAAAAACATATCTTCCTGTTCTCCATCATCATCGCATCACTTTTTCAAGCGAGTAAAAGCTGGTCTGCAATTGCTTCAGAGTAAGCCTGATTATTACCTTTCTTCTCCTTTCCCTGGCAAATTCTACTGTGCGCGCAGCTTTTCCGATTTCTGAAAACACCACACCTGCAGACAACAACGCTTGGCGAACTTTATCTGGGTCTTTTGTGCCAATGACATACCGGGAGGAGGATTCTGAAAACAGAAGCTCGTCTAGCCTGCTGCAAGAATTCGGAATTGCATCAAGGTTTGCAGCAAACCCTGTTCCACCTGCCAGTGCCATTTCTGCCAGTGCGACTGCAAGGCCGCCCTTTGAGCAATCGTGGACGCAGGTGACAAGTCGCGACTTTATCAGAGCAAGCACAGCATTGGCATTCTGACTATCAACCTGCAGATCGACCTTTGGTACTGGCCCCCCGGTAATGCCATGTACATATTCATAGTATTCAGAACCACCCATTTCAGGCGCAGTATTTCCAACTACAAAGATCGAGTCACCTGCCGACAGTGCAGGACGCACAATATGTTTAGAGTCTTCTACTAGACCAAGTGTGCCAATGACAGGCGACGGTTTGATAGGTCCCTTGGCAGTCTCGTTGTAGAAGCTGACCTTGCCTCCTACCACTGGGATATCCGTGAACTTGCAATAGTCGACGATCGCTTTTATCGCCTGCGTAAATGTCCAGTAGATTTCAGGATCCTCAGGGCTTCCAAACTGTAAATGGTCGACTATGCCGATCGGCTCTGCTCCTGTGCAAATTATGTTCCTGCGACCTTCCGAAAGGCACCCAAGTGTGCCCTGATATGGATCGAGATAACAATGCTTTGAATTTCCGTCCAGCTTTACGGCCACAAACTTTCCATTGTCCAGCCTCATCACCGCCGCGTCACCCATCCCTGGCTTTACAACAGTTCGCACTCCGACTTCGTGGTCATATTGTTGATAGACCCAGCGCTTGCTGGCTATTGTCGGACTTGACAAGAGGGATAGTAGGACCTTGCCGAGGTTTGCTGGTTGGCGCGGCTGTTTGATAGATTTTAATCTGTCAAGGTATGCAGGTCTCTTCGCAGCCCTGTCTGCAAGTGGGGCATGTGCAACGAGATGTGATGGCATCCGGGCCACCACCTTGCCTCCATTCCTGATGACAAGATCTTTGTGTTCCTGCACAATGCCAAGGACAGAATGCCTGATTTCATACTTGTCCAAAATTGACTGCAACGAAGGTAACCTAGTTTTGTCTGTAACATAGAGCATCCGCTCTTGGGATTCAGATATCATTAGCTCGTTTGGCGTCATGCCACTTTCTCTTGCGCGAACCTTCGTCAACTCGACATCAAAACCCTTGCCTAGGTTGTCAGAAGTCTCCGACAGGCAGCACGACAGCCCCCCGCCGCCAAGGTCTTTTATTGCCTTGACGCAGCCTTGCTTCACTGCCTCCATCGTGGCTTCGAGTAGCAGTTTTTCAAGGAAGGGATCAGGAATTTGAACTGCAGACCTATTCTCAGCTTCAAGTGTTTTTGAAGCAAATGACGCGCCATGAATCCCGTCACGGCCAGTCGAGCCGCCGGCAAGAACGATCACGTCGCCGACGTCAGCTTGGTTCGCCACAACATCCTGCTTCTGGCCAAAACCGATCGATGCTACGTCCACAAGGCAATAGTCCTCAAATGAAGGATCAAACTCTATTTCTCCGCCAACAGTCGGAATGCCGATGCAATTACCATAGTCGGCAATGCCCTTTACAACATTCTTGAACAACCACTTCGATTTAGCTACGGATTTGTCCTTGCCTCCAGTTATCGGCGCAAACCTGAGCGCGTCAAGCACAGCAAT
>DASVCY010000150.1:0-5290 GCA_036381375.1 Nitrososphaera sp. | reverse complement strand
TCCTAGCTTTACGAATTACCCTAAGTTAACAGGGCCGTATTGACCCTCATATCTCTTTCTCCTGAGCTTGTCACGACTTTCTTTGCCTTTGAAGTTGGCATTTCATCTCTTTTTCATAGTTGCCGTTTTGAAGCGACCGAGCTAGTCCAGTATATCCTCAAACCGCCGGAATCTTTCGTAATGGCAAGGTCATACATCTAGTCGGCAATACGATCTTCGGGTTCCGCCATAAAGCTGCCACCGGAACATTTCCCGTTGGCAGCAACGTCTATTGTCATGTTGGTGGACTTCTCCGGCCTGTCTAAAAATACATCGCACAAAGGTTGCTTGGCTCCGTTAATTTAGCCACCCTATCTGGCCAAGAACGACATGAACCGCATTCTGTCTGCGTCCAAATGCCATGCCATCGCCAACCACAGCGATGCTCCTGCCAAGACCTTTTCCTCAGATGGTCCCTTGCAATGCCCATTCCATTACCTGCTTTTTTTGCAGAAAACGACCTTGATTTTGCTTCCAAAGATTCTTCCCGTCCTTGCATACAACCCCCTCCAACTTTTGCAGTCACCCAGCTGCATTCCTTGGGATTGACAATGAGCACAGCGTCAATCGTCTTGTGTCCCAAGCACAACGGTGCTATGGTCTTCGATTACGGTACCTGCAAAACATTTACCAAAAGAATAGATAAAAAAAGCGGTGGGGGGTGTGTTATTGTTACTTTTTCTTTGAACCCTCGGTTGTAGGAATCTCTTCCATCATGCCCTGCAACGAATTTGTAATATCTAGAAAGCGCTTGCCCTTTTCAGTAGTCTTGTATAGCTGTTCTCCTTTGTCTTGTATCAATAGCCCGTTCTCTTCAAGCACAGACAGGTACTCTTTAAGTTGAGCATACGACAGGTAAGCCTTGTACATTATCTTGGTCTTCGTAGCGCCGCCAGTTGCAGATTCCAAGATTCTCGACGCAATTTCGGTCCTGCTTCTATATTTCATTGTTCTTGCCTATTCTATAGTGTTAGCTCTATATAAGAAACCGGTGGGTAATCTACTAGCACTTATTTCATAATTCATAATACATATGTAGAAAAGCAAAATAGTGCGTGCATTCCCGGTTAGTTGTTTGGTAGCGCAAATCATAGATGGCAAGGTTGTGTCAGCTGACGTCAAGGAACGGGTGAAGAAGGCGGTACAGGAGCTGAAGGAACAGGGGGTACATCCGTGTCTTGCAACTGTCTTGGTGGGCGACGACCCTGCGTCGGCAACGTACGTAAGAAGCAAGCAGAATGACGCAAAAGAAGTTGGAATAGTCACTAGGGACCACAGGCTTGCAGCCGCCTTCAAACAAAATGAGCTAATCGAATTGGTGAGGCTACTCAACAACGACCCTGAAATCCACGGCATACTTGTACAGCTCCCCCTGCCAAAGCATATTGAAGAGCTAGAAATAATCACAGCTCTGAGCCCGTTCAAGGATGTGGACGGTCTGACACCATACAACGCCGGCATGCTCCAGAACGGGATGGGGCTGCTAAAACCATGCACGCCTTCTGGCATTGTAGAAATGCTTGATTACTATAAGATAGACATCGAAGGTATGGATGCAGTGGTGGTTAACCGCAGCAACCTGGTAGGCAAGCCACTTGCATTATTGCTCCTTGAAAAGAATGCTACCGTGACGATCTGTCATTCAAAGACAAAGGACTTAAAGGCAAAGCTGCAAAGGGCTGATCTGGTCGTAACCGCAGTCGGCAATCGCCAGAGCTTTACGCTAACTGGCGACATGATAAAGGAGGGCGCGATAGTGATCGACGTTGGCACAGCAAGATTGAACAACAAGCTCGTAGGTGACGCCGACTTTGAATCGGTGAGACAAAGGGCATCATGGGTTACGCCGGTGCCAGGTGGTGTGGGATTGATGACGCGTGCGATGCTTCTGAAAAATACGGTTACCGCAGCCTCTGTTGCAAAAGAGATGAGCAGATAGCTGGTGATTAATAAGCAAGACGTGCGACTTCGGATTCTTGAACAGCGCAATGCACTTGAAGCTTCCGAGATCGTAGACCGTAGCAGACGCATTCAAGAAATGCTGATAAACAGCAAGGAGTTCAAATCGGCAAAAACAGTCGGCGCATACTATGCTTTCGGTTCCGAAGTCAGGACGAACTTGATAATCGAAAAGGCGCACTCGTTAGGCAAGAAAGTCGCACTTCCTAGCGTTGAAGGAGAAACTCTGACATTCTATGAATTGTCACCTGGCCAATGTCTGGTCAAGGGGCGATTTGGCATAATGGAGCCGCTACCATACGGCCCTGTTGACAATATTGACTTGCTAGT
The DNA here is from genome assembly GCA_036381375.1 of Nitrososphaera sp. Classification (GTDB taxonomy): domain Archaea; phylum Thermoproteota; class Nitrososphaeria; order Nitrososphaerales; family Nitrososphaeraceae; genus Nitrososphaera. The sequence goes on along the minus strand of DASVCY010000150.1, from coordinate 2,962 downwards.
TGTGCCCGGAGTTGCTTTTGACAGGCAAGGGTATAGGTTGGGATACGGCAAGGGCTATTATGACAGATACCTTGAAAAGAATAAGAAGACAATATCACTTTGCGCAGGGCTGGCTTACTCGTTCCAGCTGTTGAACAGCCTTCCTCTGCGCGAGCACGATATGAGGCTTGATGCCATTGCAACCGAGAATGAAATCCACTATTTCTAACGTCCTATGGCCTTTCTAGCAATGTCTGTCCTGTAATAGTGCCCGTTATCTCCCCAGCGGATCTTTCTGACAGCGGAATACGCGCTGTCGATCGCCTGCCTTGTATCCCTGCCAAGGGCCGTGACTCCAAGGACACGACCTCCGTTTGTTACAACTCTATCTTGTTGATCGCGGATAGTACCTGCGTGAAAGACTGTTATATCTGGGCCAAAGCCAGAATCAAGCCCTTCGATCACATTGCCCTTCTCATAGCTGCCGGGATATCCGCGGGAGGCCATGACTACACATACTGCAGTCTCGCTCTTCCATTGTATTGGAGGCATCTTGTCCAACCTGCCGTCCACAGCCGCATCGATGTAATCATAAAGGTCGGACTTCATTCTCATCACTATCGGCTGGCATTCTGGATCGCCCATCCTTGCGTTGAATTCCAATACTTTGGGCTCACCGTTCTTGTTCTCTTCTACCATGATGCCGGCATAGAGGAAACCCTTGAAAGGAGTGCCGCGCTTTTTCATAGCATTTATCGCAGGCTCCATCACCTTCTTGACTATTTTCTCATAGAGGACGCTGTCGACAACTGGAGCTGGAGAATAGGCGCCCATGCCGCCAGTGTTAGGCCCCTTATCCCCATCAAAGACTCGCTTGTGATCTTGGCTTGACGCAAGTGGCATTATCGTGCTCCCGTCGCAGAGTGCGATGAATGATGCCTCCTCTCCGGATAGTCGCTCTTCAACAACGACCCTGCTTCCTGCAGCGCCAAACTCTTTTTTAGTCATTATCTTTTCGACTGCGGCAATGGCTTCATCGGCATTATCGCAAACTATCACGCCCTTGCCGGCTGCAAGCCCGTCGGCTTTTACGACAAGCGGCCTGTCTTGTTTGGAAATATAGTCGCGGGCCTTTTGTGCGTCGGAGAATATCGCAAAATCCGCAGTTGGGATGCCTGCATCCCGCATGAACTCTTTGGCAAATGCCTTGCTAGCTTCAAGCATTGCAGCAGCCTTGGTTGGTCCAAAGATGCGGAGTCCTTCCTCCTCAAAGGCGTCAACAATCCCTAGCGAGAGTGGCTCTTCAGGACCCACTATTGTAAGGAGATTATTTTTCTTCTCCTTTGCAAACGCGACCAGACCTGTAATATCGTTGTACTTGATATTGACATTTTCAGATGTGCCTCCATTTCCGGGGGCAAAGTACACCTTGTTGACCCGTTTGCTTTGCGAGACCTTCCAGCCCAGAGCGTGCTCCCTGCCACCCGAGCCCACAATGAGAACGTCCTCCTTCACCACCACGCTGGCAGTAAAAACAATCGGATAATAAATTGTTTGATTATGTTTCTCTTACTTTATTCGCTTGCCCTTTTAAGCGATATAGGTGTCTAACTGGCATGAGCTCTGAAGCCGACAATGGACGCGCCAGGAGGGGCTTGGCATCTGCCAGTGAAGAGACGAGGCAAAGAGTAGCAAGAAAGGGCGGCATCGCACCGCACCAAAAAAGGGGACTCGCAGCAGCAAATCCAGAAACCAGAATGAGAGTAGCTAAGGCAGGAGGAGAAGCTAGGGCGCAGGACCGGGAAGGCCTGTCTGAGGCCGGAAGGCGAGGGGGCGAGGTGGTGAAGGAGCGCTACGGATCCGAATTCTATCGGGAAATAGGCGAAAAGGGTGGAGGAGCCGTAAAGGAGCGGTACGGGACTGAATTCTATAGTGAAATCGGCAAGCGAGGAGGCGAGACAGTAAAGCAAGAACGCGGTGCGGAATACTACTCTGCCATAGGCCGCAAAGGCGGAGAGGCGCGGACTAGTGCAGACACACCAGAAGCACACAGTGCTACTACTGATATGCCACCGGGCACCACCACTTCTCAGACTTCAACCGCGGCCTAGCAAGTTGATGTTATCCTCAGCTATGGCCTGTAGGAACCCTATATATTCGCCATCCACAAAATCAATGACTGTGAATTTGTCTTCCGAAATGGCCCTTCTTATGCTTTTTAGGTGGTAGCACTCGTCCTTGCCCGAAAGGGTGGTAAAGTAATAATCCTTGCATGAGCAGAAGCCAATATCCGGGTCGGCCCAGTACTCATTGTCTTTACCAACGACGACCCACAGTTTTTTGCCGCTTGGAAGGAATAGCATTTGCTTTACGTTACCGGACATTAAGGCTTCGTCGATCCTCGCCACATTGATTATTTATGTGGCCTACCTGAATATAAAAAACGTGAAAGTACGGCCGCTCCACCCTCATGCCGCGCTGTTGCTTGAAGACAACCGAAGGTATATTGCAGTCACAGATCTCCACATCGGGCTCGAATCTGAGCTTATGGGCAAGGGTGTGTCGATGCAGAGCATTGTCGCGGGTATGGCAGACGAGCTGCTACAGCTAGTAGAGCAGGAGCGGGCGGATGGCATCATACTGTTAGGCGATATCAAACATTCAGTTAGCTCAATTAGTAAGCAAGAGTGGGACGAAATACCTGTATTCTTTAGCCGGCTCTCCGCCAAGGTAGATGTCTACCTTGTACCAGGCAATCACGATGGCAACATCAGACACCTCTTGCCTGCCAGCGTCAACTCCGTCAGCGTTAGGGGGATGACCATCGGAGGGGATACTCTGCTTGTGCACGGACATTCGATGCCTTCTGACGTGCGATCAAACGTTGCCCGGATAGTTATGGGGCATGTGCACCCGGTGTTTGTAAAGAAAGGGAGCGTAGTGCACGGGCAGCGGGTCTGGATATACATGCAGGCCCGCAGGG
>DASVCY010000149.1:0-5129 GCA_036381375.1 Nitrososphaera sp. | reverse complement strand
TGGCTTACAAGCACTGCCTACTTGGCATCAAAGGGAACCTCAGTGCTCAGGTCGAAATACTATCCTATTTTGCTTGTCGGGCTTGCGGGGGTACTGGCTTATCACGGTGTATTGTTTATACTACAATCAATGTAATTGTTGCAAGAAAAATTCTAGTGCCTAGCAAAACAGCACATCTGCTGCTTGCTATTACTTTGCACGAGAAATCGGGACATCAATCGTTGAGACGCTTCTCGTCTTGCCGTCCTCCGATTGGACGGTCTCAGAGCCCAGCTTGATCGGTCCGATCTTGTATCCAAGCGGGTCCATGCGCTTGACAATGATCTGGGCCACGTCTACCGCTCTTGTGATGCTCTTTCCCCTAGCTTTGATTACCACCGTTGGCTCGTTTGCCAACTGGACCAGTGTTGCAGTAACATATGCCATGAGCGGTTTTTTCCCGATAAATATCTCGTTGCTTGGCTTACTTGATCTACTTATGTTGGTGTTTGCAGCATTTGCAGTGTTTGTAGACATGGTGCGAGAGTATTCAGCACGCTGGAATATAACGTTTATGAGCCATTCTTTTGGTAATCACTCTGACCAGCATATTTCCTGAGTATTCTCTCTATTTCAGAAGGATTTGCAGCAATTTCCCTGACCGCATCTGGGTTCTCGACTTCATAACCGTGCAGCAACCCTTCTTCGTCCTTATAGAACAAGAATACCTTGCCGTCATAGATGCAGTGGTACAACCGGTCTGCGACCATCTTTTCCGTCTTTAGCTTGATCCCGTCTTTTCCTGGCACGACAGGATAGTCTTTATCATCGTCAGCAGCCATGACCTGTGTGCGCGAAATGGCTATTTAACCGATGTTACCAGTGGATGATCGTGATGAGTTTGATGTACAGCACCGTAACTATTGAGTTATTCTTATTTTCGGCTGGTTATTGACATCACTAGTAGCAGTGAAGGGGATGGTGGGGGAAAAGCAACGCATACTCGTAGTCGACGACGAGCAGGATATCGCTTTAGTCCTTCAGATGATGCTGAACGACTATTATGACGTGGATGCATACACGAATCCCGCCGAGGCACTTTCCATCGTCAAGCCTGACAAGTACGATCTTGTCCTATTTGATTATCTGATGCCGGAAATGAACGGCTACGAATTTTACAGGAAGCTAAAGCAGATCGACCCCGAAGTCAAGATATGCATGATGAGTGCTTACGAGGCTATCCCTACTGACGACAAGGACAGTCAGACTAGTCCACCTTTTGATTCCAAATTTGTATTGAAAAAGCCGTTTGATCTCGACAAGATACTATCAAAGCTAAAAGAAATACTGAACGACAAGCAATAATAATCGTAGAAAAGCTTAAGCATACACCGGAAGAACAATCAGCATGATCGTTGAAGGATCAGGCGGCAGCAATAACACTTCAAGGATCATAATGCATGTTGACTTTGACTACTTTTTTGCCCAATGTGAAGAGCTTCGCAGGCCTGAACTACAGTCTAGGCCTCTGGTCGTGTGCGTCTTCTCTGGCAGGACCGAGGACAGTGGAGTCGTCAGCACGGCTAACTACGTCGCGAGAAAATTTGGGGTTAAATCCGGGATCCCGATCAGAGTCGCAAAAGCTAGGCTCGCAGACGTTCCCGACGCGGTGTTCCTGCCACTTGACGCTACCCACTATTCGCAAGTGTCTGAATCCGCGATGTCTGTCATCAGCTGGTATGCTGACAGGTTTGAGTGTGTGGGCATCGATGAATGCTATCTTGACGTATCAAATAGAACGGGGAGCTTTGACGCCGCAGCAAGTCTTGCACGTAAGATTAAAGATGACGTGAAAAAGCAAACAAGACTGACCTGTTCAATCGGTGTTGCCCCAAACAAGATGCTAGCCAAAATGGCATCAGACATGCAAAAACCAGATGGCTTGACTCTGATCGATCGAAACAACGTGGCCGAATCTATTGCCGGCATGGATGCCGCGAAGATACCTGGGATCGGCCCCAAGACAAGCGAGCGGCTGCAAGAACTTGGGGTGAAGACGATAGGAGACCTTGCACGCTTTGATCTTTTCAGGTTGATAGAGGAGTTTGGTAAAAAGACTGCGATTTACATGCACAATGCATCGCAAGGACTCGACGAAGAACCTGTAATCGCATCTGGCGAAAGGCGACAGATAATGAGGATTATGACCCTCAAGAGCAATGTCACCAGCAGTGCAGATATGCAACATGAGCTACAAGAGCTGTGTCAGTCGGTCTTTCAAACGGCAATGAGCCAAAAGCTGTCATTCAAGACTGTTGGGGTACTGTTAATTCTGAACAACTTGGACAATGTCACTCGATCAAAAAGCCTCAAGGTGCACTCGACTAGTTTTGAATCACTGCATCAAACCGCAAAGTCCGTGCTTGATGAAGCAATCAAGGGAGTGGGATCGATGAAGGTTAGGCGGCTTGGTGTCAGGTTATCGGATCTTCAGAGCAGCGCAGGCCAGAATACCCTGTTTGACTTTATGGTCTCGGGCGGGTAGTGGTGGCAGTAGCGGCTGCGTTTGCTTCTTCTCGTTCCCTCTTGAGCCTCTTACTCTCTACAAACATCACTATCCCAAGATAGATGCCAAGCCACGGCAGGAACATTATCTCGCCCGCTACGGAGTGGAATGCCTCCCATTCGGAGACGTTTGTGGTCACCACGAGCGCATAGAGCGAAAGCGAAGTTATCCTTATGATGTTTACTCCGACCGTTCCAAACGTGCCGATTGCAAAGTAGATAAGCTTTCTCTTTAGAGGGATTTCCATCTTGAGCAGAAAGGCGAGCATCACAAGTGTATAGATTATCATGCTGTGCACGCCCGCGGATGGCCAGAATACTCTGAGGGCGAACGGACCATGCAGCCCATTAAGAATCAAAAAGTTGCTGTCTCTTACCAAGGCAGGGTCTGCAGTGTTGGCGGGATTTTCAGGTCCTACATTTATCACATAATCATCGATAAAGTTGATCACTCCTGCGTCTATTATCAGGTATACTGGGACTATGACCTGAAGTGGGCCCAAAGTGTCAAACGGAAAGAATGCATCAAGCGCAAGTATCACCGCACTGCCTGCCAGATATATTGCACCAGCCGGAGCTATCTTGTACCATTTCCTGCCAAAGAGCACAACAAGCGAGCTACCGACAAATACCGACATTACGACAAAGTCCCACATCCACACCCAGCTGTCTACTAGCGAAACTGGATAGTAATCCGCTCCTTCTCTGATGTATTTTTCAAGCCCTGCGGGAAGAGCTATAAAATACGCGATCGTCAGTGCCGCAAGTCCGACCACAATCATGAACCTGGTTTTGCTTATTGAATATCTGAGGCCGATAAGCTCAGCAGCTATAAACGCCATCGCAAACAGAAATCCTCCTCTGCCCTGATTCCATGAGAGACTGAAGGAATCGGGATAGGCGACAAGTGTATAGATTATCGGCGCAATCAGCACCAAGGTTGCCATGATACTCGAATTGATCCCGAATATTGTATATCCCGAAGCCTTGCCGGTGGCTGCTGTTGTCTCGTCGCCGGACAAATTCCAATCTTTTTGGGCGCTACTGGGCATAAAAACGTTCTAGGGTCGCTGCACTATTGCTTCAGTAAACCATTTCGGAACAAGATCCTGCGAGCTTTTTAGCAGGTAGGAAATGCTGCTATCAAGTATGTATGTTGTTGCATAGTCGTCTTTGCTCCTAACGCTCCTCCCGTATGCCTGTACCAGCCTGAGCACGGTGTGCCATGTGTACCACCTTGGGTCGCGCTCTTTCATTGCAGCGATCTTCTTGTCTGTGAGATCAGGATATGGCACCTTAACAATGATCTGGAACCTCGAAAGGTCATCTTTTAGGTCCACTCCCAGATGCAGTGATGGAGATATTAGTACTGTTGGCTTCTTGCTGGAATAATGCCTCTCAAGTACCTCACTCCTGTCCAGCTTCGAGCCTGTCTCTATCAGCCTATCTGAATTTTCTTTGCTGATGCTCTCCTTGATCTTTTGAAGCTGGGAATATGAAGTTGTATGAATTATGCCTTTGTCAGTCTTGTGTTTAGACATGATTTTATTGACTGCGTCGACGATCTTTGGCATGCTCTCGTTGATTGTCTTTGCGCTAAGCCACGCGACATTTTCTATATGAATTTCTCTGTTCTTTACGGGAAAGTCGGATTCCTCTATCCTGATGAATTTCACCTTGTCCGGTTCAAGCCCTGCAGTCTTGCAGAGGTAGTCTTTGCTCAAGATAGTTGCGCTCATGAAAAGTGCAATCGAGCCCTTGTCAAGGATCGATCCAAAGTAACCCGAGACATCAAGAGGCGTAAGCGTAACCTTGGCCAGCTGGTTTGACGACTGATCGCGCTGCACCCCGGAAACTATCCAGTTGTCTTTGTTGGCCGTCATATCCTCAATAACAGCGCTCAGGGCGGCCTCGCGCTCTAGCGCGTCGATCAAGTTCTTTTCTGTGTATGGCTCGATCGCTACCTTTTGGTTGCTGCGCTCGATTATCCTTTCGGCTTCCTGCGCAAAGTCATATAGCCTTTCCTTTAGCTCGATACAAAAATCGATCCAAGTTTCAATGTTGTCAATGGAAGTTTCTGGCATCTTCATCTTCAAAAAAGGGAGCATGTTCTTTCGAATTGTAAAGCTACGAAAATCGCCAACCTCTGACTCGAGCTGATGTGCCTCATCCAATACCAGAATGTTCCTTTTTTGAACAGTGCCGGCATAGAACACGTCTGACAAAAAGTAGCGATAGTTGTAAACGGTGTGGCTTGATCTTATTCCTATCCACTTTTGGTGGAAGTAGTGGCATGGCTTCCACTGCAACTCAACTATCTTTGACTTGCTTCGCATCTTCTCAATGTATTTCCGTTCTGCAAATGGATCGAGCCTTACAAGCTCTCGCATCGTGCCCTCGCCTTCTACGCGGTAGTCCACCAGTCGAGTCTTGTAGATGCAGTCGTACGAATCGTCCTTTACGCATGGACCGTAGTCGCAGCTTTCATCAAGCCCCATGTCTTCCTTGACGATGCAGGGAAAATTGCCTCGCCCCTTGACTTCGACCACGAATGGAAAGTCGCGCCGATACTGGGTCTGCAGGTC
>DASVCY010000148.1:0-29320 GCA_036381375.1 Nitrososphaera sp. | reverse complement strand
TGGCAGTCTCTGGTTTTGACGAAGACATCTTGCCTAACATGCCTAGACCCGGCAGGAACTTGCTGTGTATCTGAGCAGGCTTGTAATAGCCCATTCTGTCTGCGACGTCCCTTGTCATCCTCCAGTACGGATCTTGATCTATTGCGGCAGGTATCAACACAGGCGTTGGTTTGCCTTCGATGATGGAAGGAAGAAAGCATGGAGCCGCCTGTATCGGTGGAAAGCCTACCATGCCGATGTTGGTTGAATTTGAAAACCCAAAGACTGCCCTTGCAGTGGAAAATGTTATCCTCTTTGCCACCTCGGTAGCAATTGGATACAGGTGCTGGATGTGTTTTGTATCGACGATTATCTTGGTTTTTTTCGGGTTGAATCCAATTGCAATGATGTCAAGTATATTCTCATAAGTATAACGCTCAATCTCTTCTCTCGTCCTGTCCTGGCCGTAAAGGAACTTCTCGTCATCGGTCAGCTGGAATAGCAGTCTGGCGTCAAACTTGTCCTGCAGGTATTTTGTGAATATCCATGGCATTATGTGACCCATGTGAACCATGCCTGACGGTCCCCTGCCAGTGTAAAGGTAAAAGTTCTCGCCCTTGCTCTTTTTATCTAGTATCCAGTCAAAGTCACGATGTGAGAAAAAGTAGCCCAACTTCAGCATTGGGTGGATCTCACCGGTCATTTCCTTGACCTTATGCAAGAGTTCGCCGGTTATCGGCTGTGTTCCAAACTTTTCGATCAGCTTGCCATAGTCTACTTCTCCTTCCACTTCCCATGGCGTGACCTTAAAATCATTATCGCTGCTGGCATTAGCATGATCGTCTGGATCCATGAATATGCAGCAACTTGACGTTAAACGTTTAAAAAGTCTTCCACTTTCAGAACTTTAACCAATGAGCGGTAACCCGCCTGCACTGCATCCGATCGAAAGGTCGATACTCAAGGCTCTTGCCAGCAACAACTATGCAAGAGCCGAGCAGCTGGCAACAGCCACTGGTCTTTCAATTGATCAGGTGAGGCGTGGTATTGAATGGCTCAAATTCAAGAACCTCATTTCAGTAAACGAGTCGTTTCAGTCAACTGTACATCTTGCTTCAGAAGGCAAGGCGGCTGTTGCCAGTGGGCTGCCTGAACGGCGGCTGGTAGATGCAATAAAGGAAGGAAAGAGCACGATAGACGAAGTGCTTGCAAGCGGTGCCATAAAAAATGAGGAAATAAATGCCGCCATTGCAGGTGCAAGGCGCAACCAGTGGATACAGCTGGTTGAAGGCAAGATGCTTGTAACAGCAAATGCAGAGAAAAGATCTGCGGAAGAACTATTGCTTGCAAAACTGGAAAGCGCTATTGACGTTTCTCAGCTGAATCAGGAAGAAAAGAAGGCTCTCGATCAGATCAAAAAGAGGCCAAAATATGTAGAAATCAAGGAGGAAAAGGAGTCCATAATTTCGCTAACAGAGGCCGGCAAGATGCTTATTCCCTCACTTGACGACGACAAGACGGAACGCCGACTTACTACAGAGATGATTACGTCGGGCAGATGGAGGCATGCAAAGCTTTCCGCACTCGATGTCGAGGCGCCTGCGCCAGCGGTTTACCCGGGAAGGCGCCATCCGCTTGTCGATATCATTGAAGAAGTAAAGGAGATTTTCGTCGGACTCGGGTTTTCAGAAATTGACGGCCCTGTGGTGCAGTCGGGGTTCTGGAATTTTGACGCATTGTTTACCCCGCAGGATCATCCTGCAAGAGAAATGCAGGACACGTTCTACCTTTCAGGGCAGAGACAGCCAATACCTGCAAGCAAGGATCAGATCGCCAAGATTGCGGGAGTTCATAAAAAAGGTTGGAATAGCAAATGGGATGCTGATGAAGCAGAGCGTGTTGTCTTGCGAACCCATACTACCCCAGTTACATTACAACACTTGGCAAAGCTGAGGCCCGAAATAGGTCGCTACTTTTCAGTCGGCAGAGTTTTCAGGAATGAAAAAGTCTCGTACAAGCACCTTGTTGAGTTTCATCAGGTCGAAGGAGTGGCCACGGCCCCTAAGGCGTCACTTCGCGACCTGATGGGCCTGCAGAAAGAGTTCTATGCCAAAATGGGGATAAGGAAAGTAAAATTCTGGCCTACGTTCTTTCCATACACCGAGCCCTCTCTTCAGAGCATGGTCTACAATGAAAAATTGGAAAAGTGGGTTGAGCTCTTTGGTATGGGAATCTTTAGGCCAGAGGTTACCCAACCACTTGGCATCAAAAATCCGGTACTTGCATGGGGCGGAGGCCTTGAGAGGATTGCAATGCTACGCTTTGGCTTAAACGACGTTCGCGACCTTTACGGCAACAAACTTGCGTGGCTCAGGAGTGTGCCAAGATGCCAGTTGTGAGCGTGACTGTCGACCGACTCAAAAAATTCATCCCTGGCGTAAAGATTGACAAGGTGCTTGACATGTTGCCATTCGTTGCACTTGACATTGAAGGCATGGATGATAATGTGATTAGGGTCGAGTACAACCCGAACCGACCAGACTTTTCTTCAGACTATGGTATTGCAAGGGCGCTCCGAGGCCTGTTGGAGGTCGAGACCGGCATCCCGAAATTCAAGATAGCAGGAAAAAGCGGGCTGACAGTAAAGGTCGAGCCGTCAGTGAAAGTGGCAAGACCATATATTGTGGCGCTTGCGGCAATAGGCGGCAGGCTTGATAACGAAACAATAAAGCAATTGATTGCAATGCAAGAAGACCTTCATAATGGCATTGGCAGGAGGCGGAAAAAAGCATCCATCGGGATCCACAACCTTGATGCCATCAAGTTCCCAGTAACGTACAAGACAGTCACCGGAGATTATGCGTTTGAGCCTCTTGGCGAAACATCAAGCCGATCAATTGACCAGATCCTGAAAGAATCTAGCATTGGTAGGCAGTACGGCCACATTCTGTCGGGACTTGACAGGTATCCGATCATTGCTGATAGTGCTGGTACAGTTCTTTCTTTTCCGCCAATAATTAATGGCAACACCACAAAGTTAGACGAGAATTGCCAAAACCTCTTTGTTGAAGTCACTGCGACTGATCAAAAGGCTGCCGAGGACACACTTGCGATAATCGCAGTCACACTCTATGATGCGGGGTTTGGGATAAGGACAGTCGGCATAGACTCAGGCAGGAAGAAGAAGGTTGACACGCCGCAGATGGGGCAAAAGAACATAGTCGCAGACATTGATTATATCAACAACATCCTGGGATTGTCGCTTGATGCAAGACAGGTGATCAAGAGCCTAAGAAAGAGCAGGCTTGACGCAAAGTCAATTGGCAAGAAGATCACTTGCACCGTTCCACGCTACAGAACAGACATCGGACATCCAATAGACATCGCCGAAGAAGTTGCCATAGGCTACGGGATCTTCAACATAGATCCTGTATTTCCGCCGTCACCTACAGCAGGACAGAAAAACTCACTTTCGATATACTTTGAAGCGATAAGAGGGTCGCTCACAGGACTTGGCATGCTCGAATCGCTCAACTTCTCGCTAACAAGCAAAGAAGTACAGTATGACGCCTTTGGCATTTATGAACAGAACTTGCTGTCAGTCGATGGATCTAAAAGCATTGAACACGAAATCCTTCGAGACTCACTTATCCCTTCACTTCTCCAATCTCTCTCCCGCAACGTGCACGAAGAATACCCGCAAAAGTTGTTCGAAATAGGCAAGACTTTCCAAAGGGACGGCATGATAATAAAAGAGAGTTGGAAGGTGGGCGCAGCAATAGCTCATTCCGATGCAGACTATACCGAGATAAGGTCGGCAATGCAGGCGCTCGTAAAATCCTGCTTTGGCAAAGAGGTCGGGACAAAAGCGGCATTAAACCCAATGTTCATTGACGGCAGGTGTGCTGAAATTATTATTGATGGCAAGGCAGTAGGCACTATAGGCGAAATCACTCCTTTAGCACTGGAGAATTTCAAGCTAAGGGTGCCTGTGACCGCGTTTGAGATTGACCTGTCCGGCATCATAAAAGACAAATAGTATGACAGCACAGTTAAAGTAACCCCGTTATAGAGCACGCAGAGGATACAGCTTGTGGCTAACCCGTGACAGCGTGTGAGTCAGAGGCGGGGCACACATACACATATCATTTTTATAGCCAATGACACGCAAAAACGCCAATAGCTATGTCGCAACAAGACGGTGAGAAAAGATCATTAGAAAAAAAGCCAAAGGCGATCGCATTGCTGTCAGGCGGCCTTGACAGCAGCTTGGCAGTAAGGATGATGTTGGAGCAGGGAATAGATGTCGAGGCGGTAGCGATCAAGACCCCGTTCTGCGACTTTGACTGCGGCAAGGGCTGTGGCCATCGAGTAAAAGAAGTGGCTGACGAACTTGGAATAAAGCTAAAGACAGTCTATTTTGGTGAGGAATATCTCCGTATGCTGAAGAACCCAAAACATGGCTATGGCTCGGGAATGAACCCATGCATTGACTGCAGAGGGATGATGTATAATGCTGCAAAGGAACAGATGGAAAAGACCGGTGCAGACTTTGTCATTACAGGTGAAGTGTTGTTCCAGCGGCCAATGAGCCAGAACAACCGTGCGCTCCATATAATTGAAAAGGAGGCAGGAATGGAAGGCAAGGTTCTGCGACCTCTTTCTGCAAAACACCTTCCGCCAACAGATGCTGAAAAGGCAGGGCTGATAAAACGAGAAAACTTGGGCGCCATCAAGGGCAGATCCAGAAAGGGTCAGCTAGAGCTTGCAAAATACTTTGGGGTGGCCGAACCTCCAAATGCAGCTGGCGGATGCCTTCTGACGGACCCCGCCTTTTCCAAGAGAGTGGAAGATATTATGGAACACTCTGCAGACATTCCCACGCTCAATGATATCGAATTGTTAAAGGTGGGAAGGCACTTTAGGCTGACGCCAGACGCCAAGCTGGTTGTGGGCAGGAACAAGGACGAAAATGAGGTGATAAAGGCGTTGGTAGTTGGAGGCGATGTAGTCATTGAAGCCAAAGACCATGTCGGGCCTACCTGCTTACTGCGTGGCAAATATGACGACGCGCTCGTGGCAAGGGCCGCAGCCATTGCACTGCGGTACTCTGACGCCCCCAAGGACGTGGAATCAAAAGCCAGGATAATCATCAATGACAATGAAAGAGAAATCATTACGATGCCTGCTGATGTCGCAGGAATTGACTCTGTGCGCATATAGATTTTCCATTTACGGAGACTGGGTTTCACGCCTAGTGTCATCCAGCTAAAATCAACAATTCAGTGAATGAGATTTGACCAGCACAACTATTGACTACGCATGACAATCTCAGCTGCAATTTAGTCCGATGCAGACACAAAAAACACCAGTTTACCTGAAGGCGCTTACGCTGCGAGATATCAGCGATATAACTGCGATCAAGGAAGACATCAAGAAGCACATGATCCTTATCCTAAGAGTGACTCCGCTTGCCCAAAAGGATGTGGAGGAGCTACGCAAGGTCGTTGAGGAACTTTATTTATATGTCCAGTCGGTAGGTGGAGACATTGCAAGACTCGGTGAAGAGCGCATCGTAATCACCCCTCCGGGCGTCAAGATCTGGCGCGGTGCGTACGACTTAAAGTAATTTTACCGCCTCCTGCACGAGCGGGTGCTGTGTCTGTATTCTGAATTGCTTGTTTATCATGCTTGCAAGGTTCTGAGCCTTTGCACGCTCGCCGTGGTTTACAAGGACGCGACGGAGCTTTGGTCTTAGCCTGCTGACGTACGCCATCAGCTGGTTGTAGTCACTGTGGCTTGCAAAGCCGTCTATCCTCTCTACATGGCACCGGATGTTTATCGTCTCTCCCTTGACTATGATCTGCCTTGCACCATCCTGGATTGCCCTGCCAGGGGTATCTAATGCTTGATAGGATGTCAGTATCAGTCGGCTGGACTGGTCCGCTGCTATCTGCTTCAGGTAGTTCACTGATGGCCCTCCAGCAAGCATCGAAGAAGGAGCCAATATCACCGTTGGCTCGTTGCTATTGAGCGTTTCAGAATCTGCTATCAAAAACTGCGACCCGAACGGGCTTGTTTCTGATTCAAGCACGCGCTGGCGCATCTCTCTTGAGAGGAATTCTGGGTATGCCTCGTAAATGGCTGTTGCTTCTGAGATCGATTTTTCCACTAGCACCTTTGCATTCACGCCCTTCATGAACTGGTCAAGCACAAGGATGAGCTCCTGCGAAATACCCACCACGGGCACTGGCAAAAGCACATGGCCGCCTGCTGAAATCGTCTTGCTGACTGCGCTGGCAAGGTGGGCTTCTGCTTCTTCTCGTGGGCACATGACATCCTCCTTGCCTCCAAAAGTGCTCTCGATTATCATTGTTTCAACTCGCGGGAAATTCCATGAAGCATTTTCAAGGGCAATTGTCCGGCCAAATTTCATGTCGCCTGTGTAGACCAGGTTATGATCTCCATTTCCTATGTGCAGATGTATAGAGGCAGAACCAAGAATGTGGCCAGAGTTTGAAAGCACCAACTTGATGTCAGGCGAAATATCTGTTACAATGCCGTGTGTAAGCGTTATCGTATGCGCTATAGTATTTTCGATGTCCTTTTCGGAGTAGAGCGCCATATTGCCGGAGCGTTTGACATAGTCTCTCTGAAGCAGGCCCATCAGCAGGAGTGTGGGCTCAGTGCAGTAAACAGGGCCACGGTAGCCATACTTGAAGAGAGCCGGCAGAAAGCCGGCATGATCTAGATGTGCATGGCTAAGGATCACGGCGTCAATGTCTTCCATTGCAACCCCTGCGACGTCAAAACGGGGCATCGCGGCAAGCGAATCTCGGGCCGACGGGTTCAAACCACAATCAAGCAGCACTTTGCTCTCCGATGTCGATAAGAGCATGCATGACCTGCCAACCTCTGCAAATCCACCAAGAGTCATAAGGCTTGCCTCCGCCTGACTGCTCAATTTGTCTCTGAATATCTTGTCCCCGACTTCTCGGTAGAACTTTGTGCGCTCTACCGCGGTTTCAGTCAGGACCTTGTACAACGCAGCAATTGGTGCCATGTCATGCGGCGCCTTTCTGATCCGCACCTTCCACCCAGTCTTTTCTGCAAGCTCGATATTGTCAAAATCCTCGCCGACCTGTGCCAGCATCCAGGGCTTTATTGCAAAGAGCACAGCCTCGCCCAACACAGGGTCAAAGAACGTTCCTGTGACACCGACCTCCTTTGGTATTGTCTCCGCAATTATTCTGGCCGACTCTTGTTCTGGTTTTCTTATGGATTCGTCTGTGCGTATGACAATCCTCTTTTTTATCGAGTTGACCATGTTTGATACGAGCTGACTGTTTTGCATCAGGTAGCTGGGGTTCTTTGAATAGAGTGCTATTCGCGGACCTTCATATTCTATCTTGGTAAGGCCAGATTCTTGCGGCAGACTCTGCAGTATTGTTGCCATGATGTTCTGGCTTGTAGATTCAGGGTAAGGCGATTTACGCTGCATGAATGCAATCCTTGTTGAAGTATCAAACTAACGGCGCAAGCCTAGTTATGGGGTTCCTTCTACGCATGCCAGTATTAAATATTTGGCTTGGGCTTCCGAGAGGAAATAAAGTTGAAATACTTACCCCGTTCCAGTATACGAAGCGATTCAACTTGGAGGGTAGTCGGAGTTCCGGAGACGGCGACTACGGAGGGGGTTATGGTGATGGAGCAAGAAGGTTTGGACGAAGGAGATTTAGTGGCCCAAGGCCATTCAGGTTATCGCCCGTGCTAGTGGGCGAAGAATACGATGTAAAGATCGAATCCCTGAGCAAGAGGGGCGACAGTGGAGTCGCCAGAGTGCAGGGCCTTGTGGTCTTTGTGGCGGGCACCAATGTGGGTGACAACGTCAAGATAAGAATAACAAGAGTAGGGCCTGGGTATGCGACTGCAGAAGTTGCGGGCCAGACGGCAACAGCGACAGCTGCTGGAGGCGCTTCGCCTGGAGCGCCGTTGGTTGAACCAGAAGACAGCGGCGATATAAACTCGGGCGTATAAGAAGAAGGAAACAAGGCCTAACTGTACAAGATTTATTATTTCCTCTGCACAGCTCTCTTTGGATTGGATTCTGCGCCTACCCACCTGATGGAATTGCCAAGGAAGATATTGATAGGAGAAGGGGTCGTCTCTCAGGTTGGTTCGCTCATCAGATCGCTTGATACTGGAGCAAGGAAGGTGGCAATCATAACTGGCGAGGTGGTCAAGGCAAGGGCAGGCGACCAGTGCATCGTGTCGCTTGACAATGCAGGGCTCAAAAGTTATTGGTATGTTGTTAGCAATGCTTCGATGGATACCGTCGCAAGTCTGCAGGACAAGTTAAATGACACACCAGATGTCGTCGTTGGGTTTGGCGGCGGGCGCTCGGTGGATGTTGCAAAGATGACTGCCTTCAAGATAGGTAGGCCCTTCCTGAGCGTTCCAACGTCAGCATCTCACGACGGAATCTCAAGCCCTTTTGTATCGATCAGGGGTACCGACAAACCTCATTCTGTTAAGGCAAATACGCCAATAGGCGTTGTTGCAGACACGCACCTCATGTCTCAAGCGCCCCCAAGGCTCCTTGCAGGCGGTTGCGGCGATCTGGTGGCAAAAATAACTGCGGTCAAGGATTGGGAGCTTGCACGTGATGAAAAGGGAGAATACTTTGGAAGCTATGCTGCAAACCTTGCATACATGAGCGCCAAGATCATCCTTGACGAATCAGAGAAGTTAAAACGTAAGAGCCAGTTTAGCATCCGCACAATAGTCGAAGCTCTGATCAGCGCCGGCGTTGCCGCATGCATTGCTGGCAGCAGCAGGCCTTGTTCTGGCGCAGAGCACCTGTTCAGTCACGCAATAGAATATGTCGCCGGCTCCAATTATGGACTCCACGGCGAGCGCGTTGGCATGGGCACGATAATGATGGCCAAACTGCACGGACTGGACTGGGAAGAGATTGTAGAGACCCTTGAAAACGTGGGCGCTCCAACCAAGGCAAGGCAGATCAAGTTGAGCGAGGAACACGTAGTAAAGGCACTTGTGGCTGCGCAGTCGCTCAGGCCAGACAGGTATACTATCTTGAGCAAAATCAAAATGGATGCCAAGTCTGCTCGCAGGCTAGCCAAGTCTGTTAGAGTGATCTAGCTGGCCTTCTAGAGCCTCTATCGTGGCCCGCTTTCTGTGATCAAAGATCTTTTCAAGCTGCGAATGGACATAGCCTTCAAACAACCTTCCGAGCCAACCATATTGCAACTCAAAATCGATCTTGTCAATGACTTCGGTTTTGTTATTATCAAGCTTGCGGAATCCATGCACATGCTTCCACACTTTGAATCTGCCAGTAAGCATTTCATCGATGTATTCGTAAGGTGCAAGTTTGGTGATTCTAGAATGCCAATTGCTTCGGGTCAAGAGTATTCCTGTCAGCCACACCTCGGAGCCAGCCACCAGCTGCTGGTGAGTGCACTTGACAATCTGAATCTGCATGCGCGGAGGTGAAATTATCTGCAGGTGGCCCATATCCGTGTAAAACCTCCACACCCGGTCAATGTCTGCATTAACGGTAAAGGTGTGGTGGAAGGTGCGCACATGACGACTGTGTGATTCTGGGAGATATGTGTCTGTCGATAAAAGAAAGCTGAAGGTGGGGAAGGGATTCGAACCCTTATAAATTCGCTAACCACTCGCGTGTGATCTGCAGGCGAACGCATGGCCGCTCTGCCACCCCACCACACTAGTTACTTACTCTTAGAAGTTCTAATTTAAAGCATTGGCATGCGACCGGGCGGCAATCTTTGCGACCCTTATAGGCTCTGGAACCGACCCTTGCAGAGTAAACGAATTCAAGATTGCGATAGCCTTTTTCCGGCTCAACCCCCAGCAGCGTATGAACAGGCTCTTGCCAGTTTTCAGTGTCACTTTTTCACGCTCTCCGAGTTTTTGGTATTGCTGCAGCTTGGCCTTCCAGTTTCTGAAGTGATGCTTTATGCTGTCCTCAAGCCCCTCCGAGTCCTCAAAAGTTATGGCAAGGACTGGAAGGCCGGTTTCCTGCGCAACTCTCTCGCCGTCAATGATGTTATACATGCTGATCACGAGCCCATCGAGCATTATACAATTGATATCATTCCTCGCAAGCGACTCGTGCATTGAAATGATGCTATCTGTGGCGTCATCGCCTTCTATCGTCGCGCTGCCAAACACCACTCCGTCTATTATCAAGTCGCGCCGCATCACTATACCAGCCAGAGTTGACTTTTCGCCAGATCTCTTGAAACTCTCCGCAACGCCAAGCACCCTGATCCCCTTTTTTTCTGGATGGACTCGGCGCGCCGCTGGCAAAGCTACTGCATCGACCCTTTCCCAGCGATTCTAGTTCCTTGGCTGTCCGGCTTGAGCAAAACAACGGTCTGTCCTTGTGTGTATACTAGCGGCTTTTCAGGGGTGACCTGCAGGGTAGTCTCTCCTTCTAGACTTATCTTGGCAGTCTTTACCTGCATACCTACAGAGACCATGTAAGTATGGTTCTCTGGTAGGTCTCCCTTAAAGAACGGACTTTTTGCAAACCTGACTGAAATCGTGCTTGACGAGACCTTGACTGCGTCTGGCGCGCATATCACATCACCCCTAGAAATGTCATCGACCCCCGGTCCCTTGATTGCAAGCCCGACCCTTGCGGGGCTTGAAGAGCTTTCGACAGGATCGTCGTGCATCTGTATCGACTTTACAAGTACTTTCTTCTGGCTAGGCAGAAGCACAAGCTCATCATAGGCCTTGACAGTGCCCTGTTTGACCACCCCCAGAACGACGGTGCCGACACCCTTTACGTCAAACACGTGGTCAACAGGTATCACAACAGGCCCGTCAGAGCCCTTGGGCTTGAGCTTGCTCATCTCCTGCTTTAGATGGTCAACAGAATCGACAAACTGGTAATTGGCGACAGATGTTCCCTTGAGCACCGCCCTTAGCTTTTCTCTGTCGACTTCGTACGAATGCATTACAAATCCGTCAGAAAGTTCCACTGAGTCAAGGGCCATTACCTGCTCGCCCAGGAATTTGTCGAGCTTGGGGACGTTTAGAATTGCATACTCTGCTATGTTGACTGCCTGCAGCAGCGGCTGTATCTTGTCAGGAAAAGTGACAGGTGCAGTCCAAGTGTAGACAGTGTCCGCAGTCTTGCGATCATAGATTACAATGTCGGTCGCAGTTCCCTTCTTCCCAAGCTGTGAAGCGATGCTCGAGTCGCCTAGAACCACGAAATTGAAGCTGTTCAACAATACATGTTATTGGCGGCAAAGTGATGATAAAATCGTTTGTATAGAACAATGTTATGCAAAATCACTGCTAGCAATTTTTATAATGGTTGCCCTTTTAATATGTGAATATGAAGTACCGAAGCAGAACAGACATTGTTTCGCAGATTCTTGAAGCTGCGAATGGCGGGGCTACAAAGACCAAGATTATGTACAAGGCCTACTTGTCATATGCTCAGCTGAAGGAGTATCTTTTGGTGCTTGTGGAAAACGGGTTGCTTGAATTCGAGAAGGGAACCCAGACGTACAAGACAACGTCAAAGGGGCATCAGTTTCTAAAAACCTATAGCCAGATCGGAGGCCTAATCATTCCTGACACTGGAGAAAAGTAGCTCATTAGTGGCTATTGTTTCCTGGTAGTTGTAGCTGTTGTTTCTTTCTCGCCAAGGTCGTCCAGTGTAAAGACAAAGCGAGAGCCTTCATAGTCCTGAGTGCCAACCCGCTCCCAATTGATCCTGTATTCACGTGTCAGCTGCTTGCCTATTATCTTGATCTTCTGCGGCAGCTCTGACCATAATTTTTCGACTTTTTCAGGATTCTTGGTCATCAAGAGAGATCTGCGCCTCTTCATCAGGTACTTCACGGCAACGTTTCTGTGAACTTGGCCTTCTACCGGGATCTGCTCTTTCCCGGTGTCTATCGTGAACTGACGCTTAGCCAATGCAATTATTGCAAAATGATGTATAGAAAAGCTTTTTGGTAGTGGCGACAAAAAAAAGAAAAGAAAAAGGAAGAGCTAGTAATCCGCCATCATGGTTTCTTCCATGGACATGACACGCGTTCCTTCGGGGTGGTCGTTGTCTGTTGCATCGTTAGTTGCGAGAACAACGAATGCACCACCTTTTACTACGTGCGCCATGTTGTGGTCGACACCGACATAGATGCCTTCTTCTGGGAATGTGGCTTCTATCACGCTGGCCGAGCCTACGGGAATCCACCATGTTTCGTCATTCTTTAGCTGTGTGCCGTATCTGTTCTTTATCGAGCCGTCCCTTACGTCTAACTGTCCCGCAATGAAGTGGAATGAGACTCCTTCATTTGGTCCTGGTGCCAGAATGTACCATCTTGTCGGTTCACCTGGCTTGACCTTGAATACCTCTGCATCTGGGTTCAACTCAAGCTTAGCCTGTTCTCCTATTGATGGCACGTACTTGTGAGCCATACCATTGGTTAAGATAAGGTCCGGGTCTTGTGCAAGGAATTTGCCGATATCAAATGAGCCGGCTGTGCCATTTGTGCCGACAAATGGTCCCTTGTCAGCGCTATTGTAGATTTCGCCAAATGCTATGTAGAATTCCTTTGCTGGCTTTTCATTGTGTGGGTGTACGACCATTCCGCCGTACATGCCGTTCGCAATGTGCTCCCATACGCCATTCAATGCATCTGCACCGCAATGGTACAAAAAGAATCCTGCGTTAGGAGTTTCAAATGTCCAAGTCTTGCTTTCACCAGCTGCTACATTGCCTGATAATACTTTACTTGGGCCAATTGCAGCATGGAAATCGAGGCTATGAATCACTTGGCCCTCATTTATCAAGGTCATTTCTACAGTGTCTCCTTGATGCACTGCCATTACAGGACCTGGTATTGAGCCGTTGAAGACCATGGCCCTATATGTAATTCCACCTGGATGCAACGCATTGTTCGGCGCTACCTGAACCTCCATCTCGTCTGCAATCAAAGTGAAGTGCCTTGTTTTGCCAGTGCTTTGTGCCTGTGCCGTGGACAGTGGAAATCCTGTGAACAGGGGACTAAAAATAAGTCCCACTACCAGAACACCGGCAGCTAAGCCTGCAACGATTGCCTTGTTCATTAGCTTAAGGCATACCTGCGTGACATATATAAGACTTGTTACACATCTGGTTACAGATGATTTATAGATTTTTCGCATTAGGATGATTGTAAAGCGCATTTCTACATTTGACAATATTAGCGTATAATGTCGCAATATCTTTAACAGGGCAAGTAGGATTAGGGCTATTGCCATTCTTGAGCTCAAGAGGAAAGCCACGCTCTGCGCGCCGTGCTAGAAAGCCGTTGCAGGACAACTGGCAAAAGGTTCCTAGAGGAAAGTGGCTCAAGTGCACCTATGCCCGGTGCGGCAAAGAATGGATGTATTTTGGGGGGCGTAACTGGGCCGAGTGCCCTGCCTGCCATACTATAGTCAAGGTGGCAGTCGCGCATAGAAACTATCGGGCCAGGTAGTTAGCTGCTGACAAAGAATGAATTTTCATCCAGCGCAATCGAAAGATCGACTGCATTTCGGTTTCTGTCGTGCACTACCAAGAGCCCCTTTTCGATCCGGTGCTTTTTCGCAAGAGTCTGCAGATGAAAGTTGAGTGTATAGAGATCTGCAAATGATTCCGATTCTATCAGTGCAAGGCTATCGCTGTAAAGGCTTAGCTTCAAATTGTCAGATGACTTTTCAATTAGCGCAATATTCACGGGAATGATTGAGCATCCTAGGCGATTTTAAATGCTGCCTTCTTCATTCTTGCCAGAATTACCATCCCGCCAGTGAATGCCGCCAATGCAGGGATGGCAAATGGGAATTCCGGAACGTTCCTAACGCCCTGTATCTGTACCTGGTGATCGCCCTTTGGCACAAAAAACTCAACTGAAAGGGTCTTGCCGTCGCCCTTGACCTCAGCCTCGTGCAGATTGCCGTCCAGCATTACCACTATCGTTTGATTCTGTGAAAGCTGGGGTATCTTTATGCCCAGGGGTGTGCCGTCGGGAGGATACGGTCGGACCCCGAATGTTATGCTGTCAGTTGCGCTATCGTATCTCATACTGCTAATCTGCGCCACAGCAGTCAGAGTATAAGAGATGAATGTGCCGTCACCGGCCCTTATAGTAGTTATGGGGTTGTCATAGTCCAACCCCGCGCAGCTATAATAGAACATGTCAGATCTTATTGCAGGGTCCGGAAGGGCCACAAACTCTACCTCTTCTCCAGCCTTGATGACTTGGATGGTGTTACTTCGTACACTATCGAGCTGCAATTTGTGATCGGGGCTATGGATTCCAGCAAACACGCTTACGTTGTATATGTCAAATGGACCTGTATTCTTTATGGTCCCTACAAACGCCCTTTCTTCGCCCACCGCCATGCTGCTATAGTTCAGCAAAAGCATGGTGTTATAATTTGGAACATCGTAAACTTCTTTAACTTCTTTTATAAAAGGATCGCCTCCTCTTACTCCTCTCTCAAGTACAATCTTGAATGGCGAATCGGTAAGTGGCCATATTGTCCTGCCATAAGTCTGTGCCTCCTGGGTTTTTCCATCGCTGGTCTGCACACCGACCATGACCTGGACTGGTAGTTCACCATAATTTCTTACTGTACCGATAATGTTCTGCCTGCCATCAGAATCGACGAAGGATGACTTTAGAATTATCTCCGGACCTTCAAAAGCATAAACGCTAGTAAGCAAAGACGGTAATAATGCGAGGATAATAAAGACAAGTGCACATAAAGCCAATATCTGCCGCATGCGGGCTGCAAGGTCTATTGTGCACAGCAGCAATTTAAATTAGCCCCCGGCATTTTCGCCGCTGAACCTGAGGCTGTCCTGATAAACATCGATCAGCTCGTTGATGACATCATCGTGATCGATGTCGCGCCTTTTTGAATGCATCATGTCGTTCATTATGGAGGCGAGCCGGCGGTACGTTTGATCATCAATGTTCAGCGTTTTCATAATCTTGCATTCCAGTGTCGCGGTATATTATTTTTAATTCTTCAAATAAGAAGTGTAGTCAGATACATTATCAGCATTCCGGCTGCAAGGCCGCCGGCGACTGGACCGTTAAAAAACTTGCCGCCGGTAGTTCTCCCAAGGAGCCTCATTATTACTATGACTACCTGAAACACGGCCCCGGCTCCTATTGCAAGGAAGACTATTGACGCAGTTGGAGAAGCCACAAACCCGCCTATCCAAGTCCCTATGATGGCAGGCGCACCAGCAATTATCCCGAGAGCGACCAAGTACAGGATCCTCGGTCTTTCCTTAGCCATTGGTGCCACTATTGCGATCCCTTCGGTGGTGTTGTGAAGCGTAAAGCCCACTATCAGAAACGTGCTGAGCGCGACTTCCCCGAGCACCATCGCTCCACCTATGGCAAGTCCTTCACCAAGATTGTGCAGACCAATTCCAATCGCAACCATGAGAGCGATTGCAAATGACCTTTGAATTATTCGCTGATCTTTTGCACTGTCAACCAGCCTGTCAGAAACATACATGAGCGCCAAGAATGATACTATTGCGGCAGTTGCAATCAAGAGCTGCCCACGGAATGTGCCCGCTACGTTTTCTAGCGCTATCTCGTTTGATTCCAGGAGGGCATCAATGCCAAGGAACAACAAGAGTCCTGCCGTGAGGCTGAGAAAAAAGCTGTACTTTGGTTGAGATAATTTCTGGATGAATGGGTACCACAAGAGTCCTATCAGAACGGGTATGATTCCGACATAGGTGCCAAGAAGAGCAAAGAGCGAGACTCTGCCCGCATCAGGCTGTGGTGTCGGCGCCGCTGCAGAGACCGTCTTTGCAAACCTTGTGCCGTCAGACGTAGTCACCCCTATTTCATACGGCTGTCCTTCTATCCATTCGAAGGGAATCACTACTTTCGCTTCTCCAAACCGGTCGAGGGACTTTGACGGCTCTATTGCGGCTGGAAGTATCCTGTCGTTGATGTCTGCCTGCGCTACCTCTATAGGCTCTGGGCCTGTGTTCCTAATGTATGCAGCTACAACGCCGTCCAGAAATTCAACTCTTTCAATCGTTACATCTGGCAGCGGAACACCGATGTTAAGCAAGTTGTTGCCTGGCCATAGTAGGAATGCCACCATTGCCCCGAGCACTATGAGCGGGATAACCGCGCTTATAACCATCTTGGCAGAATGCTTTTCCTTAACCCGTTCTTCCATTCCCGGCATCTCACTCCTTGACAAGGAACATGCCTGTCCAGCCCTTCTCTGCAAACTCGGTCTTGTGCGCGTGGAACAGGTACTTGCCGGGGTACTTGTAGCTGAATTCTAAAATGGCCCTTTCGCCCTGGCTCATCGTGACCATATCAGTCAATTCATCAGGCTCTAGGCTGGTTCCGCTGCGATATAGATTGTAGAGGTTTCCATGGAGGTGGAAGTTGTTTATCTGGTCAAACTCGAGCATATTGACCAAGTATACCCTCACGAGCCTGTTCTTTTCTATCTCTATGGGATGGTGCATGTAATAGAACGGCACTCCGTTTACTGTGTAAAAGTTGTTTTCGGTGTCAAAGTCCGTGTCGTAGCCGTTCATTATCATCACCATTTCATCTGCCTCTGGCCTCGGAGTCTTGGGGTCGACAATATAGACTCCGTATAGACCGTGGGCTATGTGCTCTTCAAGCGGCATCACGTGGCAGTGGTAAGGATATACCCCAAACCGCTCAGCATAAAATTCATAGATGAACCTGCCGCCGGGGTTGATTATCTCAAAGACACCATCCATCTCTGCCTTGTGTATGCCATGAGTATGGATCGTGTGAGGTTTTGTTCCGTTGTTGATAAAATGAATCCTTATAAGGTCACCTTCAGTTGCCCGGAGGGTTGGACCCGGAACCGTGCCATTAAAGGTCCACACGTTGTAGTAAACTCCCGGAGATATTTCCATCATCTGCCTGTCGTCTGCTACAAGTGTAAATTCGCGCAGCACCGTCCCGTTTTCAAGTGTAGACACCCTGCCATAGTTGAAGGTGCGCAGGTATTCCATCGGATCCATTCCAGTGTTTGCAGTCCCGTCCGCAGTCCCTAGTGGGTCAAGCACATCGCCCGTAGTCTCGTAGTAGCCAAGCCCGTGCCCGCCATTCACGACTTTTGGACTGTCTCTATTGTTATTCTGTGCACTTGCATAGAAAGAGGAAACTGCCAGGGTGCTCCCTACAAGGGTCACTGCCATGGCTAGTATCAGCAAAAATTTTGGGCTTGACAAGTAACGGAATAAGATCTGTTAGCCTATGTAATAAATGTTAGCCATGGCTAACATTATTAGCCCATTCTACTTTTAGGGAGGTTTATTTTAGCTTGTGCTGCATTAACTATTGTGCAGAGATACATGGTGCATCTGCAGAACGCCAGGGGGCATACCTCAAAGGATGCAACCAGACTGCTTTACAAAGCTAGAGAGCTTGCTGGCAACGATGTCATAATTCGGGATGCAAGAGTGTCTAAAAAGTACATCGAGCTTGATACTAGTTTGCCTGACAACATGAGCATTGACGACCTTGTGTACAGGCTTTCCCCAATATCTCAGCTGGCAAGCTACGATCACGTTGTGGAGCGGCATATGGAAAAGGACGAGGCAATCAAGAAGGCCGTCGAACTATTCAATGATGAAAAATACTGGAGTGCACATGAAGCCCTTGAAGGAGTCTGGAAGGAAACGAGTGGAGAAGAGAAGAGCATCTTGAACGGCATAATCCTTGTTGCAGCTGCATTCGTCCATGACGAAAAGGACGAGCCAGAAATCTGCCTGTCAATTTTGCAGCGAGCAAGAAAGAAACTGGAAGGAACCGGCGGCAAGTATCGCGACATTGATATAGACATGATAGCCGACCGAATTTCAAAGATTATTCATTCTGGCAAAATAGAGCGCTTTAAGATTTGACCACGATCCTGGCTATTGCAATAACTGCAGCGCTTATTGTGGTCAGCACTAGAAGTGAAGTGCCAATCATCATGGAGACTTCGGTTGCTGTTACTTGAGCAACTATTACTGTAATTATGCTCGCAATCCAAGCACATGCAAGGACCATCAATGCCTTTGACATATCCCAATGCTTCTTTCTTCTGCCAGTAATGCCGATCACTGCCCCCAGTGGAGCAAGGTAGAGGAGACCAATAAGCGAGCTTGCAGTTATCCCAGCCGCCACTATGCCCATCTCGTTGCTGAATGTCATCGAATCATAGACATAAGTGCTGATAGTCAGTATTCCCAAAAGTGGATGGATAAGAGCCTTCACGATGCTCTGGAGCCAAGTATTCTGTCGTTCGTAATCTGCTACAGCCGGGCTGAAAGAATAATACCATGCGTTGAATACGTTCATGAAGCTGCTTCCCGCAAATGTCTTGAGTGCAATCCCGTCTCTGAAGGCCCGTAGTTGTTGCACCTGTGGGGCGAGCTCACTTCCGAAGGCAGCAGTTGCGATCAAGCATCCACTCTGATTCTCGTTGTTGTTGTCGTTGTTGTTGGTTTGAGGGCGGATGCCCGGACCCGATGCCTCCAACACGACCTTTTCAGATATGTACTGGTCGGAATCCACTACAAGCGAATATCTAGCAGTCTTGTAGGTCTGCAGCTTGTCCGTGATCGCGATGCCAAACGGCGCTTCAGAGCCGGCGGTTATGTTCGAGCTCCCTCTACCCGCTTCAGCAAGTGCCCTGCCGATGGCTATTACTCTTCCATCCCTATCATATAAGGTCGCTATCATGATGGCATTGTCTGCGTCCACTTGCCCGTTGTTTCTCGCTGCTGCATTGATGTAATATGTGCCGAGGATATCAAGTCGTGCGTTTGTAGATATTATTTCCAGCTGAGTTTCCTTCAGCTCGGCATTCTGTCCTTGAGCAGTCATGGTAAAATTCGCTACTCTTTCAACAGTATCTGAATCCAAGTACAATATTTCAAACGGCGAAGATTCTCCCGGGTTTATCACTTGCAATGCCGGGGTTCTTTGATATTGATCAAGCAACTTGCCCTCGTTGTCGTAAAATGAGATCGCGATGTGAACGTTCCTAATTGCAGAATCAGAGTCATTTCTAATTTCTCCTAGAATGTGCATAATTTTGGTTTCATCTAAATAGGAAAACTGATTGTGGAATGAAAAATCGGCGTATGCCTGCTGTGCTACTATAAGCATCTGAGCAATAATGAGCACCGCCATTATGTCCAGGAGTCGCACAGGTTGTTTGGCACATCAATGGTTATTTAAAAACACCGGAAGCGGTTCATCAGTCATACGGCTGACAGAATATTTGCTATACGAGGGTCATTCTAGAAGCATCGTCATTGTGGTACACAGATTATTATTTTCGGTGGATAGTAGCACTTGGCGAAAAATATCCTTGTGTCATTCTGTACGCTGTCAATCACAGACTTTGCAGCAATTGTTATGAACGAAAAAACCTTGCAAAGCTACTCCGTTGCACAACTGACTTATCCTTGGACGTACAATCGATTTACGAGTACAATTGAATCGCTGTAAAAACATGTGGTAGGGCAAAAGACACTTTCAATAACATCTCCTCTACTATCCTCTGGTAGCTCGTCACCGCGGCGCATACTCCAAAACAACGTCACATCTCCTATTCACGACGGAAGAAGAGAATACAAACACGCACACATGCACATGTGCGCACGCGCCTACACATATCCGTACACGCATGTATACTCAACCCCCTCACCTTAGTTTGTCATTTCCCGCTCGTCCTGTCAGCCGCGGCGTAGGTGACACCAAAGTCAAGCAAGAGGACAACAACTTCTGTCCACACGCGGCTGACAGGAGATTCGTTGTATGGGCGCCAGTTGACTGCGGGAAGCAATGTCACAAGGCTAAGATAGGGGCAGCACGACGACACCTCCTTCAGTGAGAAGTCTGTTATGAAACAATGCATTCCAAACGTTATAGATATTAGTATGTCATACGCCGTCAGAAGCATTGCCAGACATATCGCTGATAGCGGGGCCGGCATCAGCTGATCTCGCAGAGAAAATCGCAAGACATCTCGGCTCTAAACTGGTGACCGCGGAGCTCAGAGTATTTGCAGATGGTGAGAGCAAGATAAGGATGGCCAAGACCGGGAAGAACTGCGTCATAGTCCAGTCTACCTATCCTCCCCCTGACACCCATATCATGCAAACCCTGATGATGGCTAGAAAATGTGCTATCGACGGTGCTCGTGACGTGTGCGCCGTGATTCCGTACCTGGCTTATGCGAGACAGGACAGGGTGTTTCTTGATGGGGAGGTGGTAAGCATAGCTCTTATTGCAAAGTTGCTCGAAGCTGCTGGAGTAAAACATGTGGTGACGGTTGATATACATAGTCAGCTTGCAATGTCGCATTTTAGCAGCATTGAGAACATTTCTTCTATCCCCCTTTTAGCCGATTATGCTTCAAAGATGGATCTTCACAGGCCGGTGGCTGTGTCGCCTGATGCTGGCGGAGCTGAGAGGGCAAGCGAATTTGCGAGGTTGTTGAAAATAGATACAATAGCGTTGAAAAAATCGCGTGACAGGAGCACAGGAGAAGTAACCATCGACGAAAAGATAGACATCGGTGTCTCTAGCAGAGACGCCATACTGGTAGACGATATGATAAGCAGTGGTGGCAGCATAGTCAAGGCTGCACAGGTGTTGCGCAAAAATGGCTGTGGAAAAGTCTATGCCATGTGCGCCCACGCGCTCTTGATAGGCGACGCGGTTCAAAAGATCAGGTCTGCAGGCGTTGAAGACATTGTTGCGACCAACTCTGTCCCCGGAGAAAGCTCCAAGGTGGATCTGAGCCCTGCAATAGCTCAGGCGCTAGAGTCGAGATACAGCTCAGCATAAATTTGGCAGGAATATATCGTATTGCCAACATACCGGCATGGCAAATATGCAGCTTGTTTTCTTGGGCACATCATCAGCAGCCCCCACTGCGGAACGTGGATTGTCCTCCATTGCTATCATGCGAGAGGGTGAGCTGTTGCTCTTTGATGCTGGCGAAGGGATGCAGCGAAATTTCATCAAGGCCGGCCTTGGTATGAATAGAAAGATGAAGATTTTCATCAGCCACATGCACGCTGACCACTGCGTTGGTCTGCTTGGACTTTTGCAAACGATGGCGTTGCAGGGCAGGGAAAGAAGCATCGATATTTACGGTCAGCCAAGGGTCAAGGAATTTCTGCAGGAAAACATGCGAATAATCAACTTTGGCTTGACTTTTGATGTCAACATCCATGTGATAGACAAGGGAGGATTGGTGGTCAAGGAAGACGGCTATCAGGTTGCTTGCTGCGAAGCGATGCATTCCGTTCCATCCTTTGCTTACTGTCTCGAGGAATTTGAAAGGCCAGGCAGGTTTAACGTCGAGGAGGCAAAGAGGCTGGGCATACCAGAGGGGGAGCTATACGGCAAACTTCAGCGTGGGCAAGACATCGTGTACAAGGGCAAAAAGATCAGGTCAAGGCAGGTCCTCGGGCCGCCGCGCAAGGGCAGAAAGGTGGGGATATCTGGTGACACGAGGCCAACTGACAAGCTGGTACAATTCTTCAAGGATTGCGATGTGCTTGTCTTTGAATCGACCTACAGCCGAGACCAGCAACAAAAAGCAATAGAGAACTGGCACTCTACCGCTACAGAGGCAGCTACTGTAGCCAAGAAGGCCGGCGCAGGCAAGCTGTTCCTGACTCACTTTAGCGCCCGCTATGACGAAACGTCTTCACTTGTAAGAGAGGCGAGTGCGATCCATCCAAACGTCGAAGCGGCCGAAGATTTCAAGATAGTCTATATCCCCTACAAGTAACTCGTGTGGAAAGCATACTCGAGATAAAGCAGAGCTGGCAAGCACATCTAACAACATTTAGGATGAATGCTCGACAACATTCACAGTGACCATTCATAAAGAGGGGACTTTGAAGACTGTCCTTTCTGCCATGATGCTTTCAGCATCATACGGATTCTTGGATTACCATATCATCAGACATATGGCATTTGGCCACAACCCTGTCGTACTTTTACTGCTCTATCCTGACATTTTGGGATGGCCGTATTGTTCGGATTGGTAACATCTGGCCTCTTTTGAACACACTTGCCCGCCACCGGTATTATCCACAAACCTTGTCATCATCGGCACAGTATTTTTCCTCAACGTTTGCACTAGAGGACTTTACATGGATTGCGGGCGTTAGCTCTTGCGCAGGGAGACGCAAATACTGGCAGAGTGGTGCTTCTTGGCGTACGAACCAGCCATTGAGATCGGTTGATGGCCGCTTTGGCGCACTTTTAAACTTGTACTTTTCGAGCATCGCACTCACGGCCGCCTTTGTAGCGATGCCCGAAAAGCTGCGTCTTGCGGAAGTTACAAGTGCTTTGCGCACCTTACTTGCTTATGACGTAAAAGTCATACACAGGTATTTTTTCAGGCTCTTTTTGCTTCTTGACAAAGTATTCTATTGTGGCCCAGAACCCGGGGAATGTCTCTATTATACCGATTACAGGACACAGCAACAGCGTCTGCATGTGGAACAGTAGCCTCTTAGCCCATCCTATTCTTGAATACCGCAAGTTCAGGTAAAGCCCGAGCTGGTATGAAGAGAGCCAGACCAGAGAAGTAAAGAACAGAATCGCAGCAGTTCCGAACTCCACAAAAGCGCTTCCTGCAGCGGACTGTGACATTGAGTTGATAGCGGAAAGGATCGGGAGGTTGCTTGGGATTGACGTGATGGCCGAGCCTATCGTGCTGGCGTCAATGCCAGAAAGTGAAAAGAGCGGCAGCACGTAAGCGTTGATCGAAAGAGCAGTTGATGCCATTGCAGACGCGAATCCAAGGAAGAGGGTCACTGATTTGAACATCAGCTTGTACCGGTGCCAGCGCGGAAATTTGCGGAGGTTCTGCAGCGTGCCGAGGAACCACCTGCGCCTTTGTAGAAAGTGGTCTCTGAGGTTGAGCGGCGGTTGCTCTAGCAGTATGCCGCCATGCCACCCCATTGACCCCGGCCCGTACTTTTCATAGACCTTGTATCCAAAC
This sequence comes from Nitrososphaera sp., assembly GCA_036381375.1. GTDB lineage: Archaea > Thermoproteota > Nitrososphaeria > Nitrososphaerales > Nitrososphaeraceae > Nitrososphaera. Next base: position 6,244 of record DASVCY010000148.1, on the reverse strand, counting down.
ATCTGGTCTTCTGCCAAGAGTGGCCCAAAGTCCCAGCCTACACTATCCTCGACATCAGACCTGATCAACAAGTTGCTGCCATGCATGTGAAGCGGTGGTGGATGTGTCATCTGGGAAACGCAGTCGTAGCATGCAAAGGGTCTTATTGACTCTGCTATTGCGGTCAATCGATTCGCGGATTCAAACTTGAACGGGTAAAAGATTGGGCCTTCGGATGCTACGCCCTTTCCTTCCCTGATGAATTTCAACAGAGCAAGCAATGTCTGAGGCAAGACATAGCTCTCCTCGTCCATGTGAAACACCCAGTACTTACTTGAATTCTTACCATGAAATCTCCTGTGTTCTACTGCATATTGCAGCGCCCGACCCTTCTTTATGGCGTTAGTGCGATAGTCCTTTCTGACTAGTACCACTTCGCACCTTTCTTTGTCTAGGGTTGTCATGTCGTCTGGATCGTCGGTCACCACAACGATCTGGTAGTTACTAAAGTTGATATGACGTGCTGAATTTATTATCGAATCTACGCCGCGCTTTACCACAGGCGTCTTGGTCGCAGAACGTGTCGTTATTTGGAATATTATCGAAGGATCATTGTGGATCCTGCGAAGGTCTTTTTCTACAAATACCCGTCTGTTCTTCATTATCTGAAAAACAGACACCACGGCAATCGGGACATACGAAAGCCAGAAAAGCATGGCTACGACTAGAAGAGGGTTCTCCAGCACAAGAACCCTATAACTCTAATTGTTTAATAACGGACGCATTCTAGAATCAGTTTACAGCATTCTTTTGTTGCAGAAATTCGATACTGAAGAATGTTGTCTAGGAATCTAGTTTCCGGCAGGTATCGGAATGTTTTTTCTTGTAGAATTGCCAAGTATAGTGGTATTTTCTAATTTCTAGAAAAACTAGAGATAATAAAAGAGATTGCCACCTAGTTGCGATGGAATCAGCTGAACAACAAATACATTCTAATGATAATCCAACATATTGCAAACAGTGTGAAAGCGAGAATGTAATATTTGACATGATCTCAAGCGAATTTGTCTGCAGTTCTTGCGGCTGCGTTGCCGATGATCGGATTTTCCACGCCGACAGCACGTCAGGCACAGTCAACCCTTCGGAATACAGCGACAGAACGAGGACGGGTATGCCGGAATCTCTTGCAATACATCACAAAGGCTTATCAACTCTGATTGGACTTGATGACACAGACGCAAGGGGCAAGACGCTCGAGCCTGCACAAAAGATGAAGATGCAGAGGCTGCGCACATGGAACAACAGGTCGCAGCTTAACGACTCCATTTCTAGAAACTTGGAAAAGGCCTTGAAATTCCTAAACAACTTTGGTGATAAGCTTTATCTCAGCCAAGCGGTGATGGAAAGCGCTGCCTACATCTATAGGAAGGCTGCCCTCAAAAAGCTGGCCAAGGGCAGATCTACATTAGGTCTTGTAGGCGCGGCGCTCTATGCAGCATGCAGAGAGACTGCAACTCCGAAAACAGTGGCAGATGTAGCCGCAGTGTGCAACCTGTCAAGCAAGGATGTGATGGCTCACTACAAGCTGATTCTGCGAGAGCTATCTCTCCAGATGCCTGTGCTACACGGCCCCGACTATGTTACTTTAATTGCCAACAGGCTTGACCTGAGCGAACGCACGAAGAGAGAGGCGCTTCGGATCTATGCGCTGGTACAGCAAAACCGCATTTCGTTGGGTAAAAACCCAAGAGCGCTTGCAGGCGCCGTCATTTATCTTGCATCCCAGAACTGCAACGAGTTCCTGCGCCAGGTCGAAATCTGCCAGGTCGCCGACATCTCAACCGTATCTTTAAGGAAAAGGTGCAAAGAGATCAAGGCTACGCTAGGAATCTGACATAGTGTGTCAGATCCATGGCATTTCTGACTGTTGCAAGGTGGTCAGAGCTCAGGAGCAGGTATGCAGCTTTGAATTTCGGGTACGCTTCAGTACAGGAAAAAAGAGTCATGACAGCATCATCGTGGTCTAGCTTGAACCCCTGGCAGGGCTCATGGCCCCTCACTATGGCCTTTGTGTTTGACAAGTCCAGCCACCTCCGCGAAATGCTGCTGCCAAAATGCCTGCCAAAGCCTCTTCTTGACGGCTCCCAACCTGGCTCAGAGTCGATTGTTCGCGGATCATTCCACAATAGTTCTTCAAGCGTTCTACTTTTTAGGCGATTTTCATTGGCAAAGGCTAATGATTGTAAGCTCGTAGATTCTTCTGTAGGAAGCCCACCATGCACAAGCAGCAGTTTTTGCTCGATTATTGTAGCAAGCGAGAGCTGAGAAAACGTTGACAGCATCTTGCGATAGACTTTCTTGCCGCTGCTCCCAAACCGCTCCTCCACCCTATATGGTAGGTCGTGCGATCCGAACGGAAATTCCGCTGGCGCTTCGTGGTTCCCTCTCATCAACACCACAGAGTCGGGATACTCACATTTCAGATGACAGATGGAATAAATAACCCCGACAGAGTCGCTTCCCCTGTCCACATAGTCTCCCAGAAACACCATTTTGTTCATCGGGTTTGATAGGAATTTTTCGTATTTCACTTCGGAGAGAACCCGGTAAAGCGATTTAGAGTCACCATGTAGGTCACTTATGACTACAAGATTTTGCAGCTCGGCTATGTGCACGAGTCCGCCGCTTATTCTGCCACCATCTATTTTGCCGTTCTGTCTTTCGGACTGCAAAACTGCCATTGCTTGATCCATCTTTGAAATGATACCGGACGCGTCTGCGGCAGCAGAGTCGTGTTCTAGTTGCAACTGGTAAGAATTGTGTATTGGGAGATAAATGTATTGCATGTAGAAGGCAATTCTAGAGAAAACATATCGCTGCCAAGCCAAATAAAGCGGCAGTCATATGTTTTCAGATGAACGCAAGTGTGCTAGTCACTGCCGCCGGCAGCATAGTAGCCCAAGGCATAATAAAGTCCCTCAAGCTTGCAGGGTCCGGAAGATATACAGTAATTGCAGCCGATATGAGCCCGTTAGCTGCAGGTCTTTATAGATGCGAAAGGGGTGTATTGGTGCCGTCTGTATCGTCTACTGCTGACTATATTGAAAGCATAATCAAAGTGTGCAATGATAACGACGTCAAGGCAATTTTCTGTGGATCTGACGATGAGTTATTGGTTCTTGCCAATGCAAAAGGGGAAATTCAAGGAAGGACGGACGCCAAACTGCTGACTGGCTCAGCGAGCGCGCTTGCAATCGCAAGGGACAAGTGGGCTACGTACGAATTTTGCAGGGCAAATGGGCTTCCCTGCGCGCCTTCGTCACTTCCAGAAGAACGCGAAGAGTTTGTCAAAGAGTTTGGCTTCCCTATTGTAGTAAAGCCAAGAGAGGGATATGGTTCAATCCACTTCTACATTGCAAATAACAGAGAGGAGGTGGAAGCCGCAATTGCTGCGATAGAAAAGGCTGGATGGCGACCGATCGTGCAAAAGTATCTTCCAGGGGAGGAGTTTACTACCGGTGTGACGATCGACAAGAACCTCAGGCATGTAATGTCTTCAATATCTATAAAGAAGATCATCAAGCACGGTCAGACATACAAAGCATTCATTGATGACTACCGCAGCATCCGCAGGTCTGCTGAAGAAGTTGCGCTAAAGCTGGGTACTTCTGGCTCCGTAAATATCCAGGCAAAGCTAGAAGGCGACTCTCCCGTCGTCTTTGAGATCAATCCTCGGTTTTCTGCGACATGCCCCATGCGCGCAATAGCAGGAGTGAACGAGCCCGATATCGTCTTCCGCAATTTAGTTACTGGAGAAGAAGTCAAGGTTGACAGCTATCAGCGCCTTGTCTGCATGAGATACTGGAACGAAGTCTATCTTCCCTACAGACTGTATGAAAAAGCATCGCAAGGAAAAATAGAGAAAGGATCATTTGTACCTGACTATTTCTAGAACAAGGCCCTCAGAAATTCCTGTTTCCTTTTTTGGATCGGGCTTGACCGGCTCTGCCCGGCGCAATTCCAAGCCCTTTACCGCCTTTTCTGCTTTGGAAAATGGACTAGTTCTTGCCGCGAGCGCGACGTACCTGTCCCGGACACAGTCTGCAACACTATCGCCGGCCAGGGAATAATTTTCAAACGCTTCCTGCAGAGACCACAAAGCTTCCTTGATGGACCCTGAGAGGGCTAATTTAGAATTTTCAACGTAAATTGTTCCAGCTTCAGAATATAGAGTTCGCGCAAATGATAACGAGCCCATCCGCGCAAGACAGTTAGCCGCACACAAGCAACTAAGGGCTGCTCTGATAAGGGAGCGCAGCTTCATACATTCAATTGCATCCTTCATATAGTACGAAACTTCATTCTCAAGATTTCCTTCGTCCTCCGCCTTGACGGCATTGAACCATAGATTAAACTCGTCAGTAAGTCGATGCAACCATGTCTTTACCCGCATTCCGCAAGCCTTCTTCGGCCAATTTTTAACCCAACAGCAATTTTGTCTACAAAGAATCGTCAAAACCGCGCTTCTAGAAGCAAGCTGCATCGAATAGAAGAAGGTTAGTTCAGCAATAAATAGACACGATAGAGAGTTGCACTCGTGAACATTCTAGCAATAGGTGCACATCCGGATGATATCGAGTTAGGATGCGGCGGACTTCTGATCAAGGCAGCAAGACAAGGACACAATATCCACATGTACACCCTTACAAGGGGAGGAGCTTCGGGAGACCCTGAGCAGAGAACAAAAGAGCTTATCCAGTCTGCAAAATTCATCGGCGCAAAAGCGCTCTGGGTCGACAACTTTGAAGACACCAAGCTGAACCTCAACAACAACGACCTCATCAACCACGTAGAGTTTTTCATCAACAAGGCCGACCCCGACCTTATAGTCACACACTCGCTCGGCGACGTGCACCACGATCACAAGGCAGTCGCCTCGTCCACGATAGAAGCTGGAAGGTTCATTCCAAACATCATATCGTACGAGATCCCGCTTACCAAGGAGTTTAAACCACAGGTGTACTATGACATCTCAGACGTCGTCGATGAAAAAGTAGAGCTTATCAAGATATTTTGGTCGCAACAGAGCAAGCTGTACCTGAAAGCAAACGCGATCAAGGGTCTTGCTGAATACCGGGCGCTTCAGAGCCGGCTCAATACCTCCATAAATTATGTTGAAGCATTCGAGGTTCTCAAGCTCTGCTTTGGCAGAGAGTTCAAGCTCTCGAAGGTGGCAAACGAAGCGATACCCAAGGGCGTTACAGTGATCAAACCAAAAGAAATAATCGAGCTAGTCTAAAGGGGGTGAAAAGTGAAATGTCAGGACCTTTGGCGGTAGTTGACAAGGAGCCAAGTGTAAGGGCATTGTTTGCAAAATTCAGCCAGGTAATGGATCCAGCTGTATCAGAGTTTACGGAGTCGATACCAGAAAAATTCGCTGACGCGGTACACAGAATAGAATCGCAAGAGTTTCTCGCAAACACCTTTGTTCTGCACAACCGATTGATGCTCAAGTCGTTTGTCAGAAATTTCCACACAAGCGCCGGCACTCTGACTGGTAAGGTCAGGAGCAGCATTGAGCTGCTTAGCGACCCGACTACAAAGTTGGTCGTGTCAACTCATCAGCCAAACCTCTTTGCCTACGGCGGTGTCTTTAAGAAAATAGTGTTGCTCGAAACCATAAAGCGAGTCATGGAAGAAGAGCACAATAGCAACACAAAGATAATCAATCTCTTTCTTATTGTGGATCACGACTTCGTCGATGAATCGTGGATTCGGCTGGCCCAGCTACCAAGCATGCAACACTCCAGGGGCATAATGGAACTTCGCATGCCAGTCAACGAGTCGAAGCGCTGGCTAATGGTCGCCAACATGCCAGCGCCGAGCCAGTACATAGTCCATCGCTGGAAGTTGCAGGTAAGGTCTTGGATAAAAAAAAGCACCGACGATAACTTCAGAAGGAATGTCCTTCTAGACAATTTAGAACAACTGTGGCAACATGTCGAAGCCTGTCATGCAAGGGCCAAGTCGTATGCCGACCTCAACTCGTTTATCATGTCAAGAATTGTCAACGAAACTTGGGATTACAGCACGCTCTTTGTCAGGCTGTCAGAAATCTCGAGAGTGTTTGAAGATGGTTTTTTATTCCTGCTTTCAAATGCAGGCATCTACTCTGATGCCTTAAAGCAGGCAGAGAACATGTTCATGAGCAAAGGAATCGATACGGGTGTCAGTTCTTCTTCTCATCTGCACGCCCCACTATGGC
>DASVCY010000147.1:0-20257 GCA_036381375.1 Nitrososphaera sp. | reverse complement strand
GTCAGGGCGAGGAAAAAACATCGTGTAAGGGATCACTGCTCATGAAAGAGTCGATCAAAAACAACTACATGTTCATGAACATATGGCCGCCACGGCATAGATAAAGAATGAACCGGTGCCTGTCCACGACCCAGGTATTCCACAGACCAGATTTTGCCAAGAACATGTGAGTCGATAAATACGCGTCAGGGTGCCAATATGTTTGAAATGCCACTACTACACTCTGCTGACCTTGAGCATGTCGGCCATCCTGACCTCCATACCATAGCGTTCTTCCTCGCTTTTCATGTGTCTATAGATCTTTAACATATCCATACCATGCTTTAACATGCTAAACTTGCCGGCTATTTTCAGTTGTATGAACTTGAACACAATTGCATACATCCTGAACCTTTCAAGCACCTCTTGCCTATAAGCCCGCAGGTCGTGCATGTTTTTCACAAAGAGTTCTGCACACCAAGTTGATGGGATGATGCCCTCCCCGAGCAGAGGATAGACAGTGCCTATCGATTCACCTACGCCCACGGTCTTTTTGCCGTCGGTAAATGGTTCGCAGTTGACTGGCGGAGTGAGCCTCACAGGTCTTCCCACTTTTTTTATGACTTCGCAGTCGTATTTCCTCAGGAACTCGTCTACAAAGCGGTTGTGTCCCTTCATAAAGTCTCCGGCTCCGATATGCGCATAACCGTTGCCCAATGGAAAATACCAGAAATATCCAGACATAGAGGGGAACGACCGAAGATAAAAGTCGTCATATGGTTCTTTGCTCGGCGCATACTTTACCTTGTACTGTACGCAGGGTATCCAAAGCTCGTTTGCAACCCTTGGCAGGTAATTGCGATGAAAGCCGGTGGCATCAATAATGATGTCAAAATCAGGCTCCAACTCTTCCTTTCTTGGAGCCCTTCCGAATTTGATCTCTGTCCCTCTTATCATATCTTGTATGAGTTGCAGCTTATCGTAGCTCACCATGCCCTTGAGCCGGATGTCGATGCTATCGTTGTTGTTAAGGTCGACTTTCATATGCTTGCCATCATGAAGGACATAGTCGTCAAAATTCAGGCCGCAGTTTTTTGCCAGCCGGGCCATCACATTTTCGCAGGTAGCCCAAGCGCACACGGCGTCATGCTGGTCGTGCGGCATGCGTTCAAAGCCCACTACTTTATTATCGTGATCGTCGCTCAGCCGGTTCATCAGATACGCGCCGGCGACCCCTATCCCGACAACTGCTATCCTCATCTTTACCTACTTGTGCTGGAAGTGCATGCAATAAAAACATAACATTATCTAGAGGTTCTGCCTAGCTTTTTCACCCTTGTCAAAAAAGAAAATGCAGATGTCAGGCTATACTCGCATTGGCATCGGCCTTTTGGTAATCGGGGCCCTGCTTGTCGCATTTGGACAGTACGGTGACAGAGAGGCAGTTGCAATTTTTGGCGTGGTGATGGTGGCCTGCGGGTTTGTTCTGTATATGGCTGCTTCCATCAGTGCGAAGAGAAGAATCCGCAGCTGACAATATGTGAACTTGTTGCGAGTCACTAATTTCATAGATGGCATCAGGGTCAAGATCGGAGTTTGCGATGACGAGATAGTCATGACGCTTGACGGAAAGAAAAGTTGCTTGCCATCAGGAGCAAAATAACGATATCAAGGAAAAAGCATCGCCACACCCATTTCGTCCGAGTGAGCAAGTCCGTCATGACTTTCCTTCAGATAGGGACCTCATGTTCCAAGAGGCTTCATTGCGGGTGCATTCTGAACAGCTAGGGCAAGGCATTCTATTGTGTCAGCAATTTTTTAGGGCATCGCCCTTCACCTGAAAGACCATGAATATTCCAAGGTGGTCGTCCAAGTTGATGACAAAGAGTCTGTCTCAAAGGAGCGAGGGAAGATGTAGTAGATGTTCTTATTCCATGTAGATTGCGGGCTTGAATGGTCTTGCGGACTTGCTCTTTGATTTTGGGTCGTATTTAGCTGGATCTTCTTCCGAGAAGACCAGTATCTGCGCCCTGTTGATATCTATTGATAGTAGTGATGCGGCATCCTTTATCGCGGCAATTTCGTCAAATTCCGGCAGTTTCAGTCGCCTGTTTCGTGCCTCAACAGGCGTCGACAGAATATCTTCCATCATTTTCTGTACCATCTTTGGGTCGGTTTTCGCCTTGCTGGTTTCGGGGTTGGTGATCAGCTGCTTCATTATCTCGCCAAAGTTCGTCCTGCCTTCCAAAATGTTGGCAAGAATGGCCCTGTAGACCTTGGCCTTCCAGCTGGCAGAAGTATAGATTGCAATCTTGTTTGGCTCCATCTTGGTCACCTTGACAATGTTCTGCAGGTCTGCAAGCAGGTTGGATACCAGAAATTCTGACTCTTCGGCAACTAAGTCTATCTTGTCTTCATTTATTGCCGGCCAGCCTGCAACAGTAAGAGGCTGTTTGTTGCCCATTCGTTCCCACACTTCTTCCGCGGTGAATGGCGCAAACGGAGCAAGCATCCTGACCCGAACGTCAAGAAATTCAGCAAGGTTGCCAGTGACGTTTTCGCGACCCTTGGCTGCTGCTCTCTTTAGATACCACTGGAGGTCCTGGTCCATTGAATACAGTATATTGTGTATTGCTTCCCTTACTCTCAGCCTGTCCATTGATTCAGCGGTAGCTGCAATAGCGCGCTGCAGCCTGCTTGCAAGCCACCGGTCTTCAATTTCGCTACCTGCAGTCTCCAGCTTCTTGCATCTCTCGGCCATTTCAAAGATGCCTGACAGTTTGGATCGTATGCCCCTTACCGTGTCAAATGAGAAATCTGCATCCTGCAAGAGTTCTGCGGACACTAGCATAGCAAGTCGGATGTTGTCTGCACCGTGCTCCTTTATTGCAGCGCGCAGAGGAATTATGTTGCCCAGAGACTTGCTCATCTTTTTCCCTTCCATAAGCACCGAGCCGTTGACCACTATTTGCTTTGGCCAATCCTTCCGGCCAAATATCGCAACATGGTCAAAGATGAAAAATGTAAGGTGGTTTGGCACAAGATCTCGGCCAGAATGGCGCGAGTCGACAGGGTAAAAGTAGCTGAATTCTTTTCTTATATCCTCGATCGTAGAGGCAGACACATTGCATTCCTTTGCAACTTGATCGGCGCTTCCAATTCCAAGCAGGACATAGTCAAAGAAAACATCGGTTATTCCTTCGTCGCTTATAGCTTTGCTGTTGACGTATTTTGCAATGACATAGTACGCCATGTAAATGACGGAATCAGACAAGCTTTCAATTATCCACTCCTGATCCCAGGGCAATTTTGTGCCAAGGCCAGACTTTCTGGCACAGGCCCGCTCTTTCAACCAGTCGATGACGTAATCGAATTCCTGTCGTATGTCCTGCGGTATAATATCCATCCTGTTTGCGCATTCGTGGGCAAGCTCCTTCCACTCTTTATTGCCATAGTCGAGGAACCACTGATCGCTCAGTAGTTTCACGACACATTCTGCCCCGCATCTGCACCTGACAGGTTTGTTGACAAGCTCGTACATCGTATCTGCAATGCCTGAATGGATCAGGTCTTGCTTGACCTCATTCTTCGCTACGGCCACCGTCATGCCTGCAAACCTGCCGGTGTTGCCCATCATCTTGCCCTTGTAAAACTCATGAGAATAAAGAATGCTTGTTGCCTTTTCGAGCTTTGCATCATTCTGGCCGGTTGCGCCCACTTGCTTGATTGCCTGCGCAGCAGGCACCCCAGAGTAGCCTTCTGATTCGATTATCACTATTGGACTTACATTGACGGAAATGCCAAACTTTTGTTGTGTCGTTTCATCGTTTTTCAGGTCTTCCAATGCCTGGTGATCGTATGGCGCGTGAGCAGGAACCGACATCACAATACCTGTGCCACTGTCAGCTTCGACAAACCATGCAGGGTAGACAGGGACGCTGGAATTATTTATTGGGTTTATAACCCTCTGCCCAATTATTCCCATTCCCTTTACGGTCTTCAGGATCTGTACCTTGTGATTGAGGAATTCCAGTTTCCTTGCTGCTTCCTTGCTGACTATCCATTTCTCATTGTCTACCTGCGCCTGCACATAGTCGATGTCAGGGTTCACCCACATGTTGGTGACTCCAAAAAGTGTCTCTGGTCTGAGGGTAGCCGCCGGTAGTATGTTGTCGCCTGATCTGAACTTTACTATGGTGTATTCGTTGAAATCCGGCTCGACATCACCTACTGTATCGTGTTGGCTAACGGGGTTCTGGTCGCGCGGACACCAACCGACAGGGTGCGACCCCTGCACTATCAAACCTTTTTTCCGCAGGGTCCGGAACTGCCAAGAGATGAACTTGGAATACATCTTGTCTATCGTTGTAAATTCGCGCCGCCAGTCTATAGAGTAGCCCATCTCTTGCATGCCCATCTTGATTTCGTTGTGGAAGTATCTTGCAATCTTGACCGGTTCGACAAAGGTGGAGATTACGTCGTCAGATAGCTTGTAGATATTGCGAAAAGTTTCCATTAGTTCCGCGTCCCCAGCAGCTACTCTGCGAGACATGCCAAGGATCGGAGTGCCGGTGTAGTGGAAGGCCATAGGGAAAAGCACGTTGTAGCCCTTCATCCTCATGTAGCGGGCGTGCGCGTCAGCAAGAGTATAGGTTCTCCCATGTCCTATGTGCTGAGGAGAATTCGGGTAAGGGTAGGCGACGGTCACGAAATACTTTTTCCGGTCATCAGGGTTGGCCTGAAAGAGCCCCTGCTCTTCCCACCTCTTGATCCACTTGCTTTCGATCGAATTCCAGTCTATGCGCTCACTCAAGATTTCTTTGCAGCCTCTTCAGCCAGAAGCAACGCTTCCTTTATCATATCCTTTGACCTGCCACCACCCTGCCCAAATCGATCGTCTCCCCCACCAGAGCCACCTAGTTTGAGGGACACCTGCTTTGCTATCGTGCCCGCCTTAACTTTTTTGCGTGCCGTCTCGCCAGCAAACACTATCACCCTTATGCCTTGCCCCTTTGACACCAACGCAACATAGATGAGATCTTTGTCTAGTTCAATTGCCTTTTCTCCGATCGCAATGTGGTAGTCGTCGTCCAGCTCCTCGTCATACGTGCTGTAAAAGTGGATGCCAGAGCCTATCTTCTTGGCCTCTTCTGAGATGCTCTTTGCTATTGGGCCGGCTACAACACGCAGCATTGTACGGGTCTTTTTCTTTGCAGCTTCCGCTTCCTCCATAGACTTGTTGAACGATTCAACTACTTTTTCCCTGCTTGATCCTAATGCCTGTGCAATGGATGCAAGCTGGTTGTCAAGATGCTGCATATAGTTCACCGCAGCCTCACCGGCTACAAATTCCAGCCTTACGACACCATCTTGGATTCTTTCAGACTTGACTATCTTGACGAGGCCAATTTCGCCGGTGCTTTTCACGTGTGTACCCCCGCAGGCTTCAATGTCCCACTCCTTGATGTTTACTATCCTGACGTTGCTGGTAGGCACGACACCGCCTTGGTATATTCGGAACGTGAATTCCTGTTCGGCTTCCCCGCGGTCGTATGTCTTGATGATTACGGGGCGGTTTTCTCTAATTACGCGGTTTGCAGCATGCTCTATTTTTTGCACTTCTTCCCTGCCAAGTGCAGAATGGTGGGTGATGTCTAGCCTGCCATACCCTTCTTCTTTGAAAGCCGAGTTTTGCCAGACCCAGGAGCCAAGTGTCTTCCTGGACGCAGAGTTGAGGATATGAGTCGCTGTGTGATGCTTTGTGATAAGATCTCGTCTGCGCGCATTCAGCAAGGCGTGAACGTTCTGCCCCTCTGTAAGTTTGCCCTCTATCTTGTGTATGACAACGTCTGCCTGCTTTGTAACATCTACTACCTTGGCACCAGCAATTTCGCCGGTATCCGGCTCCTGCCCTCCGCCTCTCGGGTAGAAAGCAGTCTGATCCAGAACGACATACTTGCCTTCCACTACTTTGAGCACCTTTGCGTCAAACTCCCTCATCGTTTCGTCCTCGTAATAGAGCAGTCTTGTAGGAGGCATCCCTTCAAGACCGCGTATCGGCTTTGCGGCCTGGCTTGCTGTCAGAGTGGTATGAAGCTCTGCTAGTCTTGTGTAAAATGTTGATGGAACGCCCGGTATCACGCCCTGTTCCACAAGAAAGTCCGGAGTTATGCCGTCTGATTCATAAAGCCTTATGAGATCGTCGACGGAGAGATCACCCTTCTTGCTGCTCTTGAGCGAAGTTGCAACAAGATTCATACGCTCCCGCGAGCTGGCATACCGTCCCGATTCAAGCTGTAGAATCGTCCGCACGTCTTGCCGGTGTTCTTCAAGCTCAGGATACATCTCCTTTAGGTAGTCGATGTGCATGTCGGCAACATCCTCCACCTTGACGTTCTTCCACCCCATCCTCTCAAGTATTGAGAGCGCCCTCCGCAGGATTACGCGAAGATTGTATCCTCCTCCCACATTTGATGGAAGAGCACCGTCAGAAATTGCAAATATCAGTGTACGTACATGATCTGTCACTGTATAAATCGCTTCATGTGGCGCGACCAGACTTGCGAGTCTTTCTTCATCTATCTTCATTTCTTTTGCGATAAGCGACTTCAATTCTTTGATGCTCGTGGTGCTATCAAGTTTTGACGAAACTGCTCCGAAATATCTTGATAGTATGTCGCCGTCGGCGTCCGTTCCTGTCGCCTCTCGAAGCCTGTTGACGACCGGCCCGAAGCAGCAGTCGTAGCTTGTGGGCGTGCCCATCGTTATCCACGAGAAGCGCTCAAGGCCGGCTCCCATGTCTATTATTCTGTTTGGCATAATGCGGTAGTCGTTCTCATTTCCTTCAAACTCGGTAAAGACGGCGTTGCCAAGCTCTAGGCCGCGGACAAAATATTCAAGAGAGTAGCCAAACGCGCCTGCTCCCATCCAGACGTCTTCTACGAACGTTATTTCCTCTGGCTTTATCCCAAGCCCCTTTGTCAGCATGCCATAATCTAGGTCGATGCACCTGTCCTTCCAGTAGCCGCCAGGTGCGTCTGCATTGCAGGTCTGACCGATCATGCAAAAGCCGGTGTAGTGCCTGCCAGAGAGCCCGACCTTTTCGATATCGTTAAATCTGAGGCACATCTGCGGCACGACAAGCGGGTTTGCGGGTAGCTCAAAGATCACCTGATTGCCAACCACCCTTTGAAAGTCCACAATCGACGCTATAGTGAAGTAGAGGTCGTCGCGCCACCTGCACACGACAGGGTAACGCCTTACTATAGTGTGGTCGTTTGCGCGAAAGAACTTGTCGACTTCTTTCCACGCGCTCACATAATCGAGCCGCTTGTCTGTAGGGGGCTTGCCTATGAAACTGTAATTTTCATGATCTGGGCAGAACTCGCGTCCACCGTCAAGCGTCCAGAAGAATTTTTCGCACCTGCCGCACTTCCGACGAGCAAAGCCCATCTTGTCAAAGAGAGAGACCTTGTAGTACCTGTCAGGGTTGGATGAAAATAGTGCGGCCAGTTCCTTTTTGCCCAATTGCTGCTATCTTGTCTTAAAATACGGTATTAATGCTTTCGTCATTGGCGCAAAAGAAAGAAGAGTTAGTCAGACGTTGAGCGACTTTTCGATGAACTTTAGGTAAGTCTCTTTTGGTGCTGCGCCGATGGTCCTTGCCACTTCCTTGCCGCCTTTGAACAGGATAAGCGACGGGATTGACTGGACCCCGTATTTCATGGCGATTTCTTGGTTTTCGTCAACATTCAGCTTGGCCACCTTTACCTTACCTGCCATGATCTTGCCAATCTGCTCGACTGCAGGACCGACCATCCTGCACGGGCCGCACCATTCTGCCCAAAAGTCTACGAATACAGGCAGATCGGATCTGAGCACTTCGGCATCCCACGTCTTTGTCGTTACATGGGTGATGCTGTTATCTGTCTTGCTTTCCATAGATTCGAATTGAACTAGATGGTATTTTAATCCTATTGACTGACTAGCCGAACCTGCCGCTAGTGCTAAATGTCACAAACTCAGCGACGAGCTTTATCACAAATGCGATGCCCCCTACCGTGATCATGCCCAGAACCACCAGACGCAGGTGCTGTGAATAGTCTTCTCTGCTGGTCTTTTTGGCTAGCCGGAGGGTCTGGATCATCTCTGAAATCTTGCGCTCGACGATGGACAATTCAGGGTTGGAGGAGAGCCTACGTTATATAAAATATCTGTCGCTCACCTTGAAAGCGACGTCTGGACGGTGTATAGAGGCTCCTTCTCCGTCCTCTGCATCTCGACAAAGGTCTCTGTGTTCTGTATTCCCTCAATTTTGCCGATGCGCTCAATCACAACATTGTGGAGCTCCTCCAGGGTGTGGGCATTCACATTCACTATCATGTCGAACCTGCCGGTGACTTCTGACAGTGATCTGACTTCTGGAATCTTCATTAGTTCCGCGTGTATCGGCTCCTTCAGTTTTGGGTCGCGGTTGATTCCGACGGTAGCCTTGACATTAATGCCAAGCATGCTTTCATTTACGACAACGGTGAACCGCTTTACAAGGTTGCGCTTTGTCAGGCGCTTTATCCTGCTGTAAAGAACTGAAGAATTAACATTGAGCTTTTTGCTCAGCCTAGGCACAGAAATGCTGGCATCCCGTGTAAGCTCGGTCAGTATCCGCATGTCAAGCTCGTCGAACTTGTGCATATCCGTCTAACGTAGCGGGCCTCTGTGTTAATAAATGTAATTCTAGCGTATTCTATGTTCAAAAAACAATTCCTTAGGCTCCAATACAGAGAATCCTGAAAAACTTATGATGCAGCAACCAACTTTGCATGCAAAGATATTCTTGAGATAACATTAAATAATTTGCAAGCAGGCATCTCTCTGATGTTCGGCAAGGGAGGAATCAAGCCCGGCGAGTATGTCTTTGTCGCAGAAAAAGAAGGCGATTTTAACAAGATTATCATAGGGCGCATCCAGTCAATGAGTGGTAGCAAGCTGCACGTCGTAGGCACCCAAATCAAGCCGCAGGGCCTGATAGACCGGATCCAAGCTGGAAGGGCATCAGGCAGACCAATTGAAGTGCTGAACAACCCTGATCCGAATAACTGCATCTTTCTGCTGATTGACAGAATAGAGACAGACAGGTTCAGCGGTGAAGTTGACCAATCCACTTCGCGCGTGATATGGATAAACGAAAACAGGTACCTGGTGCTAGACGGTTGGATAAAGGAGAACTTCCCCGACATTTTTGCTGCAGCTCTGTCTGCCGAGAGCCCGGACGCAAGGGCGCAGGCGCGGCAGACGCTCATTGAAAAGATGAACTCACTATACGAGCGGGACCTCAAGGACCATGTATATACAGTGGCAAGAAGTGCCAAGATACTCTAATAATAGCAAGACATAAGTTTGAGCCCAGCGCAATTCTATATGTGTCGTTTTTCGGTCCTCCAAGCGACGGCCAGAACTATGACAAGAAAAAGTACGAGCACCTCACGCTTGCAATAAGGCAGACAGTACTCGAGCGTGCACGTGGCCGGTGTCAGAAATGCAGCGTGAAATTCACTCCAAGCGTCCAGCCGCAATTTGAACACATCAACGGCTCCCACAAGGACAACAGACCAGTCAACTTACGTGCCCTCTGTCCGGAATGCTACAAGGCTATAGAGGAAAAGGAGAAGACCAAAAAGGGGATACTGGGCAGCATCTTCAAGCGCTTACCCGTCGACCTTGACAAGTGACTCAGCAAGCGGAATAGTCTATAAATATCATTGACCTTTATTGATAGAAAAAATGGGCATAATTGTGATGCAGCTTGTATGCGACACCTGCGGCAAGGTACTTCTTGAGAAGCCCGGTGTGAGCGAAGAACGGTTCCCAATTACAAGCGAAGAAGCGCGCATGCTTGACAGGGATCACAGAGGTCACGAATGCCACATTGAAGCGGTCGAAAAGCTGGAATAATAATAGCTATTAGCTAGAGCTTCAGACCGAACGAGTCAGCTACCTCTGCAAACTGCTGGTACCTGCGGAGGTAGTCCCTCCCTCTTGAAGTAATTATATAGATTCGTTGCCCTTCCTGCACCTGCTCGTCTATCAGGCCTGCTTCTAGCAGCTTTGTCGCCACGTTTGCTAGCCTGCTGTACGACAGGTTGGCTTTCCTCAAAAGTGCCGTCAGGTTGACTCCGGTTCTCCCCGATTCATCGGCTATCCGCAGTACGTCCCCCACTATCTTGACGCTATTGCGGTATACGTCACCCATCTCATTGATAAGCAGGCATCCAGTCTGTATTAAGCATTACGTAAGTAACGATATAGACAGAGATTACATGGGGAGGTAGCGGGCAGGCTTACTGCCCTATCTTATAAACTACCCCTACTGTAGCAGTCACTGTCTGCTCCCCCGGCATTATAGGCGCCGTTGTGCCGTCCTCTGCTGTTTCTGTCGCCATCGAGAATGAAAATGGAGTTACCGGTGCACCGTAGAAGTCATACAGGGTTGCAGCCTTGACTCCAGTTACTTCCACGTCGAGTGCTTGCGCCAACGCGTCCGCCTTGTTCCGAGCATTGTCTATGGCATCCTGTGTAATGTCTGCCCCTATTTCATCCAGCCTTTCCTCCGACAGTGTGAACGACAGGCTGTCTATCCTGTTGGCCCCAGCATTGACTGCTACGTCGATCCAGTTGGGCGCGCTTGACAGGTCAGAACTTTCGACCATAATGGCATTTGCGACAGTGTAACCTGTCAGCTCCTGGCCACCAAGCTCGGTATAGTTGTAGTTTGGATGAATGCTAAAGTAAGCGGTGTTGGTTTCGTTTTCTGCAACTCCTGCTTCCTGCAAGGCTGTAAGGATTGCATCCATTGCTTGGGAATTTGAGTCCAAAGCACCTCTGGCAGTCGCCTCGACTGTCTCAACCGCAAAGACAACCCTTACTGTGTCAGGTTCGACCTTTTGCGTAGCAGTCCCGGTGACAAAGATGGTATTGTTTGCATCCGGTAATACAGAGGTGACTGCAGGGTCTATAGAAGGCGGTATTTGTGCAAAAGACACTCCTGCCACAGAAATGGCAGCAGCAAGCGCTGCGGACAGCAGCGTCAGCGGCATCATCATTGGGAACTTTATGGCTTCCATGAAACAAAGGCGCGAACTGTGCTATTAGTGGATGCTGAATTATCAAATAGATGATTCGTCATGCTGCTTCTCCATCTTCACTTTTATTATAGAGTGACGACAATTCCGATGATGTGCCGTTGAGCAAGCCATCCCATTGGTTCAAGGATTTTGTAGGTGTGGGCTACCGCTACCACGATGTCTACATGAATGTCTTTCCACTCTTTCAGGATAAGATGTTCGCGTTTCGGTTGTGGAAAAAGACGGTCGAGTGGTGGCCTGATGACAAGATAAAGCTTCGCTTTGTAGAGCAGAATGGCAGTTATTGGTTCATACTGTATGGCGGATCTGACTATAGTAAGGATAACACAGGTTTTGTCAAGAAGGTGCCAGTGTCCGAGAATTATGAAAGGTTCAAGGTAGGCTATGAAAAAAAGGCGATCCTGCGGTTTGGGATCTACAAGGAGAGCACAAAGAAAAATGACGGAAGCAAGTTCGACCTTGAAGTACTGAAAAAATCAAAGTCGGTATATGACATTTCATTTTTGAAATACAAGGATCTTGACCCAGGAAGCATTGAGTGGCAGTGCATACAAGAAAACGAATCTTGAAGAAATTCAGCTGTGTCCAAGGTTGTTCTGACTGCTGTATATACAGGCAACATTACCCGTCTGCAGAATACGGCAAGATAGGGGTGCTCTTGCTGCCCGAAGAAAAGGCATCTATTGAAAGGCTTGCGGAAAAGCTGGAGATCAAAGTAAGGATACTACCAAGGCTTGCAATCGGCAAAGAATTCCCTGAGAAGGTGATCGCGTACCAGATGATGGGCAAAAATGTAGATGGCGACCTCTGTCCATTCCTTGATGTCGAGAGCAATGAGAAATCTCCCCATGGCGGCTACAACTGCAGGATCTATTCAGAAAGACCTCTTGCATGCAGGGCATACCCTGTCATTGACGTTTCCAAGGAGGCTACACTTGATGATCACTGCCAGTTCTGCAAGAAATTCTCCACGTCAAAGGTTGCCATAGACGGCATTCAGAAGGAGATCGAGGCGCTTGCAAAAATAAAGGCAAGCGTAACAGTCGGCGACGACGGGAACGGCAACGGCAGCAATGTCTGGCGCTACGCCACTGCTACTGGCAAGCCTAGCGACATCATGATAATGCTGCCAGAAGGCTGGGTTGAAGAATCCTAGTAGTAGTGACCATGTTTGCGGTACAACACCTCGTCACCTTTTTTGACAAGCACGATCCTGTTCTGCGGAATGACCTGAAAGTTCTCAGATAATTCGACAAATTCCGGCAAAGGGACTTCTACGATGTTTTCAAAGTCACGATAGCGTACGGAATAGAGTTTAGGGTCGTCGGCGTACAATGCTCTGCTGAAAATTTCCTCAAGCCTGCCCTTCCGTGCCATGGGACCATTTTTCGTGCACTTGCTATATATCATGTTCAGCCACGCGCGATATGCCATAGAAATCACCTGATCGTAATACCACTAAACAAGAAGAATAGGAGGAGGAAGTGGCAGCGGTAACAATAGCAGCGACGGACTGCAACCTAGGACCATGAGAGCAACAGACCCGCTTCCAACCTATGCACGCGAAATAAATAGGAGCGCTCAGGCAATACTAAAGTCCAACGAAGAGAATAGCAGGCGGCCAGCGGAGCAGGGAGCAGGGTCCGCGCAAGGGGGCACGGGCTGCCGCGAGAGAAGCCAGATGCAAGAAGGAGCGGGGTGGAAAAGACTAGATCAGGGTTTGTAATTCATTAGTCCGCCCGCCTCGACAATTCTTGCGATCAATTCTGGAAATGGCTTCATGGAGTACTGCTCGTTCTTTGTGATGTTAGTTATCGTATTCCGTGTAAGGTCTATTTCCAATTCGTCTTTGTCGGATATCTTTTTGACTGTCGACTCGTCGATTTCAATCGGCAGCAAGTATCCACCGTCAACTGCATTCCTGTAAAATATCCTCGCAAACGACGGTGACAATACAGCCTTGATGCCTGTCTGCGATAGAGCTATTGGTGCGTGCTCTCTGCTAGAACCGCAGCCAAAGTTGTTACCGGTCACAAGAAAGTCGCCCTCTGACACCTTCGCGGGGAATTTCGGATCGATGCCCTCCATTGCATGTTTGGCGAGCTCTTTGTGATCGTGAATCTTTAGGTATGGACCTGGAATTATGACATCAGTGTCGATGTTGTCGCGCTCGTACTTGTGAACCTTGCCTCGCAATGTGCTCGTATTCAATTTCAAACATCCCTCGGATCGGTTATCTTGCCCGTGATTGCAGATGCGGCAACTACTATCGGGGACGCGAGATATGTCTGCGATTCCACATGACCCATCCTGCCAGGAAAGTTCCTGTTAGTGGTACTGATGCATATCTCACCTTTGCCCAAGACACCCATGTGAGCCCCGCAGCACGCGCCGCATGTTGGCGGCCCAACGATTGCACCAGCTTCCATAAAGATCGATATTAGTCCTTCCTTCATTGCCTTCATGTAGATTGACTGAGCTGCGGGCAGAACTTCAGTCCTGATCTTGACCTTCTTTCCCTTCAATATCTTGGCTGCTTCGCGGAGGTCTTCGAGCTTTGCACCGGTGCATGAGCCAATGTACGCCTTGTCAAGCTCTGTACCCTGCAACTCCCTTGCTGCAGAGATGTTTCCGGGCGAAAACGGTTTGGCCACCGTCGGTTCGAGCTTTTCTATTTCATAAGTGAAAACTTCAGAGTAGTGCGCGTCTGGGTCGCCGTTCACGGGGGAGTATCTCGCGTCAGTCCTTTCGCTAAGGTAAGCAAACGTAGTTTCGTCAGGCTCTATTATGCCGTTCTTGGCGCCTGCTTCGGTGGTCATGTTTGTGAGGGTGAGGCGTTCTTCCATTGCCAGCTTTTTCACCACGTTGCCAGCAAACTGCATCGTTTTGTAGTTAGCGCCATCAGTGCCAATATCGCCAATTATTTTCAGTATAATGTCCTTTGCCATGATATGCGCAGGCTTGTTTCCTTCGATCTTGAAGAGCATTGTCTCCGGCACCTTGAACCAGATCTGGCCGTTCATAAGGACGTATGCCACATCTGTGTGCCCAAGGCCGGCTGCAAACGCACCCATCGCTCCAGTGGTATTTGTGTGCGAGTCGCCCCCCACATAGACTTCTCCGGGAAGCACCATCGCCTCTTCATGGGATAGTGTATGACAGATCCCGTACTGGCCAAGGCCGTACTTGAAGTGCTTGTTGATTCCATATCTCTTCGTGAAGTTGGATAGCGCAATGATGTTTTCCGCAGATACCCTGTCAGCCGCTGGAACAAAGTGATCTTCTGTGACCCAAACCTTGTCTGGGTTCCAGATGCGCTCTAGCTTTTTGCCCTTTTTCTCCCATTCGCGGAACACCTTGATCACTCCAGGGCCGGAAACGTCATGCATCATGACCTTGTCGACCTTCGCAAACACGACATCGCCGGGAGACACCCTCTGCTTGTCGGCCGCACGGGCGAGTATCTTTTCGGTGATTGTCATTCCTGTCAAAACAATTCACGTAATGTGAGAAATTTCCAGAATGACGGATTAAAACCTTTGCAGAAGGCACAAAAGAGAGTGCGAATTACGTCATTCTGCTTGATCGAGATCATGCCTGTGCACGTTCCAGTGAGGAAGAGAAGGTTTGACCTTTTCGAGAGCGTGAAAGGCTTTGACTACAAGGATAACGATATTCTGGTCATTTCAAGCAAGTTTGTGTCAATGAGCGAAGGTGCAGTCGTCAACCTCGCCAGGACAAGAGTCAGCAAGAAGGCCCGTGCTTTGGCGGCGAAATGTCACATAGACCAAAAGATGGCGGAGCTTGTGTTGCGAGAATCGGATTATATCGTCAAGGGAGTGCCGGGCTTTCTGCTTGCGATAAAGGACGGTATGATCGCGCCAAATGCAGGCATCGATAGATCCAATGTGCCAAAGGGATATGCCATCCTCTATCCACGCGATCCATTCGGAACGGCGGAAGAGCTGAAGCAGAAATTCAAAAGAGAGCTTGGTGTCAGAGTTGGGATCGTCATCGCAGACAGCAGGATAATGCCGACTCGCATTGGGACCACTGGTGTCGCAATAGCGTGTGCAGGGTTTGAACCAGTCGAAGATCTGCGCGGGAAGAAGGATCTCTTTGGCAATGTCCTGAAATATACATTCAAGGCAATTGCCGATGCGCTTGCTACGATGGGAGTGGCGGTTATGGGCGAAAGTGACGAGTCCACGCCAGCCGCTGTCGTGAGAGGAGCGAAAGTCATATGGTCTGAGAGGAAGTTCTCATGGAGGGACATGGCAGTAGAGCCCACCCAAGACATTTACTTGAGAGGAGTCCGCCGTGCCTGAGACAACTGTTAGAGATTACTAATGCATAGAGTTTTAATATGCCCCTTCAGTGAACAAGTCCTATACCATAACATGTCCGAATTCCTTACTAGCTATCCGCGGACTATCAACTTTGTCAAAGGGCTTCAGGATTTTATTCAAAAAGAAGAGATCGAGCTTGACCACCTGTGCCTCATGGTCAAAACAAAGAAGGATGAGATCATCTCTGCTCTGATGTCGGAAGGATTTCAGCGCGTCAGCATGGAGAACCGCAAGCCCACCCAGATTGGACACGGCTTTGCGAAAAAGCTTGCAAAGCCTTGGGAGATGCACGTGCGCCTGCTTGAAATGCAGCAGGGCCTAATAGCGATCCATGCAGAGGTCGAGATTTCGCGCAGGTACATACAGCACATTCGCTCAGTCAGGGCTCCAGTCATTTACGAAATAGAGTCGATTCTAAAGAAACACAAGATCGAGTACCAGATCTGGCACGCCAAGCTAAAGCAGTACATTTCAAACGTGATCGACAACCATCAGATAACTCTCAACGCACCAAGGTTGCCGCCAATACCATGGAAGCACATGGCGGGGGCAGTAGTGACTCTCTCTCTAATCTATTTGGCAAAATTCATGGGAGTCTTCTAGCAAGACTATTATTTCTTTTTCAATAATTTCATGCAGTGTCACAGACAACAGCGACTGCTACCTTCCAGCACTACGGCATATCGCCCTGGGAGATCGAAGTGATCTATGACACTCTAAAGCGCGCATTTGAAGTGGAGGAGAAACAGCTCCAGCCCGATGACCCGCAGTACGTCAGCATGCTCGAGATCCGGTTCCCGCTGCGGTACGGGGAGTTGTTCTTTCAAGAGTTTACTATGGAAAGCTGGTTCAAGATCAAGGGTGTGATAAAAGAAATCAAGCGCAGGCGCGGTAGAAAAGGGTTGAAGGCGTTTGTCAGATTCGCCGGCTTTGACAACGACCAGGCGGTTGATGTCGTGTTCCCGCTGCTCTCAAAGAGCGACAGGCCGTTTGAAATGGGCATTGAAAAAATAGAGTATATGGTTGACATTGTTCCGGTTCAGCTAAAGGTGATTCCTCCAAAAGCAGAGGAAATATGGTACTCGTACGATGAAGCAACCTTCCGGTGGAGTCCCGCTGTGGCAAAGAGCGATACCATCAATTATTTCTTCAAGAACGGCGATTGGACGAACCCGAAATAATAATCAAGACTACTAGTGTTATTATTTCAACTGGTTGATGACCGGCGACTCGTGTATTGCCTTGCTCAGCTCCTTATACTTCTTGTCAATGAATTCCAGTGACTCGGTCAGCTTTTTCGACTTACCGTACTTGAACCTTATGAGCTCGCGATGTCGCCAGTAATGCTTACCCTCGGATATCGACAGGGTAGTGAAATAGTCAGGTCCCTTCAGACTGTCAGGCAGCTTGACGCTAAATGGAAGCAGATATTCAACGCTGAACCATTCGTCGCCGTCAGGGTAGTCGTTGCCAGTAAACACGTCAAAATACAGATGCAAGACATCCTCAACCGTCAGGCCGCCTTCAGAGATGTTTGGGTGCTTTACGCTTGACCTGCGGTAGTCCATCTTGAGGAGCTCTGGCTCAAAGTAAGCCTTGATTATGGCCCGCCGAAATACCTCGTTCGCTTCCTTAAGGTTCAAAGAGAGATTTAACAATGTGTGCAGATTATATAATCCTTTTAGAAAGTCTGAAAATTTTGCAATGTGGATATGCATGCGCGCGCGTGTGTATGTGTTGCCGACATGCACGTTCCCGGTTGCTCCAGCCTGAAGTACTAGAACGAAATTCTATTCTGGATCGAAATATCAAATTTTTCAAGCTTGGCAGTTCTTATCGATTTTTGGCATCAAGAAAAGCATGTTCAAGGTCATCGCCCTGATAGTAGCGGGAACGTTTTTGATGGCATTTGGCCTGCACTTCCTCCTAAACTCTGGCATAGTATTTCAGCTCATACAGTTACCAAGCATCAACTGGGCAATCATTGGGGTCGTTGTGCTGGTTGGAGGCGCCGCGGTGTTTGGGTCTGCGTTTGTGGTAAGCAAGCTGAGCGAATAATAGTAGAATATCATCATTCTTCTTCTACCAGTAGATCGGTTTCAAACCCCACGGCCCTCTCAGGATTTGACGCATACACTACGTGGTGATGGTTCTTCATGAGCTGGCTGATCCACTTGTCCCTCATTGACGGCTCTATCTCTGAAATATCATAGAAGCACAATTGCGAATTGTCAAATTCGCTGAAACGCTCGTGACCTGTTTTTTCCAGGTCCATCCCAAGCTTCATCCCTTCTATTGTAGCCGTGTCGATTATCGTCCTGCCGGCGAACCTGTAAGGTGGCTTCATGCCTTTGACGGCCTCGGCCCTTATGTGCTTGAGAGTCCCAAGCATGTCACGCTTGTTCTCGTCAGACCTTTCGATGTTAAAGATTCGTAGCGAGTTTTTCTTCTTGTACAAGTCAACGTCTATGCCCTGTGCGGCTAGCCTCTTTTCAATCGACTCTGGATCCTCAGGCGTGAAAAAGATGCAGGATTCACCCTTTTCCAGCCCGTTCAGGAAATAGCGGGCGATTATCTTATCAGCATATCTTTCGTTGTCGTACAGAAGCACGATGTGATTATTGCCTTCGAGCCTGTCGATGAACTTTATTGGTCGATAATCATCATCGGAGCTCAATAGACCTCCCTCCCATTAGCCACACCAAAGTACTTTACACCCATTGCTGCCACGAAGTCCCTGATGCGATCGTAATCCTGCAAAAAGTCGTGGCCCTTCTCCGTCAGTCGAAGCGGATTCTGCGCTATCATTTTCTTGCACTCAAGCTCATTCAGGTACCTGATCAGCTTGTCATAGGCTAGATTGCTCAGCGTCTGAACCCTCGTAGGTTTGACCTCGCCGTTTGTCAATTCCGCCTTGATCGCGCAGAGGATGTCGTTGTATATCTCCATCTTGTTTCGCTTCGGCCTTGGCAAGCATCAATAGTTGCTATCTGTAATTAATAAGCCTCCCCTTGGGGAGTAATCTCTTTTATGTCATTTGCTATAGGGCATGTATGAACTCACAAGCAAATGTCACGAAACAGATATTCGTCAGCCGGCCGTTCAAGGACTTGAAGACAACGACGAACTTTTTTGGCAAGCTCGGCCTCTCGTTGTATCCGATGTTTAATAGCGAAAACGCCGCGTGTCTGGTCATAAGTGAAAACATTTACGCGATGTTGCTGGTTGAAAAATTCTTCAAGCAATTTATTCGCGGCAAGGAAATCTGCGATATCAAGAACGGCGCCGACGCATTCGCCTCACTGACTGCAGGCAGCCGCCAGGAAGTGGACGAGATGATTGTCAAGGTTGCTGCAGCCGGTCGTTCGGGATATAGAGAGGCTCAGGACTATGGTTAGATGTACGCCCGCGCTTTCCAAGATGTTGACGGGCACGCCTGGGAGATTTTACACGCTAATCCAGACGCACTGGATGACGAAATTAAGGGCAAAAGGTGATCGATCATGCAGAAAATCACCCCATTTCTGTGGTTTGACAAGGAGGCAGGAGAGGCCGCGAAATTCTACACAACCGTCTTTAAGGATTCAAAGATCAAGAACAAGACGACGATTTACAACACTCCTTCTGGGACAGCTGAGATAGTCAACATAGAGCTGTTGGGCCAAGAGTTTACGCTGATCTCGGCCGGTCCGTACTTCAAGTTCACAGAGGCAATCTCATTTGTGGTGAACTGCGAGACTCAACAAGAGATCGACTATTATTGGGAAAAGCTCTCATCGGATCCGAAGGCCGAGCAGTGCGGCTGGTTGAAGGACAAGTACGGCTTGTCGTGGCAGATTGTCCCCACCATTCTGCCAAAAATGCTGCAGGACGAGGACAAGGAGAAAGTAGCCCGGGTGACAGAAGCGTTTCTGAAGATGAAGAAATTTGACATCGATACCCTCCAACGGGCGTACAATGGTTAGTTGTACTTGATACCCCCACAGAAGCTGTATCAGTCAGACGACCGGAAAAACAACCTCCCCTTGGGGAGTAACGCCTTTTATTTTGTCCATCACATAGCAGATATGAGTGGCAAAGAATCTGCTAAAAACGGAAGTCATCTCGAAGTATTTTTTTATAGAGTTCCAAAAAAGAACCACGAGGCGATTGTAAAGAACCTGAAGCAATTTGTGCCGTGGTTTGAGAAGAACGGCGTAGGAATCGAGTATTACCAATTCACAGTCAGCCAAAACGCAGAAGGAATGCATATGGTGCCCATCGACAAGACAATTGCTGCCGCTCAAGACGAAGAAGTCTGGGTGGAGCTGCAATACTACAAAGACAGCAAACATCGCGACGACACGTTTGCACAGATGATGCAGGACAAGAGCCTTGAGCCGCTCGGGAACGAGTTCTCTGGTCTTATTACAAAAGGATCGAGCCTTGTCACTGGCAGCTTTAGTCGCCTCTAATAGGCAAGATGCAGGCTCGTTAAAAAATTAGAAGAAGCTGACTACCAATACGGTCTAGTCTAGCTTTTCCTTTACCTTTTCCTTGCTGTATTCTGATTTCACTTCGCTGCCGGCATCTTGCATCTTGTTGCCCGCTGCCTTGGCACCGGCCTTCATCTTATCTGCTGCGTCTTCCATGCCTTCTTTAATGTCGTCAGACATTAAGCAAAACGGGCGCACCAACAAATATAGCAAATTGCACAGATTAGAAGCGAATCCCGTTCTGCAATAAAAAACCGGCTTTTGATATTTTTTAGATGTAGATGAATATTCTAAAGTTGTTTACAATCAGATT
>DASVCY010000146.1:0-3850 GCA_036381375.1 Nitrososphaera sp. | reverse complement strand
ACAGCCTTTGAGAGCTTGGGGTACTGCCTGTCGGTAGCGATAACCTCTCTTGCCATATTCATTGCGCCGCGCTATGATATAAAACAACTTTAGCAGCTTTATCTGAGAATTAATTGCTATTCCTTCTTTCAAGCATCCTTGCCAGTCTCTTTAGCCTTGACCATCGGAGCACCAGCTTGCCAGCTATTATTGCGGCCACAATGACCGCCCACGCCCACAGCGGCGGACTTTCCACTACATCTGTATTGCCGTCAACGAAATTTATGTCCTTCTTAATCCCGTATTTTCCGCTAGCGCTTCTTTCACCTCTTTTTATAGATCCGCATGGCCCAATACGCCGGTAGCTAGTGCACATACTGTGAAATGCCTGTCGGTGCAATCAATGTCACCAGATCAGTGCAAACATGCCCGGACTTTGCAGTAAATCAGAACGAATCTGGCCATTCTGCAAAATCTCACTCCGTTTCTGAATTATCTGCGAACGCTTGACAATTCTGATGCCGATCCATCGAATGCCTTGTGAAGAGACGTAGATAAAAGAGCGCGCCTGCGTCCGTTCCATATCCTTCACCCTATGCGGGTGTATTTCACGATTCCGCGGTGTGTACTAGGCAGCAGAACTCTAAGGAACAATCCTAATATCATCAGCATTTTTTCGTCCACTGTTTTCGGGTGGGTCCTTGACCAATACTCTCGACCCAAAGAGAGAAAAGGAGAAAAGATAAAGAACGAATAGCCATTAACAAATGTCCACTGTACCACCGCTACCAAAGATCGACAGGCTGGCAGGCATAGAATGTTATTGCACCAACTTTGTTGGCACTGGTGGATCGATAAAACAGGGAAGCGAAAGCTTTAAAGTTTCAGAGCTGGTTGACGAGTCGCTTGCTGGTAGCATATCGCCGGTTTTTGATGAACGGCACCGCTATCCTGTCTACCTGCTTGAAAAGCGCGGCATCGATTCCAACCATGCGCTCTTGGAAATTCAGCGGGAGTGCCGCATCCGGCTCAGAGTAATGGGGATAAAAGATGCTAAAGCTGTGACGACCCAGTATGCAGGCTCTGACAGAATAATGAGAGACCCGCCAGCAGAGCTCAAGAGCACGCATACCCGACTCACACTCAAAGGATTTACAAAGAGGCCGCTTGGTAAAGAATTCCTCGCAGGGAACAGGTTTGAAATAATCATTCAAAACCCACACTCGAAGGACCTGTCAGAGCTTGTTCCACAGATATACAAGATAGGCAACTTTTACGGCCTCCAGAGGTTTGGGAGCGAAAGACTGGTGACGCACCTTGTGGGCCGGGAAATAGTAAAGCGAAACTTTAAACACGCTGTAGAGCTTCTTCTGTCATATACTACAGAATATGACACACCGATGAGTAGAGAGATCAGAAACAAGAGCTCCGACCCGGGAAACTACAGACAGGTATTAAAGATGCTGCCAAGAGGAATGGACATCGAGCGGCTGGTAATTTCTGCCCTTGTCGCCGGCAGGGACCCGGTGGCGGCCCTGCGCGCGATCCCGATAACCATCCGACGGCTATTCGTGCAGGCGTACCAGGCATACATATTTAACAAATGCCTCAGCGCCGCAATCGTTAGGGGCGAAGACTTGGTGCAGCCAAAGGAGGGAGATTTGTGCTTTGAGATGGAGGGGCCTGCAACCTTTGGGAGGATAATCAAATTCAATCCAGTTTCAAAAGCGAAAATGGTGCCGGCGATCAGGATGGCGGGATACAGCTTCCAGCCGGGAAAGGGAAGGTTTGAAAATATTACCAAAAAAATAATGGAACAGGAAGAAGGCGTAACTGCAAAAGACTTTTACATCAAGGAGATGCAGGAGCTCAGTCATCAGGGAGGATTTAGACAGGCGCCTCTGTGGTGTATGGACTTCTCATACAGCAAGACTCCGCTGCTAACTGTGTCGTTCAAGCTTCCAAAGGGATCATACGCGACTACCCTCTTGCGCGAAATAATCAAGCCGGAAGATCCAATCAAGACCGGATTTTAACTTGAGCACATTATTATATGGCACCAGAGTCTAAGAAAGACACGTAATAAAATGCTCGGCGGGAAAAGCCTCAGGGAAACGATAGAAGAGAACCTCGCAAAGTTGCACGAAGACCTTAGCATAAAGATAGACAAAAAGAATCCTGACCGGATCCATGCCGAGGAAGCGTGCGGATGCACAAGGTTCGCCTATTACGAGCGTAAGGATCCGATACCGGTAGACAGCAGTATCATCATATCAAGCCTCTTGAGAGATGGAATGCGCAAATCCCTGACCAGCAAACATGGAGAGTACAAGGTCGACAATCTGTCGCTTGAAGTTAATGCCGACCTGATAATGGCTGACGAGTATGTCGTAAGGTTCGAGATCGTGCCCACACTTCCCGAAGTCCCGCACCCCCGCCACCTTATGTATCTCAACGCCTGCCTGTTTGCATTGAACAAGTCAGAGGGCCTGCTGATTTACATGACGAGCGAGGGCAAGACTGTCGAGTTCTCTAATACGAAGAACAACAGGATGTTCGAAGAGGTCATTAGAAGGGCAAGAGTACTCAGCACGCTGCTAAAGGATGGCAAGGTCCCAATAGTCGAGCCATCTGATATGTGCATCAACTGCAAGTATTATGAAAGATGCTACGCAAGGAAGCAGGTAAAGGATCAAGGATCCGGTTTTATCCTCGAAGAAATTTTCAAATCCAAGAAATAAGAAAAAGGGCTAACGCCGGCTACCCTCCGTGTCCTTCGGCGTGACCTTCTCCACTTGAGTAACCCATGCTATACCTTCTTGCCCTCGAGCCAAAAACAACGGCCGCCAGGAACACAAAGATACCTGCCGTCACTGCGAACATCATAGTTGCGTCTGCCATACCACCAGAAAGCAACGCGAGAAACTTAATATCCTTATCGCATAGCGATCATTTACGCAGGGATATTATCACAAAATTTTAGGGGAATGTCAGACTGAACTGTCCTTCACCCGGAGTCGTCTCAAAGTTACTTCCAGTCACCCTATAGATGTAGTTGCCTTCGACCAGGTACTGCGCGCTTCCTTCGACCATGCTATCCCAGACATCATCTGTCAGGTTGTTCCTTTCTGCCACCCTGGTATCCTTGAGCGTGATGGTGCTATTGCCGACTATCGTGAACGTGCCTGCCTGAGACCCGACAAATCCTTCGGGGCTGACGCCAATGTCACCAGATGTCATCACGAAATTGCCCACGTGCAGTGTGTAGTGTATCGTTTCAAGTATCACGGTACCGCTGCTTGGGTTGTGGGCTGTAAAGACTACCTGCACGTTTGCGTTCCTGTCATCCGTCCTCTGTACAATGATGTCTTGGAGGTCTACCTGCAGCTCTACCATCTGGACAGTCGACGTTGCATTCTGCTGTGTGCCAGGGAGCCTTATATTGCCTGAACCCAGGACAAAAAATATAGCTATTGCAGCGACTGCAATGCCGCCGCCCGCCGCATAAAGGGCCTTTGTATTCACGATATTTTCTCTCACATTCATCCATACTTTAAATCTGTCGATTGAAGTAGCTTATCGAATAACTCTCACTATATCAACTACTTTTTTTCAGAACAAGACTATGTCAGTGTGGATGATCCATGTGCTGGTCAAAGAAGACTGTAAGAACTAGGAGAAGCAGGGCGGAAGAATGCGCTTGATTGCTGAATAGGCGCTCTCTCTCTCTCTCTTCAATAGGAGGCCGATGATTTGTGAGTACAATGTAAGGTGTGTCAGGGCGAGGAAAAAACATCGTGTAAGGGATCACTGCTCATGAAAGAGTCGATCAAAAACAACTACATGTTCATGAACATATGGCCGCCACGGC
>DASVCY010000145.1:0-10475 GCA_036381375.1 Nitrososphaera sp. | reverse complement strand
GAAGATCAAGACGCAGAGGGAAGGCAAGCCGACAGAGAAAGCGGTTCCGTACTACCGCTAACTCTTTTTTCATTTTCTTTTTTTCTTTTTCATTTTCTCTTTTGTCTGAAATTTTCCAGACACGCTGTCGGGCAAATGTTTTTAAGCAATTGGTTTTATGATAGACGTAACTAAAAGAAATTGGTTGAAAATTCACAGGTTCAACTCGTAGAAAAACCAACTGCAGCCACTCTAAACCGCTTTGTCTCGCCCGTTGACATCAACAAATTAGTTGCACAGTACGGGACACCGCTTTATTTGGTGGACGAAGACACGCTGCACGCAAAGGCGAAGGAACTGCACAGAGCTTATTCAAAGTACAAGGGTCCCGTCAAGGTCGCGTACTCGATCAAGGCCAATTTTACCCCGGCAGTGATCAAGGCATTCATGAAGGACGGGTTGACGTTCGACCTGACTTCACTTGGCGAGCTCCATTTCATCAAGCAGTGCAAGGCAGATCCGGAGAATGTCATTTATACAAGCGTCACAGAAGAGCCGGAAGAGTACATCGAAGTACTCCAAAGCGGCGTCCGAAGAGTTGTCGTCAGCTCCTTTAACGGAATGACAAACTTGGCTAGGGCTGCAAGCAAGGTAGGAGCAAAGCCGCTCACAATGATACGCGTGAACCCGGAGGTAGGTGTCAAGGCCGAGGTTCGCGCGTCATATAGGAACGGCAAATTCGGAGTACCGTTCAACGGTGGCACAATCGATAGCGCGGCCAAGATTGTCAAGCACATCATGGGCAGTGATTACCTCAAATTCGAGGGGTTCCACTTCCATCTAGGTTCTCAGATCACCGACTTTTCATGCTATACCCACGCACTGGACAAGATGGACGCATTCATGACCAAGATGAAGAAGGAAAATCCTGCATTCCACGTTAACACGTTTGACATTGGAGGAGGAACACCTGTATTTTACAACGACCCGGTTCCGACTCCTGCGCAGATGGCTGAAAATCATGTCGGCAAGC
The DNA here is from genome assembly GCA_036381375.1 of Nitrososphaera sp. Taxonomy (GTDB): domain Archaea; phylum Thermoproteota; class Nitrososphaeria; order Nitrososphaerales; family Nitrososphaeraceae; genus Nitrososphaera. The sequence continues at coordinate 9,463 of DASVCY010000145.1, read as the reverse complement.
TCAACCAGCTTGCAGAGTCGCACGGAACATTCACTCTAATGATCGAGAGCGGTCGTTTTCTGGTGGCCGAATCGTCGATGCTGGTATCGAGGATAGTCAACACAAAGGAATACAACGAGCACAAGATTGTGATAGTTGATGCGGGCTACCACATACTTCTCGACGCGGCGCTGCTCAAACAGGAATACCCGCAGGAGGTGGTGCCAGTAGTGGACAGCAAGGACAGGACGACTGCTCTTGCGCCGGTAAAGAATACCCACCTTGCGGGAAGACTGTGCGACACGTATGATGTTTTCCCGCTTTCAAAGGCGTCCGACCTGACAGAGTCAGAGGTCGGCAGGTACGTCTCGTTCTACAATGTCGGTGCCTACTCGGTCGTTTTCAACATGCCCTTCCACTGCCAGATCAAACCACCGATCGTCATGAAGGACAGCGACGGCAAGTTCCGTCTGGTGAGGAAGGAAACGACGTACGAGCACCTCTTCAGGGAAGAGGGCGGCGACCTGGTCTAATAATATAATATCTAGCTCCGCCATTTTTACGGCGGGAACATTTTTTAAATCAATGACAGCAGTACTGGAGAATGAGTGATAGCAAAAAGACCCGCGCCCACATATTTGTCAGCGGCACAGTCCAGGGTGTCTATTTCAGGCAAAACACAAAGGAGGTGGCAACAAAGCACAACGTCACTGGCTGGGTGCGTAACCTGCCGGACGGCCGGGTAGAAGCTGTTCTTGAAGGTAATGAAGCTGATGTCAACAAAGTGATCGAGTGGTGCCACGTCGGGCCGCCAAATGCCAAGGTGAACGACGTAAATGTGAAATTCGACAAATACACTGGCGAGTTTGCCGAGTTTGTGATAAGCTACTGAATTTTCTGGTACGCCTCGGCTATCTGCTTTTTTGCCTTCTCCGCATCTTCTCTAGTCGTGACTGTTGCCGTCGTCGGAGGAGCGGCCCTCCCATACCTTATCGACAGTACAAGCGAGTCATTCGCAGGCCTGATATCAAGGAACGTGCGAAAGTTCATTGTCTTTGCATAAGTGACTCTGTGCGGCCTCACCTCTTCGATGACATTGCTGCCAAGTGATCTAACGAAACCGCGGAGGTCTAGCAATATCGTCCTTGCAGGCTCTTTCAGCCCTTCCAGGTGGCTTTCAAAGGGGATGTGGTTGTTGGGAGCACTGAACATCATCTCTTGATGGCGCAGGGCTCTATTTCAAACTATTCGATGCCCTGGCCGTAATCACGCTTTTTGCTATCCCGATAGCAAGTACTATCGCTGCAAAGATAAGACCTGTGGCCGGGCCGGGAAAATAGACCACGGTGAGATTCCTTGTGACCATTATTCCATCTATTGTCAGGATCATTCCATTGACAACAAGTAGTGCCGATAGTAGAATCGACTTTTGCCTTGGCGCGACTGCAAACGCTGCCACTGACAGCATTATCCCGCTTGTTGCGAAAACAAATGCCCTGGTTTCCTGCCTTGGTACGACCCCTTCGCCGAACACATAGATAAGGATGAGTGCCAGAGCAGCTATTGCCAGACCCTGTCCTATCTTGAGCTTCTTGCCACTTATCATACAACCACCGTCCCCTTCATGTTTGGATGAATATTGCAATAGTACGGGAATTCTCCCTCTTCTTCGAAAGTAAAGCTGAACACCTCTCCTCTCCTCAACATTTTCGAGTCAAAGGTGCCATCGTTTGAGGTTGCAGTGTGCACGGTATCATCATCATTTTGCCATGCCACGGTTTCTCCGACCCCTATTTCTACAGGGTTTGGATCGTATGAATCGCTTCCAGCATCAGCTACTATGCTTACTATTGTTGCGTTGGTAGGAATGGTTGCGGCAGCAGCAGAGTCCTGCCCTGCATTTCCAAATCCATCGTCATCTCCAAAATCTGCAAGATCCACGCTGGCCGACAGAACCTGCGTAACCACGATGGCGCCGGCTATTATGGACGACCCGATCACTATGGATATCGACAGCAATACAATTTTCCAAACCATGGTAGGGATGGTCTGTCTGATTTTTGTTTTAACCCTTGTTTACCTGTCCTACGTAACTGAGTTACCTGAATGCTTATTTGGTCAGACATTATATCTAACTTCTACTGGCTGGAAAAGGGCAGCGGCTACCGCACCTGTTGCCAGCGCTCCGGTCAGATAGCAACTAACAACACATGCCTATGGCAATTGAGTCAAATTGGTACATGCACATCGGGAGAGAATTTACATCAGGAAGGATATCATCTTGAAGCTTAACGATTACGGCGAGCTCAACCAGAGCCAGCTCATGAGCTATTGCGGGCTGAACAATGTCAAGCACAAGCCAATAATCGACGAGCTGGTAGAAAAGGGGCTGATAATTCGGTTTGAGGAACCGTGGGGGGAGCAGAACCGGATAATCAAATACAGGGTTTCAGAGAAAGGGAAAGAAATAGTCGCATCGATACTGGAGCCTTACGAGCTCTTGTTTCCAAGGAGTGAGCAGAAGAAATATGAGCACAACAGGTAACTCTGTTACTGCCCACTTTATAATGGAGAAGAGTGGATCGCTAGATGAGTGACATGACAGATCGCGGCAGCAGTAGCGGCAGGAAAGGGACTGCGCATGAGAATCTGCTTGAGATACTGGACAATGTCATTCACGAGCTGGATTTCACGAAAAAGATGGCAATAATAATGGTTCTTTCATTTATCATTATCATACCCGTATCCGCGGTTGTTGTCGGCTTGTTGATACAGCGTGGGGTTGACGCTGCGGTTGCTCTACCTATAATTGGAGCTGCTGTTTTTCTGGTGTGGCTTGGTGTAGGCATCAGGCAGTGGATCGTCTTTTCAAAGTGGGTGCACAAGTACCGGCTATACAAGGAGCTGCAGAAAAAGTTGGACGAAAGGCTGGATTTTGACAAGGATAGGGACACGGAAGAAAAGCAGCAGTAGGAATTACATTATAGTCTGATCTTGACGCCGCTTCTCTTCAAGTATCTCTTAACCTTGTCGACGGTCGACTTTTCATAGTGGAATATCGATGCTGCAAGCGCAGCATCGACATCTGCTTTGTCAAACACGTCAAGCATGTGGCGGGCACTCCCGCAGCCGCCAGAAGCTATCACAGGCACCCTGACTGACTGGCATATGGCCCTTGTTAGCACAATATCATAACCGTTCTCGGTGCCGTCGGCATCGATGCTTGTCAAGAGTATCTCTCCGGCTCCCCTCTTCTCTACTTCTTTTGCCCATTGTATTGCGTCAAGGCCGGTGCCTTCCTTGCCGCCATAAATCCGAACCTCGAACCAGAACTTTTTGCCCTTCTCTTTGAATATCGTCTTGCCCTTCCCGATGTTGTAGTTTCTCTTTGCGTCAATGGCAACCACCACACACTGCTTGCCGAAAATGGACATCAGCTGCGTTATGAGTTCCGGGTTCTTGACCGCAGCCGTATTTATCGAAACCTTGTCCGCGCCGGATAGCAGAATATCGCGGGCATCTTCAAGCTTTTTGATGCCTCCTCCCACGGTGAAAGGGATGTCGATTACGCTTGCCACGTTTCTCACGACGCTCTTCATAGTGTCTCTGCCCTGCTGCGATGCCGTGATGTCCAGGAATACCAGCTCGTCGGCTCCCTGCTCGCTATATTTTTTGGCAAGCTCCACCGGGTCACCGGCGTCCTTCACCTCTGCAAAGTGGACGCCTTTTACCACCCTGCCGTTGTCTACATCGAGGCACGGTATTACCCTCTTTGCAAGCGTCATGCCAGAGCCTTCGCCCTCTCTATCGTGATCCTGCCGTCATACAAAGCCTTGCCCAGTATGACAGAGCTGCAGCCAGCGCTCCTTACCTTTACAATGTCATTCAGGCCGGCGATGCCTCCGCTTGCGATTATCCTCGCAGATTTGGCGGCCTCCGCAAGGGTGTCAACATCAGGTCCCTGCAGCGTGCCGTCCCGCTCGATGCTCGTAAGCAAGAACTCGTCAACGCCCATTGCCGAAAACCGGGATATCGCATCGGCTACCTTGGTGCCTGCTGACTCTTTCCATCCCTTCACCATTACGGTGCCGTTTATCTGATCTATCGAGATGACGACCCTGCCGGGATTCTTTTTGGCCAGCCTTCTTACGGCCTCCGGCTGGCCGTATGCCATCGTGCCGATCACCACCCTTGCAGCCTTTCCAAGCATCTCTTCGGCCTTTTCGACCGACCTTATGCCGCCGGCCACCTGCACGGGGATCTTTATCGCTTCTGCTATTGCCGCGACCAGTTGCGAGTTGTCACCACTTGAAAATGCTGCGTCGAGATCGACGATGTGCAGCATGTCAGCCCCGGCGGCCTCCCACTTTTTCGCAGTTTCGACAGGGTCGCTGCTGTACACCGTCTTGTTTGCAGGATCTCCCTTGACAAGCCGGACTACGCTTCCGCCCATAATGTCAACTGCGGCAATGACTCTCATTTTGCACCATTGTTACACATATTGACAAAGTTCCTGAGCATGACTGCACCGACTTCGCCGGACTTTTCCGGGTGGAACTGGACACCAATAAGGTTGCCCCTTTCGATGACTGCCGGGACACTGACCCCGTAGTTGGAAGTGGCAACCACCAGCTTGCGGTTCTTTGGAGCCGTGCGGTACGAGTGCACAAAATACACCCACGAGTTGTCCTTGACCCCCTTTAGCAGCTTGCTGTCGCCTCTTATCTGCAGGTTGTTCCAGCCCATGTGCGGTATCTTGACCTTGTTCTTTGGCAGGAGCACCACTTCACCATCCAATATTTTCAATCCGTCAAGCTTGCCCTCCTCGCTCCTCTCAAAGAGCATCTCCATTCCAAGGCAAATGCCCATCACAGGCATGCCCCTATTTATCGCCCTGTCTAGGTGACCCGCGCCGCTCTTTATCGACTCTATAGCTGGGTCAAAGTTGCCGACGCCCGGGAGCACCAGGCCGTCGAACCTGTCCAGATCCTTCAGGTCATAGATTATCTCTACGCTCTCTGCCCCATTGCGTTCTAGGGCCGATTTAAGGCTAAACAGATTGCCGGCGCCATAATCGAATATTGCTATCCTGGCCAGATTCACATTGCCCCCTTTGTGCTTGGGATTCCCTTTCTCCTGCTGTCGATGCTTGCTGCCATGCGAAGTGCCACTGCAAACGCCTTGAGCGCAGCTTCGACCTTGTGATGGTCGTTGTCGCCATAGTGAACCACCATGTGCGTGCAGGCATTCAGGTTCTGTACAAGCGATCTCGCAAAGTGTTCAAGGTCCTCCCTTGGCACCCCCTCTATGCTGTCGCGGGTCAGCTTTAGCTCTACCCTCTGGTACGGTCTTTTTACCAGATCAATTGATGCGTATGCAAGCGCCTCATCCATCGGGATCAGCGCATAGCCGAACCTTGCAATCCTTTCCCGCTCGCCCAGCGCCTTGTCTATTGTCTGGGCCAGCGCAATGGCGACATCTTCTGCAAGATGGTGGACTATGCCGTCGTTTGATTTGCCACTTAGCGTAATGTCTATCATGGCGTGCTTGCCGATCGAGGTGACAAGGTGGTCGATAAACGAGAGGCCTGTCTTGATGTTCGTCCTGCCTGTGCCATCAATGTTGACCTGAACGGTGACTGCAGTTTCTTTTGTTACCCTCTCGATCCTCGCCCTTCTTGCACCAGTCAACATCTGTTAAACTGCCAGTACCTTATTTATCGTGTTCGGTAACTGGTTGACGCTTCTTGCGATCGCCTTTACGCCCTCTCGCCTGAACTGTGCTATAGTCTTCGATGGGTTGGGACTGTTGCCATATATACCGACAAACGCTATTTTCACGCCTCCTTGTTTCTCCGCCCGCCTTGCCATCAGCAGGTCTTCTGTCGAGTCGCCGGCATAGACGGCGGTTTTTGCATTCATTACTTCCATCGCCCGCCTGATAGCATATGGGTTGGGCTTGGCATATTCGCGCTTTTCGTCCTCGAGGAAGACGCAGGCGTCCAGATTGAAATACTTCATCACCGGCTTGAGCGAATACTCTGCGGCAAGCCTGCTTCTCCCAGATACCATTGCAAGGTTGCCGCCAAACATTTCGTGGAGCTTTTTCATTGTCCTGGAGCTCACCGAAATCCTGTCGTTCTTGATGAGCGGCTTGCCGCCTCTCTGCCAGTACTTTGGCTCTAAATTGCTCCGCTTCTTGAAGAGCTCGGGGCCGTAAAACAGCTCGTCAAATACCCTTGCAAGCATGCTTTCATTGACGGGCGCGGGGTAGTTCAACTGCTTTTTCCACTTTTCAATATCGTAACAGTCTGAGAGGAACTTTTCAACCGACATGTAACCGGTCTCGTCAGCGTTTTCTGCCACCTGTGATAGGAATTTTCTCCCCTCTATCATGTTCTTGGGAGCCCGGGCGAGCATTGCGAGGGTTATCGCATATGTCGTATCCGTGTCGTTATTAAAGCCGCCACTCTGCCTGAACTTGAGAATGAGCTGATCGGTGACGAGGTTACGATATGATGGTAGTGATGATAGTGATGACTTGCCAGCTATGGACCGGAGCACATATTCTACAGTCCTTTTAATTGCGGCGTTGTACGATTTGCGTACGTCCACCAGGACGCCGTCAATATCAAAGAGCGCGCAATCGTACATTAGGCAGAAGACCCTTCTTCTATGCACCAAAGGAACTTGTCATTCATTTCCCGAGTGCCTATCGTCACTCTCATGCATCCCTTGTGGCCTGCAATGTTGCCAAGCATCTTGACCACTATTCCGTTGCTTTCCAGAGCCCTTGAAATCGGCCGGTAGTGCTTGCCCGTTTCGATAAAGAGAAAGTTGGCGTCCGACTCGAACACCCTGATGCCAGCAAGCCTCGATAGCTTGTCAAACACCCTGTCCCTTTCGCTTCTTATAGTCTTGATCGTCTGCCTTACGTGGTCCGCGCGATCGAGGACGCTGGACGCGATCGCAAGCGAAAGTGTGCTGATGGGGTACGGGGACTGTATGACAGATCTAAAGGTGCGGACGAATTTCCTGTTTGCCACCATGTAGCCTACCCTTGCACCAGCGAGCCCATACGCCTTTGAAAGCGTGCGGAGCACTATTACATTGCTGCGTTTCGTCGCGTCTGCGGAAAGGGAGTAATCTGCAAAGTCGACATAAGCCTCGTCCACGAGGATCAGCCTGTCCTTGAGCGAATCGATAATCTCTATAACAGTCTCCCTGTCTATCTGGTTGCCAGTCGGATTGTTTGGCGAGCAGATGTATACAAGATCCGATTTCATTGCGCTCTTTACAAATGCCCTCTTGTCAAGCGTAAAGTCCCGGGATAGTGGCACCTGATCGACCTCTATGCCGTGCAGCTCGCATCTGTTTATGAAATAAGAGAAAGTAGGGACAAACACTGTCGCCCGTCTGTTCCCAAGCGTAGAGAGCAGGAGTTCGATTACCTGGTCCGATCCGCTGCCCGCCGCGATGCACTCTTCGTCAACGCCCGCATACTTTGCAAGCTGGGAATACAGCTCTTCAAGCTGGTCAAGGGGATATTCCCTCAGGTCAACCTGCTGTGCAGCTTCAGAGGCAATGCCAGCAACAAACTCCCTGTCAAGAGCAAAATTTTCGTTCGAGTCCAGCTTTATCGCGCCCTCTACCTTCTCCGGCTTGATGTAGCGGCCAAGCTTGGCGATCCTTTTCACCGACTCTTCAAAGCTATTCTTCTTTTTCTTTATCGCCTTCATTATCTTTCCTCGCCCTCACCGCTTCGTAGTGGTTCAGCAATCCTTCTGCCGATGCTATTTCCTTGACTGCCCTTTCGACTCTTGCGAGTCCTGCTTTTGTCACCTTGACCTTGTTCACAATCTTGACAAAGTCAAGTACAGACAGCGACCCGCGGGACTTGCCGAATCCAAGCGTCGGCAGCACATGGTTTGAACCAAGCAAATAGTCGCTTGCAGACGACGGCGCATGCTGGCCTATCAGCACAAGCCCGGCGGAATCCACCTTCTTTGCTACCGAATCTGCGTTTCTGCTAATTATCTCAAGGTGCTCTGGCGCAAACTCATTGACAAAGTCGATGCAAGCATTTTCATTCTTGCAAATAGCGATAAAGCCGTTGTTCTCTAGACTGGACTTCACAATGTCTGCGCGTGTTATCTTCTCAATGATCAATTGCACCTGTTCTTGCACCTGCGACGCAAGCCTGCCATGTGCTGTCACCAGCCCGCAGACCGTATCTGTGCTGTGCTCTGCCTGAGAGATCAGATCCGCTGCAACTAGGCGCGGGTTGGCCGTTGCGTCAGCATAAATCAAAAGCTCTGTCGGGCCAGCCACCATGTCAGTCGAAACAGAGCCGGACGCGATCAGTTTTGCAGCGGTGACGAACATGCCTCCAGGTCCTACTATCCTGCTCACCGGCTTTATTGACTCCGTGCCATACGCTAGAGCTGCGACGCCCTGCGCGCCCCCTACCTTGTAAAATTCGTCGACGCCACAGATGTCTGCTGCGACAAGCGTTAGCGGATCGATAGTGCCGTCCTTTCTTGGAGGCGATGCTGCCACTACTCTCTTTACACCTGCAGCCTTGGCCGGCACTGCGCACATTACCACCGTGCTTGGATAGCGGGCCTTGCCTCCTGGAATGTAGCAGCCAACGCTTGCCACTGGTTTCACTACCCTGTCTATCCTGACTCCGTCAGACGACACTGCGATGCCCTTTAGGCGCCTGAGCACTGCAAGCTCACTCTTCAAAAGCCTCTCCTTCATCAGCTTGACTGCCTTGACTTGCTCCTTTGTGACCTGGCTGTATGCATGCTTTATCTCCTGCTCACTCACCAAAAGCGAGCCAGGTCTGACTCCGTCGAATTTTGCAGTGTAACCGAGAACCGCCTGGTCGCCGTGCTGCGCGACATCCTTCATTATGGTCATCGCATCTGCAAAAAGCGAGTCAGGTATTGCACTTGCCTTGCGAAGTCGCGCGGCTTCGGCCGCCGGGTCTGAAACGCTGAGAATCTTCATCAGGAGTATCCGTCCAGGTTTATCTCGTCAAGTGGCAGTATCTGCTTTGGCTCCAGTACCACCAAACCTTGCGCTAGTTTTCTCATCCTGGGCACTATTCTGATAAACTCATTCTTGTCGATTACTGTGTTGACGCCGTACCATCCGTCCTCTGATAGCGGGCTGACGGTCGGCCTCTTGAGGGCAGGCAGTTCCTTCAACAGTTTCTGAAGGTTCTCCTTCTTGACATTTACGAAAATGTGCAGCTTTTTCCTGCCTTCCACGACACCCCTCATGAGGGCTATCATGTCTGCAATCTTTTCCCGCTTTGCAGGATCCTTTAGCGCCTTCTTGTTTGCCACGAGAACAGCGGTCGATTCAGCCACGGTGTCGATTATCTTGAGGTTGTTCTGAGCAAGAGTCGTACCTGTTTCTGTAATGTCGAAAATGGCATCGACGTCCTCCGGCGGCTTGGCCTCTGTAGCGCCAAA
>DASVCY010000144.1:0-3446 GCA_036381375.1 Nitrososphaera sp. | reverse complement strand
CGTGTCCGGGTTGGCTGGGAGGTGTCTGTGCCCTTGGAGCAACCTGCGCGGCAGGATCTTCCCCTATCTCTGAGATTGTGAATCGGCGCGATATCAAACCGCCAGCTCCTTTCATGACGACGCCCTCGTACTCTCCGGGCTCTGAAAACCTGTGAACAATCGAGGACATCATGGAAAGCGACCCACTGTCTGTGCTTACTTGGCTGAACAGTTCGCGGTTAATCCTAAATCTTGCTGTTGTTGCCATGTCTAGTTCCCCACATCGCCTTCTACTATCAACTCGTTACCGCTGCTATTAACCCTGATGCCCAGAAATTCAATTGGTATACTTACAGGAATCAGAGGGGCTACAGGGTTGTCGACCGTTGGAACGGGATTCGCAGGAAGGATCTCAAGCGGATCTTCCAGCTCAAAGAGCGTTATGGCAATGTACTCGCTTATTGCGTCTATCAGCGTCTGGAATATTCCGAGGTTTCCGATTAGGTCAAGGAGGAATTCGCCCACATCGTCAGGGATATCAAGCACGTCGCGTATTATTCCTTCAATCCCCCCAAGGACGAAATCGATAAAGTCTATTGCCCAGTCAGGCAATCCAAGCGCATCGAGCACATTGAGTATGCCGTCAGCAATAAGGTCGTGGAATAGATCTCCTACCGTATCCGCAATGTCGATTATGTCAAGGTCTATTGGAAGGGTCGGAACCATGGCGACCTGCCACCTGTTCGGAACACCAGAGCCGACCCCGTAGAATGCCTTTGGAATCGCACTGAAAGTGACCTCCGAAGTCAAGAGACCACCCAAGTCGAAAGGTATTGCGATATCAGGGCTGGCGCTGAACAGGTCGATCGAGGGTGCTCTTACTAGGCATCCTCCAAAGGGGTTTGGAATGATGCAGAACCCGCCTATAGGGATCGTCGGGATATCTATGCCTACAACTAGGCGCAGCTTGTCCCACTTGATATCCAGCTCACTCACCAGTATCGAGCCGTTGGTGCGCAAGTCTATTGTTCCACCTTCTAGATGTGCCTGCACTTCGTATGATGCAGTAAAGATGCCATAGCTGCCGCTGCCTGATGTGGAAAACTTGAATCCCTTGAGGAGGGCACCATATATCTCCTTGAAGGCTCGCTCAGATATTGCGGCTGTCAGATCAAAAGTGCCTGTTCGTGCGCGAGTGCGGATTGTCCTTGTGATTGTGCCGCTGCCTCCGCCACCACCGCCGGAACTTCCGCCTTCTGGCGAGACCAAAATGTCAAGCTCGACTTTGTCCAAGTTGACAAACGTCTTTAGCTGGTTTTCTTCTATCGCAGGATTGTTCAAAACGTTCGTAGACGCTGAGACCTGAACTTTACCTGAGATGGTGACATCTGTAGTGGTAGTGGTCGGTATTTCAAAGAGACCAAACGCCAGCTTTGAAGCAAATTCGGATATAGGAGGCAAGAGACCGCGGTTGAGGACCAACCCTGCGTAGCACTCTATCGCGTTTTCCAGCCCCTCAGGCTTCAGGTCCACTATCTCTATACCGTCCACAAAGGCCTCTATCCTCTGGCTTCCGATAGTGCCAGTTATCCTACATCCAGCGGTTGCGAACAGATCCAGACAAAAGCATTCGAGCCTAAATGCCGGCAGAGTTGTTGTTACTGCGTTGTCTCCGCGCGGATTCAAGACCACCAAGTCATCCCTGCTGGTAATGATGTCTGGGATGGTGGCAAGTTTGCTACTGGGATTTTGTGTTGTCGTTGCCGGTGGTGCTGTCGCTGTTATCAATCGTGCTTTTGTGGGGATCTTGGTGCCAAGCTGTCCTGGCTTGCCGGGAAGCTGCAAGTCCCTTAATGGACAGCCAATTCCCGCGCAGACTCTAAAGTGAACTGCAAGATGCTGGTTCTGCAAGGGAGAAAGCTGCGGGGGAAGGGTGATAACATTGCCCTCGAAAAAGTCTATTTCCCCCTTGGAAAGCTGAGCTCCGAAATTAAGTGCAAGTCCTATAGGGCCTATCGAGCCCGGCGGAAAACCGCTCAATCCAATGACTGGCAGGGGGTCAAGAGGGGTGACAAGGGGGTTGTTGTTGCTGACTACTTCTGGAGCGGGTTCGATGCGTTCGCAGAGCATCTCAGGGTTGGACGCCACCAATGCGGTGCCATAGTTAAAGAGAGAAGGACGCTGGCGCATCAGGTGCCTTATCACCCTGTTGATGCCGGCGTCATGCACTGCCGCATAAATGTCACAGTTGGCCGTCAGAGACATGTCTTGCATTCGTGAGATGTGAGATATTATTATCCATTATGGAGAAAAAGTACAGTATTATCCATGAATGGATATCGTTGTTGGTTGATTATTTTTGGGGCAAATACATACGCGTGCATGCAGGAAGTTCGAGGTATTTATCACAAGAATTCTTCAAGCGCAGCACTGAAAGGAATTGGGATTTGAGCTTAGCCGAAGGGAAGAATTGGCGCTTGCCTGGGATCGTTTCTCGCAAGGGGCTACAGGCTCGGGATTTGGAAGAGATGGACCGGATTCACTCGCTACTGTGGGCAAAAGATTATGCCGGCAAAAAGAAGGGGATACAGTCAAAAATAATTTAGAATCGGAGCGGGGTCGCCCTCTAGCTATAAGGTGTGCATGAGGGTGCACTATAGCTGTAGGATGGGCGTGGGTTCCTAGTATGGACACCTCATCCCGAGAGGATGACCCGCTCCTAAAGAGGAATAGACTTCGTCGGTTATCTGGCTTTCGTGAGATTTGAATAGAAGTCCCTGTGTGGATCATCAGCTGTTCTGCGCAATCCTCTACCTGCGTGTATTAGCAAGTTTTGACACGCAGCGACTATCATTCGGGCAACATACTACTTAAGTGTTGGAGTATGCAGGATAGGGATAAAATGTTACATATTCAAGTACCCATTGGCCTCATTTTCGCAAAAGGAGAACTTCGAGATATTGCATAGGAATATGCTGCTGCCGCGATCCGTATAATCAGTTCCAAGTGTCAAAAAATTGACATCGATAGCAACAGTTGCGACATGGCAATTGGGAATGTGATCCCGAGCCACAGCGAAACACGCTGCGATGATGATGTTAGCCAAATTAGCATCGAAATGAATTTTCATAACGCAGTACCTGCAAGAGTAAGGAACTAGCCAGAGATGATAATTGCCGAGGGTCTTGTCTGAATAGCTGCCGGAAAAAATCGGCCGCGGCCACTACCGCGTTGAGCAATTGACAGAAGGACTTTGCTATGTTTGCTGTTGTTCTACAAAGCCTCTGCATGCACAAATCCTCGGATATATAGACAATTGGTCGACGATGCTCTGTTGCACGAATAGCCATCTCCTGGCGACAATCACAGCCTAGCCTACAATTTCATACCTGCAAACATGTTGTACAGCGACGCCTTCAGGAACATCTCCTTTACCATGTTCTGATATTTCCTTGCCGTCACATATT
>DASVCY010000143.1:0-7159 GCA_036381375.1 Nitrososphaera sp. | reverse complement strand
AATTTCCCTTTCAATTCAAACGAAGCAACGACGGTCACATGAAAAGCTTTGAATGCAAGGTATGCAAGATGGCATTCCAGTCAGAGGAATCGCTGGAAAGGCATAAGAATAAGGCGCGGCACTTTACCGGCTCGATATATTTTGGAAAAGCAGATAGCTGATTCATCTAGCATTTGACTATCTCTACCAAAATATTGCTTCAGGACTGAGCAGGAATTGCAGGATCGGCACTTGCAAAAATGCCTATAAATACGGGTTCTATGCTTGCTCTATAAAAATCGCTTGCCATCTATAGTCTGGCTCGGGCAAGGCGCTCTGAGGCCCAGAGCCGGAATTGGGTCACGCTCTACAACATGATTTCCGTCTACCTTCAAAAACGCAAATGACAGTAAAAAGATCTGTCAAAAACAAAAGATAGCAGAAATGTCGCGAAAAGAAGTGGCACGCGTTTTTGCCTTGATTGCAAGTATTCTTTCAATCAGCATCGTTTGTAGCCACCAGATGCTGAGCGGGCTGGCACAACAGAACTCACACGACAACCCGATGCCAGTGGACTTGGGATGTGAAACTGGTGCCAAAGTTTGCGAGCAGGAAATTGAGAAGATATGGTCCAGTCAGTAGTTTCATCACCAAGCACGCCAGCGGCGAAGTTGCGCTCTGGCAGATTTTCAGGCGCCGGACAGGTCTAGAAATAGCGCTCAGTGGAAGAACAAGCAGCTACAAGCAATGCAAACTTGCAGCAGTCGTTGCGGTGCTCAGAGAGCTTGGTATAGCTGAAGACGTCATTAAAAACAACCACAACGTGTACCATATCTTGGGCGCAGCAAACCAGAAAATGCTCGCATAGTGCTGCCGGGCAACCCGGTTCTGGCTGATTGGTATGTAGCCGGCGAAGTCATCAGTTACAAGGCAGACAACATGATCACCCTCACGCTCGGACAGCGACGAAGGCACAGGTGAAGCGATCGACACAGCAATTGAAGCTGGTGCAACCAATTTAAACAGACTGGCACTTCTTCATATCTGCTGAAAGACAGGAACGCATACGTGCCAGTCGGACCGGCAATGCGACCACCAATGCAAGGCACAAGGCAGGGAGGGTGAAAGAAGCAGTCGGGCTCTCCATCTCAGACATCAAGGCGATAGACCTCAATGATCTTCAATTCCCAAGTATTCAACAAAGGATTTGATGTTGCAGCAGAAGGCACAGAACCAACCTGCCGGGTGACAGGAAGTGAACATGACCTGCAGCATTATCTTTCTCCTGAACGCTGAAGGAGCAAGGGAGTAAAGTGGATCCTTCCACCGGAAAGAGGTCACGCAATGGAGTGCTTACTGACAAGAGTCCTCCGAGCTCGAAATTGACGAAAGGTTGGACATCCACATTGGCATGATTATTGTACACGTCAGCGGAGACGGCCACCATTCTGACTTTGATGTGCTGGACGCAGATTGACAGCTTCCTGAGAGGCACTTCAAAGTAGTGTATGGCTAGTCCTCCCCCTAACTATCTCCTTTTTATTTGCTGGAAATACTACTTAACATATGATATTATAATGAGAAGGATGAATTGATAGTCAAAATGGCAAAATTTCCAGCATACGGCATGGCAGGGATAGGCGTTGCAGCAGCCATAGGCTTTGTATTTTCCCTCACACTCCTAAGCAGTAACCCTGCGATAAATCCGGAGCTGACCGATCAACCTCAAGATGGCGCCACCACTTTTCGGCAAACGAGTGAGCCTGATATTAGCGGGACAGGAGAGGAGAACGCATCAGGGCGGGCAGACGACCAAGGACAGTCAGCTCAGCTGCTGATGCGGAAGGAAGATGGTGAGAATATACCGCCTATGCTCATGTCAATTACAGCCCTGGACGCTGATACTGGAGAGTTGATTGGTGAAGTTGTGCCAGAAATGCTGTTTGCTGTAAATGAGCGAGTGTTGATCCGAGCCAACTTTGCAAGCCAGAATGCAGTCTCAAGTCATCTGATTACACTGGCAGTCAGCAAGAGCAATGCTGACAATTCGCAGCCGGTCTATGATGAAGCGGCCAACCTTCGCGGAAACATTGGCGCTGACAGCAACTTCATGTTGGAGCTGTACTGGAATCCTACCACTACAGGCGAGTATACGCTGACTCTGTCGACTGCACATGCAGACGAATCCGTGCAGCCGATTGCGGAAATACCAGTAAGAGTTGCCGAAGCTGCCGCAGATTAGCACTTGGATAAAGTTGCAGAATAGTGAACGCGGCTTGAAAGGCGCGAGGTAAAGTGTCAACAATGAGTCCGAGTTCTGAATGTACATGATTGCCCAAGAACACGTTCAGAACTACTGGAAGATTCTATCCTGCATGTCTTATATAGCTGTATTGCCTAACGTGATAGTGGAAGCAGTTAAATCGTGACTACAACAGTCAAGGTGTTTACACACGGCTCAACACAATAGGGCCAGTCTGGATAGGATTATTCTATTTGTTGACGACGAAACTGACATCACAACTGTCATGAAGAAAGGTCTAGAACGACGCGGCTTTAGAGTGGACGCCTTCAATGATCCGAAGGACGCATTGTTGCATTTCAAAGAGGATTATTATGACATTATCATTCTGGATGTCAGAATGCCTGAAATGGATGGCTTTCAGCTTGCCCGAGCAATATGGAATGTTGATACAGATGCAAGAATATGCTTCACTACTGCCTTTGAGATATACGAAGACGAAGCGAGAAAGGTATTCCCAACATTTAAGACATATTGTTTTATCAGAAAGACCGCTAGCCCAAGTAAAATGGTCGCGCATGTAGAGTCGCACTTTTTTTGACATAAGTAATTCCTAGCGCAAACCTACCTGCTTTGTATGGGTAGCTTAGCGAAGCTCCTGTGCACCATTCCCTCCCTGCGGGTGTTCCAGCAGTTATGTACATCTACGATCATGAACTGGCACTGGTAGAAGCAAAACACGGAAGAACAGCAGACTATAGCTAAAAAGCCTGCCAGAAGATGAGAGGACATTTCGGCGTTTTAACATCCGAGTGTCTGGCCTCCAACCCACGACGTAAAACTCGGCCAATTTTGGTCAGGCCGAAAAACAACAACAAGACAAACGCAGCTGTGAATAGGTTGTGATTGTAAGAAGGCGCGTGCATCGCAGTCGTAGCACGTGGATGGCATCGCGTCTGATGCCGGTGTAGGAATACACAATACGGCATTATCATCATCATGAACCTCTAACGCTTTTGCGTCGAGGGGATGTCAGAAAGAAAACGAACATTGCAGATTACTTTGAACAGGATATCTAAGAGCGACGATGTTTCAGACAAAGTTCTGATCGGCCCTTAAAAGGCGCCGGGAGAGGGACTCGAACCCTCGAGTCCCGAAGGACATCAGCTAGCGCGTCATACCCTGCACCTATGATCTCGAGGCTGACCCCTTTTAGGGCCTACCGTGACTTACCTAGCTTGGGTACCCCGGCGCGATTGTTTTGCGGATGCATTGCAATTTATGCCTTTATCATACCGGACAACGAACAAGGTCAGTCCGTTCTTGCCGGCCTTTTCGATCTTCCATTCCTGCAAGTTATCACTTTTGTGCGTGGGCGTGTATGCGCAGAATCTCCTGACGGTTTGTAACTATATGCAATAGCAAAATTACATAGACTGCCTAGCGATTCCGACAACCATCTTTCTAGCGTGGCAGTTTACCGTATGTCGGTTATGATAGCCATGCTTTTGCAAAAGACAAAGAAGATGCAGGAATGCCTCAAGGAGAAGAACAAGCGCAATATCTCAATCACATATGCCTGCCAAAAGGCTATCAGAATTCAATCCAGAAGAAGACTATGTATGAGAGGAAGAGTAAGTACGACGACCCTTTTGTTTCGAGGTACCGTGTCACAGTCCGCCGACCTGAGGACTGCAGTGGATGAGTATTACAGGATCAGACGTTCCGATTTGGACATAGTCAAGAATCTGTTGAGGAGTACAGTGGTTGTGCGTAATCGTGCTGGTCAGAATAGCACAAAAGAATATTTGCAGGGGACAACATACACGTAAGTACTGTTAAAGAGCTAACCGCTTCCGGTCTGAGAACGCGGGGAACGCGTGTACGTGCCCCTACCATACATGCGCACTTGCACACTCAAAAATTATATAATGATGTCAGAAGAATAACTCCTGTGCTGGCGACATCATCAGGAATACCTTCGATCGAGGCAGTAAGAAAGTTATCCATGTCTGACATTGCTATTGCTGCGGGGCTTTCAGACGAACTCCGTGACAGGCTCCGCGATTACGTACACATCGATCCGTTTACTATGCCCGACCCATTTGGCGAAAACGACGATTACAATTACATGGCAGTCCTCGACAGGGAGAACCTATCAAGAGTGGTCGCGATATTTGCCAACAAGAAAGAGACCCTGCCGCAGCTACCTTGGTCCACGATTCTGGGCGATCGGCTGGCCAAGGTATCGCTGTCAAAGCAAGATGCGAAAAATCTAAAGTATGAGTTGATGCCAAAAGAGACCAACAACTTTTACCCGTACCGCCGAAACGGCAAGGTGTCCGGGTCCGTCATGTTTGCATTCCAGATCTGTGGGCAGCGCTAGCTAGTCACGCAATTCAACGACCGATATTTCCTTGAACTGCTTTACCATCTGCTCAAGTGACTTGCGGACCTCATGCTCGTCGCCGCTTGAAATGCGGAGCACTTCTAGTAACAGATCGTCAAAACTGATCCCGTTGCACATGTTCCATAATGAAACCGCGGTATCATTGACTCTGTAGGCTTCGCCCTTGTGGTTTATCAGGAGCGGTGTGCCGTCAGAGTCGTTGCCGACTTCGCCCCTTCGGTAAATAATCTTGCTGCTCTCCCTCTTTAACAACATGGCGTCAAGCTGATATCTGTTATGCGCGCCGGCTTATTATCCATATCTGAAGGTTCTAGTAGAAGAACTGTTGCCAATCTTAAAATAAGTCACAGGCAGAGCTTCTTCCTGTTGTTTGGCAGGCAGGAAAAGGTGCAGAGGAAGATAGTGATTTCGAGAAAGGCCGCCGACGGCATCATTACCTGGTCAAAGACGCACCACCCCAACGAGGCGATATTGGTGCTGCAAGGCAGAACTACAAAAGACCAGATTATTATCGACGGCTTGGTTATCCCTCCTTTTGCCGAGTCCGGTCCATTCTACTCCGGTTTTGCGCTCCACGATCTTCCTTACACAATTCCACACGTGGGCACCGCTCACTCGCACCCTGGAAGCTCCAATGCGCCATCGCTTGAAGACCTCCACTACTTCACCGGCTTTGTATCCATCATAATCAGCCACCCCTATGAGGACGAGACCATGGCGGCATACGACAGGAATGGCAACAAGTTGGAAATCAAGATAGTTGATTCCGTGTAATGACATCTTCTTTTCTTTTATCTTATTTTCTGCGAGCAAAGTCGAGCTCGACCCCACGTTTTGGATCGTTGATAAACACGAACGACTCGTCAGGCAATATCGGGAAACTGGAAAGAACTGACATCAAGCATTTTGGACACTTGTCAACTATCTTGACCTTGTCGAGGTACGTCGCGCACCAATAGCAGGTCTCACACAGCATAAAGATTGATGGAGCAGCCCCGCGCTTTTGCAATGTATTGTTATGCAAGAAGGTAGTTAATTACATTTTATGGTGAATGCGCTGGAAAACTTAATAAAAGAACAGCTCTAAGAATCAATGTTTGAACTGGATAGGTCAACAGATGGCATGGATAATGATATCGCTTGCCATAAGTCTAACTTTGACATATTTCTTTAGCTGGTGGGGGCTTATCCCTGCGATTGCAATTTTCATAGGAATCTCGTACTATATGCGCAAGCGTGCAATGGCCCGTATGGGCATGGGCAGCGGAGGAGGCGGATTTGGCGGCATGCTCGGTGGCGGAGGAGGCGGAGGCGTCAACTATATCTGCATCGCATGCGGACACAGGTTCAAGGGCGGCTCCTGCCCTCGCTGCGGATCAAAGATGAAGAAGGCGGATTTTTAGTAGCGTAATATGACCCTCGAAGAACTGCGCCAAAAGGCATTTTTCCAGAATACAATAGATGTTTGGATAATGTACTGCGCCGAGCGCAACTGGGACTGGTACAATGTCGACGCCTATAGGAGATTTATCAACCACCTTGGCTCAAAGGGCATCAGGATGCAAAAGTTCCCCCTCTGCATCAAAGAGTCAGGAGGTATGTACGAGCGTGGAAAAGACAAGGCCCAGTTTCTGGATATGCTCTCAAAGATACCGTCAGACGACGCCGCTGCATATACGCTCAAGCTGAGCGACCAAGTGATGGCGGCTATACGCTCGTTTAAATAGTTACCAGAGTCTAGAATATTTCAGCTCGTACGCACCACAATTTAGCAGGAACATCTAAAACCCATCTGTGGTAATGACAACGCAGAGTGATTGAAGAAGAGCTTCCCGTTGGTGTACAAGAAGAGCAAATGACCGAGGCGGCAGCGGCAGCACCAGCAGTGGTCGAGAGGGCGGCGAAAAGCGAGCTGCTCTTTGATAGCATCATAGGATACGGCGACGTGAAGAAACTTTTTCAGATGTCATTATCTTCAGACAAGCCAGTACATATCCTGCTCGTTGGTCCGCCAGCGTCGGCCAAGACCCTGTTCATGCTAGAATGCATGAAGCTAGAGCGCTCGTACTTTACGCTTGGGAGCCACAGCACGAAATCTGGTATGATCGACTACCTGTTTGAAAAACGGCCGCGCTACCTTATTGTGGACGAAATAGAGCACATGCCCATGAAAGACCAGACTGCTCTATTGAGCCTGATGGAGACAGGGATTGTGTCTGAGACAAAGTTCCAGAAGACTCGTAGCACGCAGCTAAAGACATGGGTTTTTGCCACGAGCAATGGCACTGATAGGATGCTCACACCACTTCTCTCAAGGTTCATTGTTCTGCATTTCAAGCAGTATTCATTTGGCTCATTTCAAGAAGTTTGCACACACATCCTTGGCCGAGAGGGAGTCCCAGCGGAAGTTGCAATGGCCATAGCTGACGCAGTATGGACAAAGCTAAAGTCAAAAGATATCCGCGACTGCATCAAGATAGGCAGGCTAGCAAAGACGAAGGAAGACGTCGAATGGATAGCCCAGACGT
>DASVCY010000142.1:0-4812 GCA_036381375.1 Nitrososphaera sp. | reverse complement strand
GCGATCAGATTATCTTGAAGGATGGCAGGTATGATGCCAGCGAATGGCTAGAGACTCATTCAGCCGACACGATGCTCACCAAGGCAAGGGGTAAGCGGGACGCACCAATAGTGATGTCAGCTGAAACCGTGGATGGTGTAGAGATAATTGGGCCTGCAGGATTTGCATTTGAAGGCTCCTCATATCTTGTAATAAGAGGCTTCAAATTCCTTCATGACCAGATCGACGACAGCATTAGTATAGAGTGCAGCGACTGTCGGCATGTACGCTTTACGCAAAATTACTTTGATCTTGCAGAACCAAACGGGTCATCTGATTGGCTAGGAATAACTGGCAGGCATAGCGAGTATAGCAGAATCGATCACAATATGTTTGCCAACAAGGAAACAGCTGGAAACTTTGTTTTGATACTTGGTAGCGATGGCGAGATGTCACGACACAACAAAATTGACCTTAACTACTTTGCCAATCACACTTACTCTTCAAGCAATGGCGGCGAATGTCTTAGGATAGGAAACAGTGCCTACGCCACCAGCGATGCAACGACTATTGTAGAATACAATGTATTTGAGAAGTGCAACGGGGATGCAGAAGTGATATCCGTAAAATCCTCAAAAATTCAATTAGGTTCAATGTATTGAAGAACAACGAAGGGTCCGTAGTTTTCCGGCATGGAAATAAGAATCAAATCATCGGCAATGATTTCATCGAAAATGAGGGCGGCATCAGGATATACGGGCACGGACACAATATAACCAACAACTACTTTGAAGGTAATCACGGCGATGGAGTGCTGCAAACCGTGGCAATAGGAAATGGGACCGTGGAGAAAGATAAAGAAGGCTCAAATAGCGAATATAGTTCCACTGAGAATGTCCCGATATTGAACAACACATTTGTGCATATCGAATCAAACATAGTGTATGGCTATGGTTCAGTCTATCTGGCTCCATCTGATATTCGAATCGATGGTAACGCTGTGAACGGAGGCAACGATGGCCAAGCAGTTGAATATGTCAAAAAAGAATAGGGTATAGCAGAGGCAATTCTTGGTGTAGGTATCCAACCTTGCAAGGATCGCCAACCGCTGTCCGCTAACTATGGGATTATGTTTTTTTCTCTTCAGGATGCCTCAGTAAGATCGAGCTCTTGCGTTTCGTCTTCTCCTCGTGGTGTTATTCTTATCAAGTCGCCTCCATATAGCAGCACATACAGATAGCCGTCAGGTCCTACTTCGATGTCTGTGATGCTTCCGAATCCTGTTCCAAAGATCACGCTATCAAGCTCGGAATCATTATCTGCTACTTTGTCAGCAAGCAGGCCTTCAAGTACAAGCTCTGATCTGCTTTCATCTAAATCAAAATGATATAGTGTGCCGTCATTTATGTCGCCTACAAAAAGATCGTTTTCATACTCATCGCCAAGTGCTGTAGAATTAAAGAACTTGATAGCTGTCACGCCAACTGGATTTTGCCAGACAAATTCTGGGTCACTGTATTGACCGCTTTCATCAAAGTCCTCCAAGTCTTCATCTACTTCTACTTCATCGTTTTCATCTGAAGATGCCAACCCTTGTATATCTGCCCATCCGCTGTTGAATCCTGGTTCTACGAGGTTTATCTCGTCTCCATAATCGGGACCGTTTTCGGTGTCCCAGAGATTTCCAGTGACTGGATCGATGTCCAAGCCAAAGCTATTTCTTATGCCATATGCATAGTAGTATTCTCGCATATCTGATCCATCATCACTTGAACCAAGAGGCGGATCAGGAAGCGGATTGCCATCAATATCTATTGCAAGTATGCCACCTGTTCCGTCAGGAGGAGGACCTTCTTCATAATTCTCGGCTTGACTCTTGCGGTGATCTAGATCTCCTATCATGAGATAGAGAATGGGAGTTGTCGTTGTTGTGGAATTGTCATCGTTGCCATTGCCATTGCCATTGCCATTGCCGGTATCATTCACGTATGATATCAACAGGGGACCGCCATTGTAGCGCGGTCCAGGTCTGGCAGGAAGATCCAGAAGTAGCTCTGGATTGATGAGCCTGCCGCCGTTTTCATCATCTACGAATTCATATCTATAGAGGCGATTGCCGGCTGGTACTATGCCCAGAGAGTCATCGCCATCTTGTCCTCTTCCAGACTCGGTAAAATAGAGAAATACGTAAGTAGTGTCCCCTTCCTTGTGAACGGCCATTCCGAGCAGCCCCCTTTCGTTAGTTTCGTTATTGTTTGCTACCTGAACATCAACAACCGGTGAATCCTGAATCTCTCCGTCGATTACTCTGTGCACCTGGCCAGTGTTCTTCTCTGCGACCAGAATGTCGTTAGGTCCAAGAAAGGCCATTGCTGTCGGATATTCAAAATCATCGTCATCTTCAAGAACGTTTTCTATCTCAAGGGTTGGATCAGCCAGCAGAGTTGGATTGGAACTAACAGGCAATGGCTGCAAAGAATCTTGATATAGAAAAGAACTGCTGCCAGTTGCCAATGAGGTTAACAGCGGAGCAATCACGAGAAAAAACCCACCATATAGGGATAACATTTGCCGCACTTTGGTTGACAATCTAACATCGTGAATCTACACTGTGGATTTATGGATTGTGAAGTATGCCGTAATATGATTGCTTGAGCAAAATCATTTATTCTCTTGTAGAAAACACATCTTACAGAGTAATCGTCAAACTTGACAGTCAATAACAAAGAATAGCTGGGAAGATCTTTTTACCCAATTTCATGCAATCCCTCACAAAGAGAGGAAGGATAATTCAAGATTGTGCTTTTGCAACCCTGGAACAAGCTGTTGCATGCTACTTCTGTTTCAGTGCAAAATTAACCATGGATCCTGATCCGCTCTTAGAACCAATAGGGACGCCGCCTTCCAATATTCCCAAAGGGCTTTTCGCCCTTTGGATATGGCATTCCTATGAGGTCAATGCACCTGTGCTATCCTGTCACATTTCCGGTGGTGCTAGGTGCTGCAGAGGTACTATTTTGCTGCATTGCGGCGTCGATGCCTTCACCGGCAGTAGGGGACAACCGATCAGATATGGTCTGGAGCCTCTCCGGGCTCAATATCATTCCGTAGATGGGAGTAGGCCCGAAGTGGTTATTAATCGCACCGGGGTTGACAAATATTGAAATCAGGTTGTTGTGCAAGGTGATGTACGCCGGCACATCTTCAGTAGGCCCGTCCTCTGTTATCACAGTCATGGTTCCGTTGATTGTAGTGGAATTGCCTGGGGTGAACACAATATCTGATTGCCTAAAGTTTGAAAAAGTGTGTTCGTGTGACATCGTCCCATTGGTAATCCTTGTCATCTCCACTATTGCGTCAAAGCGAGTTATCGTCGGCTCTGACTGGTTGCTGCCTCCAAAAAGAGGTCCGTCTGATTCAATCTCCCAATAACCTGCCGTAATCCATTCTGGCGCTATGGATTCTTGAATTTGCAGGCTAGCAATGATGCCGGCAAGCTTGTTGCTTGCTGCGGTTGCAGTTGACCCTGTAGCATTAGCGATAGTATTATTGGTATTATTGGCATCAGCATTGCCTGTAGCATTATTGTTGGCGGTAGTATTCGTTGTCATTTCTTGTGCTGACGCAACATAAGATTGTCCTAATGTAATAGTAGGCCCTGCAGCAGCTACCGAAAAAATAGCTGTGAGGAGCAATTCCTTTGCCACAACAATTCCTGGCCCGGTTTTCATCAAACAAAGGAAATCCATCTAACATATTATGGGGTATACAAGATATTTTGATATCATATTTGATATCTTATTTCTGAAATCTGATGCGATTCTGGAAAAATCTCAACTCGGGTAAAAGAAATAGCGGCCTGAATGACATAACTGCGTGAATGGAGTTTCAAAATGGGGTACCCGCCAACTCTTCTTATAGTAGTTTTTGTGCAGTGTCTGCCGCTTCCTTGCCGCCTTTGTCTATTGTTGTGCCAACGACGTTTATCACAATATCTCCAACGCTTTCACCAGCGCTAACAGGACAGGATGTTTGATTTTTCTGCCTACATGGCCGTGTCTGGCACCCTGGCACCGCAAACATCAAATGCAGTATATTGTCAGAGGTAGTCAAGTAGTACCCTTCAAGCCTGCCTACTTTGGGAAGGGTACCCTGTGTGCGCATACGGGGTCAATGGCAAATAGGATATCTGTCATCGCAAGAACAATCTTGTTTCCGCCCAACTTCGCTTCAAGAAGATTGCCCTCATTGGTATCGTTCTAGTTGGCTACTTTTGGAAGCCTTGGTCATCATTTCCTTGACATTATGGGTACACGGAAAGAACTCTTTTTTCAATTCGCGGGTAGCTGTGAAATAGTGGAAGGAAGTCCGGCTCGACAACTTGGTCACGCTCAATATGACAATGGCGCAACTCTTTTTTTGGACAGCCGCGCCCATGCAGTCAAATGAGCCCCTGCACCCATTTGCGCTTGGATTTTTTATACTATTAATACGGTCAGAAAATCATGAAAAAATTTAGGGTAACTCTAACATCAATGCGTAAATTGTTTGTTGACAGATCCGCTTCGGTGGATTACTAGATGAGCTCATGGAGTAGAGAACCTGATGATTGGTTCAAGAGATTTGCAGGAGGTAGAGGGTGGTTTGGTTCAGGCGGCCGCAGAAGCTTCCTTAGCGAATTTGAGGAGATGCGAAGAGAAATGGAAAGAATGTTTGAGGAAACAATTCAAGATGTTGAGCGATTGCCCAAAGATTTGGTAAGGGAATATCAATCTCCCGGGGGAGGTAAGGTAAGAGAGATAGGCCCGATAGTATACGGCTACTCTATCACTG
>DASVCY010000141.1:0-6861 GCA_036381375.1 Nitrososphaera sp. | reverse complement strand
ACATGGTGACGTTATGCTCCGACTTGTCGGAAAAGATTATGTCTCTTGCTCGATGATAAACCTCTGGTAGGTTTCTCGGCAGCACATCGATTTTCTTCGGATAGTTCTCTACCAAAAATATCCGCTTGTTGTTTGCAGGGGACGCTGCGATTACCTCTCTCAATGGAGTGTTGCTCAGCAGGCTGCCGTCCCACGCGTATACGCTTTCTTCCACCTTTACCCATGGAAAATTGTAGAGCGGATATCCGCTTGTCGCAAGAATGTGCTTGGGAGTTATCTGCTGCCTCGAGCTGTCAAATACCAAGGGCTTCGCATTAAGCACGTCGGTAGCCGTTATTATGAGGCGCGCATTTGGGTTTCCATGCGGGTTCAGCTTGCCATAATCAATGTACCTGTCCAGTGTCTTTTCCAGAGCCGCATGGTCATACAGATAGGTCCATTTTTGTGGCGTAAAATACTCCGGGTCTGAACTTGCGTATTCCGGGAGCCACCTGGGCTTGAACATCTTATAGTTTCCAAAGAGCGCAGAGCTTGTAAAAGATCTTAATTGTTCTAACCTTATCTCTTTTTCAGGCTTTGTGGATAATAGATCTTCTCTTTTTCCGAGTAAAGAATGTGGGTCGTAATAATAGCTCAACAATGACTCTGCCACAAGCTTGGGAATTGCAGTAGCATAATAATGATGAGAAAAGACAGACCTGTCACCCAGATTCACAAAGCTGTCGGATAGTTCCATCCAGAACCGCTCCAGTGATTGCTCCGGTCTCTCTCCTTTTTTGCCGCCACCCGCTATAATCGCGGCGTTCACTCCGCCAATAGAAGTGCCTGCAACGATGTCCATCTTGATGTTTCTCTTTGCCAGCGCCTTGAACACTCCGCAGCCAAAAGCCCCAAGAGATCCACCGCCCTGAAGTATCAGCACGTTTTCTGTTCTCTTGTTTTTTGCCGACGATCTTATTGGTGGTCGCCTTGTCATGACTGCTACTCTATCGCCACTTTGCCTAAATAGAGTTGTTACAAGTCCTGACCATAGTCTTGTCTTATACATTCCGATTATGCAGATCCTCGTTTGCTCAAAGATGCAGGATTGGGCAATAGTGGCCAACAGTCAGGATTGGTTACATGATGGTGACCCAAAAACGCCGATATTGATGGCCGTTTTTTCCAGCGGCAAATTTTCCAGACTCTTTCCTCCATTTCTCTGGCGATTTCTTTTTTTCTGCCGGCACTCTGCAGAAGCTATGGCTGGGGGTGACACATCATCCACGCGCTGGCAGCCGTTGTACATCCACATGGGGTACTCTTTGTGCACCGTGCGGTGGGAAGTAGAGTCGGGTAGCTTTCACACGCCCTGTGCAAAGTCCCCGTATGAGGAGGATTTGGCTGAATAAGCCTTTGAACCTTCCTTATAGCATATAGCAAAGCTCATCAACACTGCTTGCGCAATTGCCATCTTTAGTAAGAAACTGTGATGAGCGAGCCAATTCCCAACATGCCAAAACCGTGGGTTTGATCATTTTGTTTGCATCTTTTGCAGTCTTTAAACGTTGATTTGCAGCGCAGCTGATCAATTTTTTCCATGCACGGCTGCTACTACCACTATAGCCAGTTGCTAGTATCATCATAGTGTGAATAATGCTTCATCACAGCATTTCTGACTATACTCAACCAATCAAACAGTTTGCTATGCTCTGTATACAGGGATGCCTGAAATGCCTACAGATTACCTTTCACCAAGCTAATGGCAATGCCTTCATGATAGTGTCAATTAAGAGTACAATATGCCGATTCTGCCTTTGCGATTTAGTCGGAAGAAGATACGACCAATCAGGTCGGCTAGCTTCACGTTCAAACGGCGAGATAAGCAGGTTAAGCATCATTGTCCGGGGCCTAAAAAAGGAGAAGTTGGAAGCAATTGAGAAATATCCGTATTCTCTGTTGGATAAAGTGAATTCTATAGATTCAGAGATTCATCCACACAAACTGGTGAGGAAAAAGTCTTCAAAATATATGCACGCTACATGTGTGCTGCAAGACTCACAGATTCAAAACATCTTCAGAGTTATCGTAAGAACGTTCACAATGCTCCTTACAACGTCTAGAGCATTTGTCTCTACGCTGTCAATAGCACGATAGCTGTATAATGGCAAGGATATAGAATATCAACAGGCAACACCTCTTGATGTATGCAGGGACTCCGATAACAGTACTTTTCAATTACATTAAAGTGCCAAGAATAGTCATGCTAGAAGGTGATGAAAGGACAAAGACGATGCACCAGATACTCAAAGCATGTAGAAACGGGGCCACAAAGGTGGAGCTTGCAAGAAGGCTCGGCCTTTCACGTTCACTATTAAGAAAAATGACAGCAGAGCTAACTGACAAAGGATTTCTCCTACATATCGGCTCTGGACTCTATATGACTACAGATGATGGATACAAGTTCATAGCCGAATCATCATCTACACAGCCCGGTCAAGGAATACAAACTATGAAGGAGCAAGTGAAGAAATCAGGCCTAAAGCCAGATACAATGAGTGCAGATAGAGGGAAGTCGAAACGTGGCAGACAGGCTATAGGTTCATGATACTTCCCCTATGGGCGGTGGTCTTCGATTGTACATCGTCGTCAACTTTTTCCTGCAGCAAGATACAGCAGAAAATACAATGGATCTCACAATATATCTCACGTGATTGGACGAATTCATCAACTGCCCCGCAACAACAGTATTTTGGCGTTGGCTTTCAGAAATATCCTCACAGTACGACAATTATGCCGACGGTATAGAATACAAAGAACAATTTACGAGGCATATCTTTTTCCACATATCATCTCTAATCTTTTGTGTCATCTGGATGAAAAAATTGTAAGACAGACTGGTATTCCGGAATTGCTTTAGGACTCGGCGTTTTGTTGTGGATAAAAAGCCGCGTCTTTCTTGCTATTTCCGAAGAGTCTTCAGAGCAGTTCCCCATGAGATAACCTGGTCCAGCATGGGATTGACCGATTTTTCTTGGTATGGAGCGGGCTTGAAGACATTAAAGTTCTCAAAGTCTGTGAAGAGAGAAAGCTGCACCTGAGCACGTACGGTAGCAACCTGTACTTCAGCCATCACCAGACGCAGCTGTTCAACAGATCGCACGCCTCCGACACTGCCATAGCCAACAAAGCCGGCGACTTTGTTATTCCACTCCTTGTAAAGAAAGTCGATAGCGTTCTTGAGTGCTGCGGGTATCCCGTGGTTGTACTCTGCTGTCACGAACACAAATGCATCAAAGGAATCGATTTTTGCTGCCTATCTTTTTGTATGTTCTTTAGAGTATACTCCTTGTGAAGGGGGAACTGGCTCGTCCAGCAGAGGCAGATCATAGTCTTTGATATCTACATACTCAAACTCGGCATCGGCTCGCCTCTTTACAATGTCATAGACCCATTTGCTACTACTTCTCCGTTTCTTCCTGGCTGAGTACTTCCAAGGATGATAGCTATTCTCAGTATCTGCTTTG
This sequence comes from Nitrososphaera sp., assembly GCA_036381375.1. Taxonomy (GTDB): domain Archaea; phylum Thermoproteota; class Nitrososphaeria; order Nitrososphaerales; family Nitrososphaeraceae; genus Nitrososphaera. Next base: position 3,355 of record DASVCY010000141.1, on the reverse strand, counting down.
TCGCCTCCTATCCATGAATTTGCGTCGTCCGCCCTGTGCCGATTTCATTACTGGAAATACGACCGAACATATGATATTAAATGATACCAACTTCAGGTCTTGTCAAGCCATTGGTTGCGGACTTTGCGGTGTCCTGTCGCCGTAATTTTCGATAAAAGCCCTGCTCTTAGCCAGAAATCGCGCGAATTTTCGCCATAGAGGCTGTGTTTTCGCTGACATTACAGATATTAGCCCGTGCGAACCACCTGCACAGAGATAGTTGAAGAAGGCGCTTTTGATAGTCGACAGGGGCAGCAGGGAGCCCGATGTGCGCCATGAGCTGCACGAGATCTGTACGCTGGCCAAGAGCCGCGCTGGCTATGACTATGCAGAATATTGCTTCCTTGAAGTGCTACCTCCATTTATCAAAGAAGGCATCGACAAGTGCATAGCAAGTGGCGCCGATTTCATCGCTGTGATGCCTTATTTCCTCTATCCGGGCATGAAGCTCAAAGACACCGTCAAACAGTGCGCCAAGATTGGAAAGGACATGAGACTAAAGTTAGCAATAGCAAAGCCCCTTTCGTATCACCCAATGATGGCGCAGCTGATAGTAGAAAGAATCAGCGAGCTAAAGAAGGACAAGGGCATCGATTATCCTGACCAAGAGTGCGATGTGGTCTTGATAGGGCACGGCAGTAGCGACAAGAACGCCCGCGATGCATTTATCCATTCGGCAAACGCGGTCAGGCCGCACTACCGCAACATCCACTTTTGCTTCCTAGAGCTAGACAGGCCAAACATAGAAGAAGGGATCGGGCAGGCCATAGCTACCGAACCAAAAGTCATCCTAATGATGCCTTATTTTCTGCATAGGGGTGCACACATCAAGACAGATGTTGTTAAGGATGTTGAAGCTGCGCTTGCAAAGCGTGATTTCAGGAATGCATTCATGGCTCGTCATCTTGGGGTAGATGAAAAGCTGGTTAATCTGGTGGTAGAAAGGGCAAGAGAGGTGGAGAAGAGGCTTGGCGTCTGAGCACATCGGGACTGCATCTAGCAGAGCAATGGCTGAAAGGGCATTTGACATTGAGAAGAGGAGCTTTGAGATAATTGATTCCGAAGTAGGCAAGCACGACTACAACAAGTTGGAGTGGGCGATTGTCAGGCGTGTCATACATGCAACGGCTGACTTTGACTTTGCAGGCAAAGGCAAGATCCTCTTTCACGAAAAAGCGATCGGCTCTGCTCTTGATGCCATAAAAAGGAAATGCACGATAGTTACCGACGTCGACATGGTGCTAGCTGCAATAAACAAGAAATCGCTTGCTGACCTTGGCTTAAGGACTGTGTGCTACATTTCGGATGCCCATCTTGCAGAAGAGTCGCGCAGGACGGGGAGAACAAGGTCGGAGCTTGCCATGCGCCGAGCAGCCGAAGACATGGACGGGGGAATTGTTGTAATCGGCAACGCTCCGACCGCGCTATACGAGGTGATCAATATGATAAAGGAAGCCGTTACAAAGCCTGCACTTGTCGTAGGAATACCTGTAGGATTTGTCTCTGCGCCGGAGTCAAAAGAAGAGCTTGCCAAGCTGGACACCATACCGTTCATCACCAACATTGGAAGAAAAGGTGGAAGCCCTGCTGCCTCTTCAATAGTAAATGCAATCCTGTTGCTGGCCAAGTCATCGTCATCATCTATGTGAATAAGCAGCGCACGCCCGCACCAGCCTGTCGGCGAGTTTGTTGTTTGCGAAATGCAAGTGCATGTATGCAGCAAGACCATTTTCATTCACAATCAAGCCATCCTTTTCGCCATTGATGCCATTGCCTTTTTTCATGGTGTATGAAAATCTTGCATCTTGTGCTAGATCTTCTATCGATGAATAATGGAACTCGTGGCCGCGCAAGGTGGTTCTGCCAAAGACTGGTCCGTTGCACTGCGCCTCAGCGTAGTTCAACGTGACCCTTCCAGTCATAAGGGTATCTGCATCTACAAGTCCTGTCATTTTTCTGGCTCTTTTCTCTCCTCTGTAACCTCTTATCGAACGGGTGAGGTACATGAGTCCCCCGCACTCACCATACACTGGCATGCCGTCCTGCACAGCATTTCGTATGGATTTTATCATTGATCTGTTCCTTTCAAGCTTGTCGGCAACAACTTCTGGGAAGCCTCCGCCAAGGATTATGCCGTTGATGTCTTCTGGCAATTTCTCATCGTGTATAGGGCTGAAGAATGCCAGCTCTGCGCCGTTTATCCGAAGAGCGTCAAGATTGTCTGCATAGTAAAAGTTGAACGATTCATCTAGGGCAACAGCAATTCTGACTTTCTTGGGGAGCTTGTACCTGACTGGCGCATCCGGAAGAACGCCAGTGCCGCAAATACTCAAGATCCTGTCTATAGCTATCTGGTCCGCAACAGATCTAGCAGCAGCAACTAGTGCTTTCTTCTTTGTTTCTTGCAGCTCGTGTGAAGGCACGAGACCAAGATGGCGCTCCTCCATCCTTATCCGGCTACTGCGCTTGATGATTCCAAGCACCGGCGCCCTGATCTTGCTGGCAAGTGCGTCAGTGATATAGCGTTCATGCCTGTCGCTCGCGACGTTGTTGAGGATTATCCCGGCTATCTTCAGATTCTTGTCAAAATGTAAAAATCCTAGGACTATTGCCGCTACAGACCTAGCGCTCTTGCTGGCATCTACTACGAGTACGACTGGTGCATCAAGGATCTTTGCCACGTGGGCAGTGCTTGCAAAGTCATTCTTACCCGACATGCCGTCAAATAGCCCCATGACGCCCTCTATTACTGCAACATCGGCGCCATGACATGCATTTGCAAAACAGTCGATCACACCTTGCTCTCCCATCATCCACACGTCGAGGTTGCGCGACTTCCTCTTTGTAACAAACGTGTGGTACGAAGGATCAATAAAATCAGGGCCCACTTTAAATGGCTGAACCTCGAGACCTTTCTTCCTCAAGGCGTACATGGCTGCCACCGCGACAGTTGTCTTGCCCACCCCGCTTGTGACCCCGGCAATGATGATTCGTGGGATAATCTGCACCAACTAGGGTTAGAGTGGTTTTAACTTTAAGTTTTTAGATTGATTTTTATCTTCACACCCCCCACAACCTGACTACAGATGCCTGAAAGGGGTCTCGTCATTGTATATACTGGAAAAGGTAAGGGCAAGACAACTGCAGCTCTTGGAATTGTGTTGAGAGCTGTCGGGCACGGCTACAAAGTGTGCATGATCCAGTTCATCAAGGGTGAGTGGTATTACGGCGAGCTCACAAGCTCAAAGAGGCTTGAACCAGAATTTGAGCTGATTGCCGCTGGCAAAGGATTTGTTGGCATAATCGACGATGACCA
>DASVCY010000140.1:0-3596 GCA_036381375.1 Nitrososphaera sp. | reverse complement strand
CGCTTTGGCAGAGCCTATGGCGGTTCTGTAGTGACCTCGGATCTCATACGCAATTACTCTAAATCCGGTCTTAAGCAAAAGCGGTATTTCGTGGCGCCAAATCAGGATGTTTCCCCCTATCGGGTGCGCAAGAACAAGAGGATACGACTTTTTGTCTCCATGGTCTTCGTAGTAAATATTGGCAATATCAGCTGACAGAAAAGGCATCTTTTGAAGAGTAAAGCATCATTGAAGTACTTAACTAATTTTTGACTTTTGTAAAGAAGATTCATCGTCTTTAGAATTTGCGCACGGCAAAGTTGACGCGGGATGATGCGAATAGCATATTGTTACATCCTGACGAGGAAAAGCTTACATTGTACGGCTTGTCGATTCATCCAGTCTTATGTCAGCAAGGTTTTGCATGAATTTCAGCATCCCGTTTTGCGCCAGCCATGACCTTGATACAGACATCTCAAGCGCAGGCAGCCTTACCACAGGGTCGTTCTCCACTGGCGGTATTGCCTTTATCGCTTGGCGGATGTAGGCAAATTCGTCGATATGCAAGACCGGAGAACACTTGAAGTGGATTATAGATGGGTGGTGCAGTCTGATGACTGTCTGCCATGCTGCAACACCCAGAGCCACGAGGCCGCCAGCTGCATAGTAGACGTTATCCAACGAATATGCTCCCAACAGTGCCATCAATCCTGTGATCCCGACGACAGCAAGTGCCGCAGAAGATGTGGTAGTAAACAGGTTAAAGTTGTGCCTGACGTTTCTGGCAAGCCTGACTCCAGTATTTGCGCCACACCTTTCTTCTATTTTGTCTAAAATCCCCTGGTACCTGTTCCACCGGTCTATCTGTTGCTGGTAGTCTATTTCCTCTACCCTTTGTTCCTTTACGGTCTGCAGTTGGTGGAGAATGTTTGTACGGCCATTTTCATCTTCAACGTTGATGAAGTGATTGAGGATTTTTTGTTCCTCTCGCATAGCCATAGATTGTCGCGAAAATGCTAGTTATGCATTGAGTAGCAATTAGCGTATAGAAGAGAAAAGGATCATTTTTTGGATTTGTAATTCGTATTGTCTATCCAACAACAATAATGACAGTATAATTATCCACCCATTGCCAGAGACACCAATGCAGAGCTTCGACGTCCGTTAAGGGCGATAACCCACAATTGCAGGCATTATGCCTTGCATCACTAGGCGATCCACGTTGTCAACCACCGGATCAAGTGACACCAGCAGAAGATGATTTTCGATCAGTGGTATCGTCGCCCTTATGATATTCTCGTACCGAGTCATTGAGTATTGCGGCTTGCCAAGCTTGCTCTCCCAAGGTAACCTGGTCGAATGCCGGATTATTGCATGCAGGGCATTCTTGCGGCTTTCTTCGGCGCTCATTAGCGGCTGGAGCCCCTTGCGGTACTTTTGGGCAATTATGTAGCCCAGCTTGTTCACAACTGCACAGTAACGTATGGATCTGTTTACTGCGAGGACTATCCCAGGTAGGTCAGTATAACGGTCGCTGCTGCTACTTCCGCTGCTCTCGCGAGATGTCGTAAAGATAATCTATCAGCCGGCACGATAAAAGTATGGCACGATACAAGTTACCTCAGATTCTTAGTGACGATAAATAACAATAGTAATTTACACCGCTGCTCCAGCAGAGGAAGCAGCTCGGGATACCGTTTCGACGCGCTCCTATGTGCTGATGGCAATCACATCCTTGGCGCCAAGATTTTCCTATTGCGCACAGGGACCGAACTGTCAGTCTCTTTATTGTGTGATATGCACCTCCACTGGACATTTTGCTCGCATGCAGGACGCATTATGATCTGTCGCAGTTCCCGCCATACGTCGCGCGAGATGCATATCGTATTCTTCTAGGAAACGTGTCATGATAGCAATCAAGCAATCTTGACGATTTTTGAATAGATGTGCTCTGCTCCGCTAGTATAACTGGCACTATATACTATTATTAGCTAGCCGTCGGCGAACCCTTTGTTGCGGAGCTCATCCTCTTCCTTTTCTGCCAGCTGGTGTTCCTTTAGCGAATCGATTGTTGAGAATTCCTGTCCGCACACAGTGCACCTCAAAAGCTCGCTTGAAGGCATGTTCTAAAAATCTACCTTATTCCATTAAAGAGTTATACTGGAACCAGCCCCTGGAAATGCCCTGTTTTTGTGAAGTATCTCGCCTTGCGACAGTCATACCGACCGAGGAGCTGGTTCCGCTGGTCTGACTGCCACGAGACGTCATATACTCCTACGGCCATTAGTGCTTATCAAAAGTGCTTTTGAATAATCATAAACGCGTTAGACTTGGCAGACGCTGCCATGATTTCTTGGTTGCACTACTGCACAATATGGACTTGTTCCAAGCATAATTAATCTGGCAACTTGCCAAAATAGAACTCGATGGCAACTCCAGATACAAGGATTGATCTAGCCACATACGAAGGCAGGTACCCGACTTCGCTTTTTAACAAAGGAGTCAGGACGCAGGACGAAGACCACGTAGGGCATGTAATAAAGGAGACAAAGACCAAGATAATCATCGACGGCCACTATGATTACAGGTTCGCAGTTCCAAAGGAAAAGATAATCACATCAGGTCGCAACGTTATCCTTGGGTTGACGTTCAACGACGTATTCGCCTACAAGATAAGCAGGAACGATCCTATCCCTCAGGATTGATCCTCTCCTCCCTCTCTATTTTAGAAAGCTGAATTTTCCTCCAAATGATTTAAGAACAAAATTGGCGAGTAGCCGTATATGTCAGGAAACTCTGACCAAAACATAACAACCGTAAGGAGATTGATTGAAGCATTTAACACCGGTGATGTCACCAAGCTCGACGAGCTGGTTGACTCGGAATATTTCAACCACGAGTCACAGGCAAGTCCCGAGCGTGGCAAGTTGCGCGGGCCGGACGAAGTTAGAGACACTATCACAAAACTACGGAGCGCGTTTGCCGACCTGCATTACGAGGAGCAGGAAACCATAGCGTCTGGTGACAAGGTATTCTCGATACTTCGGGTAACCGGCAAGCACGTAGGAAATTTCTTTGGGATAGAACCTACCGGCAAGAGTATTTCCTACATGGCAGCGCATATCTATAGACTGACCGCGGACAGCAAGGTTGTAGAGCACAGGGCAATTCGCGATGATCTCAGGTTGATGATGCAGCTTGATGTGATCGAGCCGGCGAAAAAATACGAGCAGATCTTTCAGGCCTGGAAGGGTATGATGGCGAGGGAATCCGCTGCGTGAAGCACTAACTGATATACCTACATTATTTTGCTACCTATATCGCGGCCACAGTGGCGGCGCCCTTACGTTCCTACTTTTTGCCGAAATTAAAGTAGCAAGAGTAGCAGTATTCCTTGCCATAGATTACGCCGGCAGAACCGCACTTTATGCAGTGCTTTTCGTGTTCTATGGTAGAGTCGAGTGACTTGGCTTTTTGAAGGCAAGTACCACAGATTGGCGCTTCGAGAGCATAGCTTGACAAGAAGCCCTTGCCGCACTGATTGCATTTTAGACTGTACATCTTGCCTTTCGGCTTCCACCCAAATAGCCTCATAGACTTATCTAGTAGCCTTTACT
>DASVCY010000139.1:0-8263 GCA_036381375.1 Nitrososphaera sp. | reverse complement strand
TAGCGTTGGTGTCGGTGGCTGCTGCAGTCGTTAGCGGCCTGAGATTATCATCGAACACCATTATCGTAGAGTTTGCAAGATACAGAGCACTCTGGTATGCAGCCATATCTACTATGGTTGCTGATGTAGTTGCGTTGGCCGAACTTGCGTTTGACATACTCATCGCAGTGTCGTTTGGCATCGACATGCCCTGATCCATTGTTGTCATGTTGTTGGCACTGCTCTGATTGCCGGATAGGTTGGACATGTCTGTAAGGTCAAATGGCGCTCCCGTAGCGTTTCCGTACTCGCTCAGCACAGCATTGGTAAGATCTGCGATAACCAAGGCCCATGTAGTCGCATTGGTCATCTGGTCGCTTTCGACCCGTACAGCAATGGCTTCTGCCAAGATGTCATTCAGCATTGAAACAGTCTGGTTTGTCTGCTGTGTTCTGTCTTGTGGGACTTGACCCTGCGCTGCCAGGGATGTCATGTTTCCTTCAAGCTGGGCCAGACTTGTAGACAGGGTGTTTGCAATTCTTTCGTTTCTCTCCCTGATCTCGTCAAGAGTAGTGTTATCAAGCAGACCCGCCGCCTTGCTGGCATGCTCCTGAGCTAACGTTGCATTGTTGTTTTCAAGGTTGGCAACCACCAGCGAGGTTTCTGCTCTTATCCGCTCCACGAGAGAGAGAAACTGAACACTTTCACTCATAGAGAATGTATGTGCATAAGCAGTCTGGTTCAAGGGATGCGCAAGCAGCCCCAGCGAAGCGAGGAGTCCTGCTGTCAACAGAAATGCAGCGATTTTCATTTCCTATCAGTGCCCTGCTCCATTTTCGGCGTCTGCGGCTCCGTGTCCATGTTCGCCCTCTCCCAGAGGCGCGATTTCATTGACTCCTATGACAACGGTGCTTGTACTCGGGAAAGTGATGTTTTCGCTGGTTGGATTCAGGATGGCGATATCTGTTATTGGCCGGCCTTCAGCGACCCCCGTATGGTCCCCATGAGGGGAATGAAGGTCTGTATGATACATACACATCTGGCCAGGATTTGAAAGGTCGGGTATCAGTTCCAGCTCCGCAGACGTCATGTTTGGAGCCTGGCCTATCAGAATCTGGATCGGTGATTCAGACTGCTCATTGCAGGGCAGTTTTGCCGCCACATGGCCATCCATTATCTTGTACGGGGTAGTATCGTAAAAGTGGATGAAGTCGTTAGCAGGAATCACCTTGTCAGACAGGTCTGCAAATACAGAGTCCCTGACGACATGAGTTTCCTCAGTGTGTTCCTCACTTGCAGACGTTGTCATGTTTCCGGGAGCTGCTGAATCATGATCGGTCTGTGCAGCAATTGTGTTTGTTAGACCGAGCGCTGTAGCGGCTGCGATTGTCACTGCTACTCCGGATAACACGATAAGGAGAAATCTTGCGTTCACGAATTTGATAGTGATCCAGAAAAGCCATAAACATTGTCGCAGGTTTCTACAGTCGATTATACTAGGTTATTTTGTCATTCAGGCCTTCATAGGTAAACCAAATTGATAATTTTTTATCATGCAAGCTCGATCAGGACGTATCTCTAGATGTTGTACTTACGCACACGGGTGACACTTTAGACTAGGAAGTGCCATGAGAAATAACAACAAGATTCAACATTATCAACGAGCGTTGACTCACGCAGGAGAAATCGTAGCCAAGACTTGCAGCAAATGTGGCATACCGCAAAGTCCTGTGAGCCACATATACACCATATGTCATCTATGTATGTCTGCAACTGAGGGTGCGACGCCTATGTGCACAAGTACAGCACTTACGTGCCACCAGAATTATTACTGTACTTAAAGCTTAAAATTGGCTAATTCTCTGTAGCAAGATATACTCTTGCCAAGAGGTCAGAATCACCACCACAAGCGCTTGCGGGAGAAGAAGCAACAGGACAGCAAGGTAGAACGCATAAGCATTTCATTGCCGCCGGGATTGCTATCAGAATTTGACAAGTCCATGAAAAGCGCGGGGTTTTCCGATAGGTCAAAGGCAATTCAGAGAGCCCTTCACTCGTTCATTGATCAAAATGACTGGGATAAAGGAGGAGATAGCAGGAATGGTGCTGGAGCAATAATGATGCTCTATGACAATCACGCATACAGCCACGACGACACTGGCACGCACATACAACACAGATACAGCGACATCATCAGTGCCACAACTCACATGCACCTTGACCACCATAACTGCTTGGAAACAATCATGGTCAGAGGAGAAATCAAGAAGATAAAGGAGCTTGCCAAAAGACTGTCTGAAAATCGTGGAATTAAGAGCTTGAAGGTCCACTTTGTCTCACTTGTCTGAAAATGACGACAACTTTAAAGGCTCGATGGTACCTCGTGTCAGACTCGGAAGATAAAGCTTGGATAGAAAATCGCAAATACAGATAGCAGATCAACGCTTTTGTTGCGCTCTGGTCAAACCATACATTCCGCTGGAATACAAGACTCCACTCTGCGTTGCCGGATTTGAACTGTAAGGATTGAAGGATTGGCGACAAAAGATGTTGGATAAACCTTCCAATCCCTTGGGTACCGCATTGAAACGTTGGATTGCAATATCAGCAGCTGTTAATCGCCAAGTAACCAAAATGGAAGAACGAGTGTCAGGCGCTGCCATTGCTTTTTGTGGTGGCTTGAGCGCCAATATCTGACGATATGCACCAAATACCATTGCTACAAAACATCAAGGATACACCCATGCTCTGAAATAGTCATTTTTCAACCAGTTATTCTGCCGACGTCGGCAGAACCTCTATTTACGCATTTTACGCATTTTACGCATCCGAATCCGACTGAGGATAGGTAGTTTACTGATAAATTTATCAACTTTTTATAGGTCTTCTCCAAAGACATGTTGTGCAAGCAGTATTACGAAATGTAGAATTAGTAATACCCATGCAAGAGGGGTCTGAGGTCACAAATGGAAGGTCAGCAGTCTAGGGGAAAGCTGATCGGAATTATTGTGGCAATAGGCCTAGCTGTTGCAATAATCGCTGGAGTGTCATTATCTATGTTTACAGCGGGCGCTGGTAGCAACACAACCTCCAGCAACAATGCCACTCCTTCTACTGATGATGGTACATCTGTCGAGAAACTTAACGTCATAACCTCTGTTGCACCAATAACGAACATAGTTAGAAACATTGGAGGAGACCGGATAGAACTAACCGGCCTAGTTCCAGAAGGGGTCAACTCGCACACTTTTCAGCTGACTCCTTCAGACGCGATTCTAGTCAGAAATGCAGACCTTGTCATCATTAACGGATTGCATCTTGAAGTTGATTTCGAGAGGGTTGTCGAAGCCGCTGGCAATCCGGATTTGCAAGTGCTGAGGCTTGCAGATAATACGATAACAATGGATCAGTGGGTATTCGATTTCAGTTTCCCTGAAGAGAAAGGAGACCCCAACCCGCACCTATGGCTCAATGTTGCGTATGCGATGAATTATGCTGAGCTTGTCCGGGACAGGCTGGTCGAAATGGATCCTGCCAATGCTGATTACTACTCTTCAAATGCCGAAAAGTACCTTGCGTTACTTCAGGAACTGGATCAGGGGATAATGCAGGCAGTCCAGACAGTTCCACCTGAAAACAGGAAGCTTGTCACATATCATGACTCCTGGGCATACTTTGCTCCACGCTACGGCATGACAGTCGTTGGCGCTGTACAGCCGTCAGATTTTGGAGAACCTACACCTCAGGAAGTGGCCAGGATAATAGACCAAATACGTGTAGAAGGTGTGCCGGCCATATTTGCTTCTGAAGTGTTTCCAAGCAAAGTCATAGACCAGATAGCAAGGGAAGCAAACGTGCAGGTCGTTGAAACACTCAGAGACGATGACCTCCCCGGCGAACCGGGTGATCCGGAGAATACCTATGTTGGAATGATGGTAGCCAATGTGCGCGCAATGGTGGTATCACTTGGCGGCAATATTGACGCCTTGGAAGGGATAGACCCAAACAACACCTACACAGGGAGCTAATATGAAAACGCAAGATAAAGCAGTTGACGGAATAAGCGGCAACGTCGATGCACTTGCGCTAAAGGATGTCACGTCGGGATACTCGTACAATCGTCCCATAGTTGAAGGAATAAACCTGCGAGTACCAAAAGGCGGATATATTGGAATACTCGGTCCAAGTGGATCCGGCAAGACAACTCTTCTCAAGATAATCACAGGCCTTCACAAGCCGTGGCATGGGACTGTCGAATTTTATCATCACAGCGGCGGCATACCTGTTATCGGATACGTCCCCCAAGTGGAAAGTGTGGACTGGACTTTTCCGGTAACTGTGAAGGAAGTAGTTTCTATGGGAATCTGGAACCAGTCTGGTGCAGGTCCTGCGATAAACAAAGTAGCAGGCGAGAGAATCCACCATGTTCTCGAGAATCTTGGAATTGAGGAATATACGGACAGGCAGATAAGCGAGCTCTCCGGCGGAGAGCAGCAGCGAGTATTTCTTGCAAGGGCCCTGATACGCGTTCCAGACCTGCTGGTATTGGATGAACCGACATCAGGGGTCGACTATAACACAAGGGAAACAATCCTCGGGGTTCTGGACAGTCTAAACAAGAACGGAACTACAATAATAATGACCACCCACGACATCTCCGGAGTTGCGAAGAGGCTGCCGTGGCTGGTTTGCATGAACAAACACATAATTTCCGAGGGGGTGCCAGCAGAGGTCCTCACTGCGGAGAATCTCCTTGAAACATACGGTCTCGTTGATACTGGGACAACAGTGGGCCGGTGATCACGTCATGATAGACTCTTTGTTACAGCCATTTCAGTACGAGTTCTTTACACGCGGGATCGCAGTTGCAATAATGGTCGGTGCAGCATGCGGGATTCTTGGAGTATACATCATCCTGCGCGGTCTGAGCTACATTGGTCATGGAGTTTCGCATGCGGTTTTTGGCGGAGCCGTTGTCAGCTATATCATAAACATCAACCTGTACATCGGCGCTGCACTTTGGGGTTTTCTTTCGGTATTCCTCATAAATGAAATTAGCAGAAGGAGCAAGATCAAGGCCGACGCTGCCATAGGGGTTGTAACCACAGCTGGATTTGCAGTCGGAGTATTGTTGATAAGCACTACAAGGAGCTTTACCAGAAACTTCGAGGCCATCTTGTTTGGCAACATACTGGGCATTACGGACCAGGATTTGCTAATGATATTTGCAGCCTCGGTAATTACTGCCCTGTTCGTCATATTCTTTCACAAGCGATTAATTTTCACGATATTTGACAAGGAGACTGCCAAGGTATACGGAGTCAAAACAGAGCATGTGGAGACTATTTTCTCGCTGGTTCTTGCAACGGTTGTAATAGCTTCCATGTCTGCTATCGGAGTGACACTGCTTGCTGCAGCAATAGTTGCTCCGGCCGTATCTGCAAGGATGCTTACAAACAATTTCCAAAGGATGATCCTGATCTCGACGGTCATAGGCGCCATCACATCGTTCGCAGGGATGTATGCGAGCTTTTACCTTGATTCTGCTTCGGGCGCTACCATTGTTTTGTTCAGCGCAGCAGCATTCGGAATGTCTGCTCTGTATTCATTTCTGAGAAGAAAATATCATACACACTCGCATGCAGGGATGATTCATGCCCACGCCCACTCCCATACAGCCGAACACAGGCATGAGCACTGAAAACCTGACAGAAGTAGTTACGTTGATGTCTAATGGGTCATTCATGTTTGCATTACAAAGAGGCAACATATTTTGGCAATAAAGAAGATTCCAGAATGGATCTGAAATATTTCAACTCCAGCTTGACCACCTGCACGATATCCAGGACAAGACGCATGCGCCGGCGGTCGAATCAAGAGCATGTCCATCAGGAAATCCTTCGCGGCGGTCTGAATCCATGATCAATTAATATCTCGTATACTTCTCTTGTGGCATAACAAAACCCGACATGATAGCAATCGTTGCTATTGTCCATGTCGCACCGTAGCTGCTTTTCTTTGTCATTCACGTACACATTGACATACTGGTGCTTTCTATAGTCGTAAAGTTCGATGTAGTTGTCCCGCTTGTCTTTGTATTCGACGAAGGGGCCATACTGCCGCAGCTTCTCATGATATTCGACATAATCTGTCAGCAGGTTTTCAAGATACGCAGAGAATTTTTGGTTCTTTGGTCGCTTTGGATCATTTTCATACATGGAGACGAGTTTTTCCTTGATTCCGTCACGAACCGTTATGACCGTCCAACCTTTTACCATTTACTGTATTATACATTATAATACTATATTATAAAGGTACCCATTTGTAGAGCCAAACAAATTGTATCTTATAATTTACGGGATTATAGTTATATATTCCTATATCTTACTGTAATATCATGAGGAATATTACAGTCATAATTTCATTGACCAAATATCACGACCTCAAAAGCAACCGAAGAGGTGATCCGTCATAGATGGGGCAGATGGAAGTATATTTCGCGATAAGGGCCCTTGGCGGACAGGCCACATATTCGCAGATAAGGGACTACCTGTGTGCTCGTGGCTATTGCCAAAACAGCATACGCACGCCGCTCCGCAGGCTGAAACACAACGGGTCTGTTAGGGTCAAATCATTTGGCAGGTTGCCAGTGTACGTCGTAGCACCTGCGACAACCACTGACCATGATGACGCAACAGTGATGGCGATGACGGCGGCAACAGCAGCAATACAATCATCGTCATCGTCATCACGGTGATCACATCAATGCAGGCAAATAAAGGACACATTAAACAAAAAGATGTATGGCCGCACAGAGGGCAGGGCAGAGCCGGCCTTTAGTGAAATCCGTTAGAAGGCGCCAAATAATTCATCAGATGCCCGTATTGTAATAACATCTTTTACGGAATAACCAGAAAGGATGCCCTGCAACGCCTCGATAATCGTATCAGGCGCAAGCCCTCGAGCGCATAGCGCAAGCTATTACCCTCTTATTTTCCAGCGCGTTCGTACAGAAGAAAAGGAAATCTACTAAATGATGCTTATCACTGCATGGTACGGCACGGCCAGCGCTGCGGGATTGCTCTCCATGCTCGACCAGACAAGCACCTTGACTGTGTAATATGATGACGATGATTGCGACGGCACGGTCCAGGGCATCGACACCGTAGTCGTCTGTCCAGAGCCAAGAGTAACATCGATAGTACCAACATGAACTGTAGAGCCTTTATCGTCACTTACCTGCACGATGACTGTGAGCTGCTGCTCAACGTTCTGGTAGTTCTTCAATGTAGTGGATATGGCAAGTGTGCTGCCTTCAAAAGCATATGTGACAGAGACATCAGGGTTGTCCTGCCGGTAGAATAGAGAGCCAAGTATCTGTACTCTATCTAGCGGCCTGTCTTTGAAGTGCGATGGTGGATACACAGAGAGGTTGACCGGAGGGCCGCTGCCGCCACCACCACCTCCACTTCTTCTTCTCGATCTATCATCATCGTCGTCATCATCGTCTTCTTCTTCATCATCATCATCATCATTGCTGCTGCTGGTCGCCAGCACAGTCACATTTACGGTATCAGGCGCGCTGTCTGCGATGCCGTCGTTTACCACCAGCTGGAACGTGAGGACAGTAGTGCCTGAAGTGACAGACGACGAAGGTCCAGTGAATGCGGGTGTCGTTGAATTTGGATTTGATAGCGTCACAGACGGGCCGGCCGTCTGGGTCCACGAATATGTGAGGCTGCTGCTGTCTGTCTCAACGTCAGAGCTTGCCGACCCATCCAGAGTCACGGTGACGTTCTCCGGCGCGCTCTGATCCGCTCCCGCGTCGGCTACCGGCAAGTCATTCACAGAATTCACGGTTATCGAAATGGTTGCAGTGTTGCCGGTGGCATCTCCTCCGTCGTCCGCTGTGAAAGTAAGCTCGTCTGTGCCAAAAAAGTCGGCCTTTGGAGTGTATGTCAGGTTGGGGACTGTCCCCGATATGGCTCCGTCTTCCGGCAGGGTGACAAGTATGAAAGTCAATGGGCTGCCCTCGGCATCAGTAGCGTTAAGCGTTATAGGCAGCGGCGTGTCTTCATCTGTTGAAAGGCTTTGGTTGTTCGCAACCGGCGCGTCGTTTACCGCATTTATGGTAATCGAGACAGTGGCTTCAGTGCTGTTATTGGTACCGTCGCTTGCTACAAAGGTAAAGCTGTCTGTATCGGAGAAGTTACCGTCAGGAGTGTAGGTGAGAGTGGCGTTGGAGCCAGTAAGGTTGCCGTGGGACGGCCCAGATATTATTGAA